>CP104793.1:3995000-4295000 GCA_025916135.1 Rhodobacteraceae bacterium D3-12 | reverse complement strand
GTTTGTCTGAGCCCTTTAACTTCAGCAAACGACTCGCGGCATTATGGAGTTCTTCGCCTGTAAATGCAGAAACGAGAATAGTTAGCGCTCCATCCAATGAGCCCCATGCCAGAATCAGGTCAAGCATGGCATCCCTATGGAACTGCTTGAGAGGATTACCGTATTCACCACCATTGATCTCATCTAGCAGCTTTCTTGACACATCTAAGCCCTTTCAAAGTGAGATTGAAGACCTATCACGCCGCATCAATTAATGCCAACTTCGTCCCGCTGACAGACGATTAACTGAACAATATGCTGCGACATGCACGAATGACTGGTTCGAGGAAGCTGCATCGCAGCAACGAACGGGGCGGCAGACGGCTGGTATGGGTCGGATTTGTCCAGGATCGCACCCGGCACCAAGGGCGAGAAGGAGCCATTCGCTGCTTGTGCGAGGCAATCATGCTGTGTTGATCCTCCCCTGCTGAAGTGGTCCTCCGCTATGTTTAGGAAAACGGAGGAAACACATGTCAAACAAGCGACCGAAGCCCGAGGAAATTGTTACGAAGTTACGGCAGATTGAGGTTCTGACGGGGCAAGGAATGCCCCGCCTGGACGCGATCAGACAAATTGGCGTGACTGAACAGACCTATTACCGCAATACTAGGGGCAACTCAGATGCTAGAGCAACGTCATGCGATAAGATCCTTGCGCCGCGCATCAACATAACCGGTCCAGACTTCTCCTCTACTGAATTCATCATCCTGCAAAACGGCGATCAGGAAGTCACGATTGGTCATCAGCCCTTCTATCCGGGTCGCGCTAAGTGCTTTGGCGGCTCGGTCTAATGCCACTTTTCGTGTTTCGCCCCAAGCCAAGACCTTTGCAATCATAGGGTCATAGTAGGGCGTGATAACTGCTCCTTCCCGAACTCCGGTATCGATGCGGACACCCTCTATATCTTTGGGGGTTTCGAAGACGGAGAGTGTTCCGGGAGCAGGCAAAAAAAGTTTATTGGGATTTTCGGCATAAAGACGGCATTCCACCGCCACGCCTTGGCGGTTGATAGCACAAAGCTCACCTTCAAGGTCTTCGCCTGCGGCGTGACGGATTTGCATCGCGACAAGATCAACGTCGCAGATCATTTCTGTGACGGGGTGCTCGACTTGGATACGGGTGTTCATCTCTAGAAAATAGAATTCTCCGGAGTCCGCGTCGACGATGAACTCGACCGTACCCGCTCCGCTATAGTTCTGCGCAGCTGCTAGCGCTCGTGCACTCTCTCCCATGCGAGCCGTAATTTTAGAATCTAGGTTGGGCGCTGGGCTTTCTTCAATAACTTTCTGGAACCGGCGTTGGGTTGAACAATCCCGCTCAAACAGATGGAAGGCACGCCCGTCACCTAGACCGAAAATTTGAATCTCGACATGGCGTGCGCGAGCGACGAATCGTTCTAGATAGACCGACCCATCGCCAAAGCTACGTGCCGCCATTTCTTGCGTTGAATTGACAGCTTTCGCTAACTGCTCGGGTCGGTCGACCCGCCGCATTCCGATCCCGCCGCCGCCAGCAGAAGCCTTAACCAGTAAAGGAAAGCCGATTTCTGCGGCGGCCGCGTCCAGTTCGTGCAAATCCTCGGCTGTGAGCCTTTCGGAACCGGGTAGCACCGGTACGCCCGCAGCTTGTGCTAGGGCGCGCGCACGTTCCTTGTCGCCCATATCTTCTATGGATTTTGCGCTGGGCCCGATCCACATCAATCCAGCCTCTTGCACTTTTCTCGCAAACGCCGCGTTTTCAGCAAGGAAACCATAACCGGGGTGAATTCCGTCCGCCCCGGTTGCCTTGGCAGCCTCAAGTATAGCGTCAACGCGTAAATAGCTTTGTGCCGCCGGAGCGGGGCCGATATGAACTGCCTCGTCTGCTTCTTCGACATGAAGCGAGTCCGTATCGGCGTCCGAATAGATGGCGACTGTATCCCACCCGAGTGAATGTGCAGCGCGGCCAATTCGACAGGCGATCTCGCCGCGATTGGCGATCAATATCTTCTTCATGAGTGTTCCTTTGGTTAAAAACGGATAGCGCGCCCTTTGCTTCCAACCTGTTCTGGCTAGGGCCTTATTTGGCATTATTGACGCTTCTTAAGATCCTCCATGAGTTTTCAAATCACCTCGGTTGATAAGAACGTTGATAAGAACCCAGTTCTCTTCGCCTCTTACCTGACCAATTACTGCAATCGAGGGAGCAGCCAAGACGGAACTATGGTTTTTGCCATAGTTCGCCGTTTCCCAAGCAGCGGCGATTTCACGGAAAAATCGCTCGCCCTAAGCTTTGTTGGTTCGACTACGATCTGCATCTCGCGCTGTAGCGAATGCTGATAATCGGACGCATTTTTGCCACCGAGCAGGCGTGCAATTTTGCTACGCCATGCGAACTTGTCAGTCTCAGGCTTCCAGTTCATTGGCGTCGTTTTCCTTTAGTTCGTTGTCGGAAGACTCGATTAGCAACAGTTCAGACCCACGCTAAAAGCATAATGTTGACATTATGAATACTTTTGGAGTTGATGGGATGGCAAGCCAAAAAGTGATCGAGGGGGCCAGATGTCCGACTACAAACGATTGATCGACGAACATGAAGCGCTCAAGGAGAGAATCCTTGCTATGGGTGGAGCTGAAAAGATGGCAAAGCGCGAGGATGCTGGAATGCTCAATGCGCGCGAAAGGCTAGATGCGATCTTTGATGCAAACAGTTTTACAGAAACGGGCATGTTTGCGACCTCACACATCCCCGAAATGCGTGACCGCAGCCCCGCCGACGGTAAGGTCTGCGGATTTGGCAAAATTGATGGGAGACCTACAGCAATTGTTTCTTGTGACATTACCACACTGGGCGCTTCGTCCAGTCTGACAAATGTAAAGAAAATGGGCCACATACGCCGGACGGCTGCGCAGAACGGAATGCCGATCATCTTTCTGAATGAAACCTCGGGTGCGCGCATACCCGATACGATGGGCGCGCAGGGTACTGGCGCTCTGGGGCAAGATCCTACTCAGTTCGTTCGTGATCGACGTATCCCTTACGTAGCGGCCTGTTTAGGTCCTAGTTTTGGCACAGGGACATGGTTCACGATGCTTTCGGATTTCGTAGTGATGAGAAAGGGAGGCTGCCTTGCAGTTTCATCCCCTCGTGTTACTTCGCTAGCCATCCGAGAAGCTGTGGACCCCGAAGAATTGGGCGGATGGAAGCTGCACACTGAAAAGACAGGCCTTGTCGACTATGCGGTTGATACAGATGATGAGGCGCTCGAGCTTGTCAAAAAGTTTCTGTCCTATCTTCCTTCACACGCAGGTGAGTGTCCTCCGGACACAGCTCCACCTGACCCCACAACGCTGCCCAACCCTGAAGAAATCCTCGATATTGTTCCCATACAACGTCAAAAAGTTTATGACGTTCGCAAGCTGATAAAAGCAATCGCAGATCCCGACAGCATATTTGAACTGAAACCAAAATTCGGTAAGGCCGCGACTACGGCCCTCGCTAGGATGAATGGTAAGGTGGTTGGTTTCGTCGCATCCAACCCGATGTTCAAGGCCGGCGCTCTTGACCCCGATGGTTGCGATAAAATCACCAGCTTCCTTGTTCTATGCGACAGCTTCAACATCCCAATTATCATGCTGACCGACACTCCGGGCTTCCTGATCGGAATCGAAGGCGAAAAACGCAAAGCGCCAGGCAAGATCATGAATTTCATGAGCGCGCTTCAGATGTGCACCGTGCCGAAATTCTCGATAGTTACGCGAAAGTCTTATGGGCAAGCCTATCTTAATATGGGTGGATCCCGCAATTCGGATGAGATGGGGGCGTGGTTCACCGCTGAGGTTGGCTTTATGGACCCAAACATCGGCGTGAACGTCGTCTACGGAGTTACCGCAGAAGGCGATCCGCAGAAATTCGAGGAGTTGAAGCAGGAAATCGGCCGTGAAACTTCAGCCTATGACCTAGCAGCGATTTATTCCGCGCAATCCGTACTTGATCCGCGCGAAACTCGTGATTGGCTGATTAAGATGATGGATGTTCATTCGAGAGCGATGGACAAAGGTCTCTCGCAGCGCAAGCTTTCCAGTTGGCCAACCACCTTTTGAATTATAACGCAGTTTTCTTGATCAGGAGTGACACATGGCAGAAATCAAAGTAGAATCAGAGATTACTGGAACCGTATGGAAGATCGAAGCTAGTATCGGCGATAAAGTTAGTGAAGACGATGTAATCATGATACTTGAGTCGATGAAAATGGAAATCCCAGTGCTTGCCCCCGAAGATGGACGCATAACGGGGCTTCATATTGACGAAGGCGCGAACGTTGGAGAAGGACAGCATATCGCAACCATGGAAACGTGAAACGCGGTTGGATACTCCTTAGTTTTCTACTATTGGTCTGAGCGGAGATATAGAGTCGAAACGGAGTTTACTGTGAAGTCGAAACCACCGACAGTTCTTCGCTCTCAAATTACGGGTGGAGAAGCCCTCTCTCTCTCAGAGCAGATTGCGAGCCAACTGGCCGATTCAATTGCCAGAGGTGACTATGAACCCGGAGACCGCATCCACGAGGTTGCAGTCTCAGAAAGGTTTCAGGTCAGCCGCGGGCCGGTGCGCGAGGCGCTACGGATTCTTGAAAAAAGGGGCTCGTTAGCATCAAGCCGAGGCGTGGAGCAATCGTAACCAAGCTGTCGATCGACGAAGTTGAAGACGTGTTTGAAATTCGAGCTACATTGCTTGGGTTGGCGGGTCGGCGTGCCGCATTGATGGGTGATGAAACAGTTAATGCAGAATTGCGTGCAACGGTGGCCGAGCTGAACAAACTAGTTGAGCTCGGCGAAGGTGAAGATGTGACTGACGCCTATCTGGCCAAAGTCCAAGAAGCCAACATTAACCTGTGTATCAGAACCGGAAGCACGCGGCTGGCCGAGATTATCTTTTCATTGCTTCATCAGACGATCCGATATGCCCGGCTCGGTCTCGCAACAAAGGAGCGGCGCGCTCAATCGGCTCAAAACTGGACAAGGCTGTTAGAGCGGATCGAGGCAGGCGACGGCGATGGCGCTGAGGAAACCGTTCGCAAGATGGTCAACCGTTCAAAAGACATGGCGGTTAGTATCTTGCTAGAGTCTAAGGAGTCGGGCTAAGCCCGACGCCTTTTTACTGCCGACTCCCAACGCGCTAGCGCTCCCAGCGCTTTTGCCGCTTCGGGCAATTCGTCAAAAACGGCGATCCCCGCGTCAAGAGCAATATGTCGGTCAGCTCTTCGCCGTGCATCGGTCACCTCAGCTCCATCAGAACGCAGTACAAGAACTATGCGTGGGGCATCAGAGTTTGCAGCGCCAACTCTCATCGCTCCGCTCACTAACCCACCGATGACATCCACACGTTGATTGGTCGAACTGGTAAAGACTGGAAGGTTGACGTGTAGAACAATTGCATCGAGGGTTGCTTCTCCAACCAGTATATCAAGGATTTCGTTTGCAACCGCGCCGTCACGATGGCGTAACGTCCCAGCGGGAGTGTCTACAGGATTGGCTAACCCTGTGCCCGGTGGTAGGCTCAGCGCCTCCAATCGAGCCAACGTAGAGGCGGAAAACTGCGGTATCTCCAGCCCGTTTCGCGCAAAAGCGTCTGCGGCCAAAACGCTTGACCCGCCCCCATTACCGAATAGTGCAACACGCTGCGTAGGGCTGTCCTTACGGCAGTTTCGGAACTGTAAGACAAGAAGTGCATTCAAGAATTCTTCCAAGGTATCAACTATTACCGCACCTGTTTGACGTTCAATCCCGGACCAAAGCCGAGCATCTGCCGCCAACGCTCCTGTATGCGAAGCAGCAGCGCGCCCCCAGCCTCGGTTCGTCCCCCAACAAGCATTACTACCGGCTTTTCGCAGGCGTGTTCTTTCAAGCGCTGCACGAAGCGCCTGCCATCTCGCACGTCTTCTAGGTAAAGGCCGATAACATCAGTTTCGGGATCTGCGAAATGATGCTCCAATAGGTCTGCGGGCGTCAAATCTGCACTGTTGCCCAGCGTGGTTACCGCCGAGAACTTGAGCCCCCGAGCGCCGCCTTTCAGAATTACATCGACGGCCAACCCGCCAGATTGAGAGATCACCCCTATGTTGCCAGGCGTTGAATCGGCCCCGCCAACAAAGGTCAATCCTCCACGGGGCGAATGGACGCCAAGACAGTTCGGCCCGAGAAGGCGGAAACCATTTGCTTTCGCAATTTCCAGCAGACGACGTTCCTTCACTGTATCCTGACTTTCGCCGAAACCGGAGGACATGACTTGCACAAAATGTGCCTTGTTAGGGGCTGTACCAAGTGCCTCCAACGCTGCATCGGCACCAATCGCAACATAGGCAAAATCAACCGGCTCCGACATCGAGGCGAAGGATTGCGAAGTTTTTAAACCCTGTATCTCGGAAGCGGTCGGATGTATCGGAGTGATGCGTCCTTGATAACCAAAAGCAAGGCTGTGGCTAATCACCTCGTTACCAAAGCCGCTGCCAGATGATGACGCACCAAGTATAGCGATGCTCTTAGGTCGAAACAGCGGACGGAACATTTCGCGTGTCACCTGCATATCTATGGGTGGAGCGGGCTCAAGAGCTGCGTTGGCGCTGGCGCTCAACATGATTCGAGCGTCTGCTGCAACAGCACCTCCAGGTCCTGCGATTAATGGATTCACGTCAATTTCCACCGCTTGGCCTTCAAACGCCATCATTACTCCCCTGGGGCCACCAAAGGCGACCAAAGCTGCCACCAGCGCATCAACGTCTACGCCATCGCGTCCGCGCACTCCGGAAAGAATGGGTCGCGCCTTAAGTTCTGCCAGCATCTCGCGTGCTTCATTTTCGTCTATCGGACAGACGCGAAAGGCGACGTCTTCGAATATCTCAACGAAGACCCCACCAAGTCCGACCATCACGCAGGGGCCAAAACGCGGGTCGAAAACCCCGCCAAGCACCAGTTCAACACCCGGAGCGGCCTGCTCTTCCACCAAAAACCCGTCCGGTTCGATCCCTGCCTTAGCTGCTGCGGCGTTAATCGCTGAAAGTGCGGCGCTGACCTCTGCGGCGTTGTTAAGATTTAACTGAACTCCACCAAAATCGCTCTTGTGAACTCCGGCACGTGTTACAAGCTTGGCAACCAACGGCGGCGTTAGTTGGCCAAGAGCATTTTCCGTTGCATCCTCCGGCCGCGCCAACCACTTGCCGAGTGGCGTCGAAACCCCATGGCTGGACAGAACAGCCTTTGCCGAGATTTCGGACAGGGCCTTCGCCCCCGATTGACGTGCGCTTTGTGCCGCTTCCTGGGCGGCTAGCCGCCAATCGGCAACACTCGAGTTTCTATTAATCTGACCCGTCATTCCAGTTTCCTTGTGTTGTCGAAGTAGTCGGTATTAGCGCTAGCGGTGGCCCTACGTAGAAAGTTGCCTTGAGTTCGACGCATCGATGCAGAGGCGCCTGGGTGTAATATTCCAAGCTTTCACCTGATCACTGAAACGCCATTTCGGCACAATGGACGCAGCAGTCAGGTCGTCCGGCCTAGAAGTATGAACATTAGGAAAGCAAAGAGGACGCCCGCGGTCAGTAAGATTGTGAGTGAATTTGCGCCAAGTTTTTGGGAAGGAAATATTCAAATGGCGCAGCGCTCTGGAGTAATTTTCTCTAAAAAGACGAAAAGCTCTCGTCGCGATAAGGATTAGGACCGAAACTTTCGTGCTGCGTCGCGCTGCCCAGATCAACGCGGCGGCAGTTGGTTTCAAAGGCGATAGAAACTTGCCCAAATGGGCAATAACTATTGTGCCCACTGACGCTGTTAATACGCCCGCCATGTTGTTGTTCGCACCCATCCGGGAGTACTCAGTGATTTGAACACGGCTCGTGTCTTTCGTTCCCATGAACCCATTAAGTGAAATCGGCACCGCTCCGAGGAACACAGCAGAGAA
Organism: Rhodobacteraceae bacterium D3-12; assembly: GCA_025916135.1. Lineage (NCBI taxonomy): Bacteria > Pseudomonadati > Pseudomonadota > Alphaproteobacteria > Rhodobacterales > Roseobacteraceae > Phycobium > Phycobium rhodophyticola. The sequence goes on along the minus strand of CP104793.1, from coordinate 4,287,029 downwards.
ATACACGACATGCGGAGAATCCACACCGTTTTCTGCTGAAAAGTTGAATGTAAGCACAACCAGAGTCTCTCCGATTGCGAGCATCTTGGTTTGCAAGGAAAGTGAGAACCCGCTTCCATAAATCACTACCTGTTTTCCGCCGGCAGTGTTCATTCGATTAGCCAATGCGGCGGCGGCGGCCCCGAAACAGGCGATTGGAACCGCGCCAGTTGATCCATTTTTAGAGACCCGATATAGGCATCGCGCAAGTCTTGGCCCGCGAAAGTGAGTGAGGTCGGAAACCAAACCGGCCCGTTATCCGGCCCTTCAAAGAAGATTTTGGGTTCACCCCCGGCAGGCAACACGATCAGCGCGTTCCGCGTGATCTCGGTAATCCAAAGCGTGCCCTCAACATCCACAGTAATACCGTCGATCAGAGCGCCGGGCCAGAAACCATCCGGGCCGTATATGCGGCGGTTCGACAGATCACCCGAGCCGTCGACATCAAATGCCGATACTCGCCCCTTTGCGGTTTCCGAGACATAAAGCACGCTTTCATCCAGACTAAATCTGATCTCATTAGTGAAATAAAAGCCGTCCGCAACGATGCGCGCTCCTGCGTCGTCGATTAGCATCAAGTAGCCATCGGGTCGCGGTTGTTTGATCGCATCACCGCGCGGAATTGTCCGGGTAGATACCGAGACCCACAAACGCCATTTACTGTCGAACAGCACGAAGTTTACCGCGCCCAGTGACCGTCCGTTTAGTCGGTGAAGCATTGTCGAGGCTTCACCGGTACGGCTTAAGCGTTGAACTTCACCAGTTTCGATATTTGCCACGACGAAAGAGCCGTCTCGGTCCATTGCTATACCGTTGGGTGAACCGCCAAGCGAGCCGATACGCGTCTGTGCGCCATTGGGTGCTAGCCTTACAACGCCGCTCTTGTCATCGGAGATCCAGAGCACGCCATTCTTCTGCGCGAGAATGCATTCTGGGCGGCTTAGACCTTTTCCAACATGACTTATCTGATCAACTAGCAAGGTATAGTCGATTGAACTCATGGGTTTCCCCCCTGTCTGATCGATACGAAAAACTACTGGACTCACAAACATGTCTGAGACAGAGTTAAGAATGTTAGCAATATATATGTCAACCTTACTTGTGGCCATTCCGTCCGTACCAAGAGACGGCAGGCAAAAATTGGAGGAAAAAATGTTCCGAATGCTCAATTCTCTTAGGTTAGCCCTTGCCGGACTGGGGCTGACGGTAGTGATGACCGCCGCTAGCGGTGTGACTGCCCAGGTAACTACTGTTGACCACCTCACCGCGCCGGCGGGTATCGGCGAATATGAATGGGCGCTTGGCATTGCCCGAATACTGGAGCAAAATTCAGAGACATTGCGCAGTAAGCCTCAACCAACACAGGGTTACATATACAACTTGCGTTATGCTATCGGAGCCAAAGACCGTACTAAATTGATCTTCAACTCTGACCCGATTAGTCCCTGGTTGGCAGCCAATAAACAGGCCCCCTTCGAGGACGGCTTGGGCGATTTGCAAATTCAAGCGCTGATGAACGCGACGTGGCCTATCTGGATGTTGGTTACTGCGGATGCTAACATCAAGTCGCCGGAGGATTTTAAGGGCCGTACTATCGCGCTGGGGCCGAAAGCTGGCACTGCGACTGTCATGGCCGAAGAGACGTTGAAATCGCTTGGCGTACTGGAAGATGTGAACCTTCAGTACCTCTCTTTTGCCGACATCTTTTCAGGGTTGCTTGATGGGACCATCGATGTTGGCCTTACGCTAAGCTGGTACAACGCCGCTGACAACAAGGTAGGTGTTGTCCCCGGGATTCTGAACCTCGAACAATCCGGTCGAGGTTTTCACATTGTGCCTTGGACAGAAAAAGGATTGCGCAAGACGCATGACGACACCGGCGTTCCCTATCACATCCTAACAGTTCCGGACGGCACGTTGCCAATTCAAGAAGGGGATGTGATGCTTTACGCCAATCCCGATTTCGTGGCTGTTGATGCCACTTTTCCTGAAGAAACGGCGTACGAATACGTTCGACAAACTCTCGCGCACCTAGAAAAGATAAACGCAGCTGGTGGACTTGGCGTTCTGTTCACACCTGCTTTCCTTCCCTACGGGATCGAAGCAAAGCTTCATCCTGGTGCTTTACGCGCCTATCGTGAAGCCGGTCTGATAAAGTGATCGATCCAGCGTGCGTTAGTCATCTAAATAGGGAATAGAATGCGTCTTGTCACATCTCGGCTTTTGATGGCGCTTGCGTTGGCGATGACTGTTTTTCAGCTCATCGCCTCGCAGACGCCAATTCTGCCATCGGTTCTAGTACAAAATACCCACCTGGGAGTCGCACTTCAACTCGTGCTGCTTGGTAGCGCAATTGAGACTAGTAGCCGACTTCAGCGCTTTTGGCTTTTGTTGGTCGCACTTGTAGCTCTGGGCTGCACACTTTACGTTCAGATCAACTATGACGCCCTGATTGTAAATCAAGGGTTTCCGGGTCGTCTTGACGTGCTGGTCGGCATCGCACTGATTTTTGCCGTGCTGGAGACGGCCCGTCAACGTTGGGGTATGGCCCTACCATTGATTGCACTTGTCGCAGTTGCTTACAATTTGTGGGGCTACATGTTACCCACATCGGCCGCCGCCAGTCGCATCCCATTTGACACAGTGATTTCCAATCTATCGATCGGACTTTACAGCGGGCTTTATGGTCAATTCATGGCGATCTCTGCAAACTTTATATTTTTATTTATGGTTTTCGGCGGGTTGCTGCAATCTCTTGACGGGAATCGCGCCTTTATCGAGATCGGCAAGGCTGTAAGCCGTGCGTTTCCTGGGGGAGCAGGGCTGAGCGCTGTAATCAGTTCCAGTTTGATGGGTACTGTGACCGGCGCGGCCGTTGCCAATGTTGCCATCACTGGCAGCTATACGATCCCGATCATGAAGCGTGAAGGCTACGACCCCGCCACCGCTGGCGCGATAGAGGCTGCTGCCTCGACTGGCGGTCAACTGGTTCCGCCAGTTATGGGTTCGGTTGCGTTCATAATGGCTGCAGTACTTTCAGTCACATATTTCGAAGTGGTCGTCGCAGCTATAATCCCTGCCACACTGTTTTACTTGGCTCTTCTCGCAAGTGTTTACTTCAAATCGCGCCGGCTAGGCATCGTACGCCAAACGGTTGCTCCCGATCTACAGGTTTTGATCCGGTTTCTTCCAATTTTCGTAATTCCAACTGGCGTGTTGGTCTACTTTTTGGTCAATCTCTATTCTGTATCCTTTGCGGGTTTTTGGGCCATCGTCACTTTGGCTGCGACGCGCCTAGCGATGGTTTTTATTGATCTCGCCTGGATGCGTCCCGCACGCCCTTTCTACACTTTGGCGTTGGACCTGCGTACTTTCACGCTCAAGCTTCTGGACGGGATGGTGGAAGGAGCCAAGATGGGTGCAGGCATTGCTGTGATTATTGGTGCCATCGGGCTTCTAGCCGAATCTGTCACCGCTACTGGCGCAGCAGTACCGCTGGGATCCGCCATCGACTTCCTTTCAGGCGGCTCGATGTTTGTTGCGCTAATTCTAACCGCCGTAATGTGCATACTGCTGGGAGCAGGAATTCCTACCGTGGGTGCTTATGTGCTTGTCAGCGCCATTGCCGGACCTATCCTGACTGAAAGCGGCGTTGACATCTTTTCCGCCAACTTCTTTATTTTGTATTTTGCTGTGATGTCAGCAGTGACGCCACCTGTCGCCGCTGCAGCACTAGCTGCGAGCGCAATTGCCAGAGCCCCCTATTTCCGTACCGCATGGGAAGCAACCCGCCTCTGCATCATGCTATATGTATTGCCATTTCTTTTGGTCTATAACAGCAGCTTACTTATGCGTGGCGACTCTGTCGCCGGCTCGATCAAAGTTGGGCTTGCCGCTGCGTTCGCCTCTATACTGTTAGCTGCTGCAACCCAGGGATTCTGGCTCTCTACAATGAAGGTATGGGAGCGCATGGCGCTAGCGGCCAGCGCAGGATCGATAATCGCTGTGATCGTAGGGTTCAATCCGTTGTGGATGCTATTTGCTCTGACATTCACGATGTGGCCGACACTGGCGCAGCTTGCACGGCACAAGATTGCACAAGGCAAAATCTGACGGTGATTTTTTTCCTTAACGTCAGCACCAATGAACCGCGCTGGATTTGCCGGAGGCCCAAGAATAGGGATGCTGGATTGTGGAAAAAAACAAATGTGGAAACAGATATTCACCTGAAATACGCGAGCGGGCAGTACGGGTGAATTTCGAGCAGCAAAACGAAGTGGACCGCCAGTATGCTGCGATCATTGCTATGGCAACGGCATTGGCGACGTAAAGGCCGGTCATCACGCCCATGGCCACCATGCGCAATCTTTGCGGCATGGCTGATCTCTGGCGTTCACCGTCATCCAACCCGAGAACGTCTGGATCAACGCACCGGAAACGGAGCGGTTGTCCTACCGCGTCATTTCTCACACCACGCAGCAAACCCCTCATGGCTTGCCTGTAAATTCGGTGAGCTCTCCGAGGCATCGCTCTGAACCGCTTAATGAAAGCGACGGTCATATATCTCTCCAGAATGTCGCGTAGCCAGTCCAACCAACAGCGCTTGCGCTAATTCGCTTTCGTCTATGCCGACATTGCCGAAGTCGCTGTTCCTGCACTCAAATGGGATGAAGTGGTCATCGACCGAACCAACAGAGCATGGCATGAATTGTACGAAATGGCACAGCTCTTCCTACGCAATCGGTATCAAACAACAAGTGCAGGATCTGGACTTGGCACTGCGATGCTGTTTGAGATGAGCACGCTATTCGAAGAGTATGTCGGCCGGCTTATTAGACGTACATTGGCTGGCACAGAATTCCGGGTATCTCTTCAGGGTGGGCGGCTATTCTGCCTGACTTCGCTCGACGATAATCGAGGGGTTTTCTAAACAAAGCCTGATATTCTGATCAAGCAAAAAGATAAGTTCGTGCATGTGATCGACACGAAGTGGAAGCGGATCTACTCACGCGTTGACGATCGAAAACAGGGGGTTTCGCAAAGTGATGTTTACCAAATAATGGCTTTCGCGCACCTCTACGGTGCAGCGCGACTGACGCTGCCCTATCCACATCACGAAGACCTAACGATTGAAGAAGGCGTTCAGGCTCAATTTCGGATTTCAGGCCAGGATACGACCATTGAAACAGCGAGCATAAATGTTGCGAATGGCAACAACATTGCCGTCCGCTTGCGGAACATGCTTGTCGCGGCGAACGAAGAGGTGCTGATGTAGGACGTTTGCGTTGTACGCAGAAGAATTTAATTGCCTTCGCCAACCCGCCATCTGCCTAACCTTGCAGGCTTGGGTTGTGCAGCGGGTCGGGAGGACAGCTAAAAAGGCAGAAAATGCTAATAAATGCTAATAAATGCTAATAAATGCTAATAAATGCTAATACTGATTTAGGGGATTTCAAGCTGAACCCAAAAAATTGGACCAATTTGGCTTATGGTCTACTGATGTAGCAGATGGGCGGGACCAGCCCGATGATGGGCTCGGCGATGCTCGTTCAGCGCATCGCCAAGCCGAACGGTCACGAGGTGCCCTATGCCATCTAACCTACTACGTAAAAGGAGGGAGCCGGCTACTCAACTAGCCAAATCCCGCAAGTTGTTTTTGGCTAGTTGAGTATATAGCGCCCAAAAAATTCCTGCCATTAAGAACCAAAATATTCTAGACATTTCAGTGGGGGAGGGTCAGTTGACTATCCCGCACGCCATAGAGCGGCGGAGGGTCCTCGGGCAAGCCCGCCACATCTATCTTTCCCGCGAATTCCAGCGCCTCGGCGGCAAGGTTCCCGCCGGTGTCGACGATGGCTTTGATGCGCGGGTTCACCTCGGTCATGCGATCCAGCGCGGCGCGGGTAACTTCCGTCGCCGAGACATCGCGCCGGCGGATGCGCAGGGCCGTTTCGGCGGCCGACCAGAAAAAGATGTCTGTCATTCGGCCTCCTCCGTCTTCACGCGTTGCAGATGATGACGTTGCCAAAATCATCCACGGTGGCCACCTGCCCCGGCTCGACGATGATCGTCGTATCGGGCTGTTCCAGGATCGCCGGTCCTTTCAGGCTGTTGCCGATGGAGAGAGCGAGCCGGTCGTAGACCGTCGCCTCCTGCCACGCGCCGTCGGCGTACATCTGGCGGCTGCCGACGACCGCGTCCTCGGTCGTGCCGGTGGTTTGCGGCACCAGGACGCGCAGATCGAACCGTGGCCGTCGCCCGATGGCCGAGACCCGAAGATTCAGAACACGGATCGCCACGTTCTCCAGGTGGCTGCCGAAGGAGGTGTCATATGCGGTCTCGAAGGCGGACTGGATCGCGACACGATCCGATAGGGCCTCCAGTGGCAGGCCGACCGGCACCGTATGGGTCTGGCCAAGGTAGGACATGTCCAGCTCCACCACCACGTCGCGGGCCGTGAAGGTGATGCCGCCCTCGCCGAGCAGCGCCAGACCGGCCTCTGCCATCCCCTGCCCCTGCGCCGACAGTGCTTCGAAGTCCAGCGTGCCCAGCACCCCGTTCACGGTCTGCACCTGATCGTGACGCATGTCGGCGATGACGCAGCCAAGCGCTGAAGCGACGCCGGGATAAAGCGGCACCAGCGCGCTTTTCAACCCGACCTCGGTGATCAGCGCCCCGGCATGCAACGACCCGCCGCCACCGAAGGGCAGCGCGGAGAAGTCGCGGGGATCGTAACCGCGTTCAATCGATACCAGTCGCAGCGCCCCGGCGAGGCGGGCATTGGCGACCTTGAGGATCGCGGCAGCCGCTTCGATCATGTCGAGGCCTAGCGGTTCGCCCACATGCTTCGCGATGGCGCGACCCGCGGCCTCCACATCCAGCCGGGCGAGCTTACCGCCGATCGGGCGGTCGGCGTTGATCCGGCCCAGCACGACATTGGCGTCGGTGACGGTTGGGCGGTCATTTCCCTGCCCGTAGGCCACCGGCCCGGGAATGGAGCCCGCGCTTTCCGGCCCGATCTGCAGGATGCCCGCGTCATCGACCCATGCGATGGAGCCGCCGCCCGCGCCGATGGTCGAGATTTCGATCATCGGAGAGCGGACGACCATGCCGAAGTCGATCGAAGTTTGGGCGGCAAGATGGGTTTCCCCGCCTGCGATCAAGGACACGTCGAAGGAGGTGCCGCCCATGTCGCAGGTGATGACATCGGGGAACCCGGCGGCCGAGGCGATCTCGGCCGAGGCGATGACCCCGGCGGCCGGACCGGACAGAGCGGTGCGCACCGGCAGGCGGCTGGCCGTGTCGACGGTCATCACGCCCCCGTTCGACTGGACGATCAGCAGATCGCCACCAAAGCCCTCTTCCTTGAGCCGGTCGTTGAGCTTTTCGAGGTAAGAGGCCACTACCGGCTGCAAGTATCCGTTCAGCGCGGCGGTCGAGGTGCGCTCGAATTCCCGTATCTCGGGCAGCAGGCGGGAGGCGGCGGTCAGGTGCTGGTTGGGCCAGATGTCCGCCAGGGCCTCCAGCGCCTCTTCCTCGTGCGCCGTGTTCGCATAAGCGTTGACGAAGGCGACGATGACGGCCTGGGCGCCCCGGTCCAGCAGGGTCTGTGCCGCCGCCTTCAACGCCTCGCGATCAAGCGGCGTGTCGACTGTGCCGTCCGCGAGGATGCGTTCGGGCACCTCCACGCGCATGTCGCGAGTGATCACCGGTTCATAGGCGCCGCGTAGGCCCCAGGTTGCGGGCCGGTCCCGGCGACGCATCTCCAGCACGTCGCGGAATCCGGCTGTGGTGATAAGCCCGCACTTGGCGCCCTTCCGTTCTAGCAGGGCGTTGGTCCCGACGGTGGTGCCGTGCACGATGGTGCCGACGCTGGCAAGGTCGGTGCCGTTGCGCGACAGCCCGTCGAGGAAGCCGTCGGCCTCGCGCCCGCGAGTGGATGGTACCTTGACCACGTCGATCGCCCCGGTGGCCTCGTCGAGGAAGAAGAGGTCGGTGAACGTGCCGCCGACGTCCACGCCGATCACAGTCGTCTTGTCAGTCATTTCCGTTGGTATCCTTGGTTGCGATATAGCCGAGGGCAATGTCCCGCGCTGTCAGGGTGGGGTCACGGTCGGCCGGGTTGCCCCAGCCGCCGCCGCCGGGGGTCTCCAGTCGGACCCGCTGGCCGCGCGTCAGTTTCAGCCCGGTCATCTTGGAGGTCATCGCCGGTTCGGTGACGCCCCCCTGCCCGTCGGGATGGGTAAAGCGGTTGCGCGCGGCGGCCCCGCCGCCGTTGACGCCCGGAGGCGGCGTGCGCCCGCGTTCGCCAAAGAGGAAGGCCTGCGCCTCCTCGGCCAGAAGCTCGATCTCGTAGACGGCACCGAGGCCACCGCGATGTTCGCCGGCGCCGCCGGAATCCGGCCGCAGCGCCCATTCGGTGAACTTCACCGGATAAGCGGCCTCGAGGATTTCCAGCGGCGGGATGGTCGCGGTGGAGATCGGCGCGTTGCCATGGTTTAGCCCGTCACCGTCGCTGTGGCCGCCATGCCCGCCGCCGAAGAAGGAGAACATGACCCAGCGTTGCCCGTTCGCGCCATGTCCCGAGATCGACAGCGCATTGATCGTGCCGTAGGCGGGCGCGGGTGCGATGTCCGGCGCGGCCTGGCCGAAGCATTGGAACACCACGTCGATCAGCCGCAGGATAGTTTCCGTATACCCCCCACCGGACGCGGTGCGCCGGCGCAGAGCAGGCTGCCCTCGGGCAGGATGATCTCGACCGGATCGAGGACGCCACCGTTCGCGGGCACATCCGGGAAGACGTGTTTTAGCGCGACATAGCAGGCGGCCTCGGCAGTGGAGCGGGAGATGTTCAGCGGCCCCATACACTGTTCGGAGGTGCCGGTGAAATCCAGCACCAGCCGGTCGCCCTCGACTCGGGTTTCGAGGCTGATCTGCATCTGCCAGTCGGTGATGCCGTCATTGTCGAGGTAGTCGGTCGCGGACCAGCTGCCGTCGGGCAGCCCCGCGATCCGGGCGCGCATCAGCACGGCACCGCGATCGCGCAGGGTGGAAAGCGCGCCGCTGACCGTATCCGCTCCGTATTCGTCCAGCAGCGCATCCATCCGCCGGATGCCCAGTTGCAGCGCGTTCACCTGGCCGTTCATGTCGCCGTAGACGCTGCGCGGCAGGCGGGAGTTGGCGCTGAGGATCGTCACGATGTCGGGGTTAAGTGTCCCTGCGGTGTAAAGCTTGACCGGCGGGATCAGCATACCCTCCTGGAAGCTCTCGGTCGCGACGGGGTTGTAGTTACCCGGAACGTTGCCGCCCACATCGTGCCAGTGCCCGACGGATGCGATCCAGCAGAACAGCGCGCCATCGCGGAAGTAGGGGCGAACCAGCTTGAAGTCGGAGAGGTGCGTACCGCCATCATAGGGATCGTTGAAGATATAGACATCGCCTTCGGACAGGTTGCCATCCGCGCGAACCTTCTCGATTACGGCGCGGGTGGCGTGCGCCATCGCGCCGACAAAGATCGGCAGGCCGGATTTCCCCTGTATCAGGGTATCACCCGTTTCAGCATGGTAGAGACCATGGCTGGCATCATGGGCCTCGGCGATGATCGGGTTGAAGGCAGAGCGGAACAGGGTCGCGTCCATCTCGTCCGCGATCTGTTCAAGGCGTCCCTTGAGAACGGCCAGCGTGATCGGGTTAAGCTCGGTCATAGGCAGCTCCTATTCTTCGTAGGTCTTGCCGCGGGCGATGAACCCCGGCGTGTCTAGAACATCGTTCAAGGACTGGAAATCGTGCATGCGGTCGGCAAAGGGTCGGGTCGTGCCATGTTCGTGCAGCGAGGCAAAGAAGGCCTGTCCGGCCCAGGCCAGTGCCCGGACGAAGGCGCCGGGGAAGATGACCATGGAATACCCCATCTCCTGCAGGTCATGGGCGGAGGACAGGGGCGTCTTGCCGCCTTCGACCATGTTGGCCATCAGCGGGATCCTGTGGCCCAGCTTTTCGCCGACCATCTGCAACGCATCGGTGGTGGGCGGCGCTTCGACAAAGAGCATGTCCGCCCCGGCCTCGATATAGGCTTCGGCGCGCTCCAGCGCGGCCTCCATCCCCTCGACCGCGACAGCGTCAGTCCGGGCCACGATCAGCATGTCGGAATCGCCGCGCGCATCGTCAGCGGCTCGCAGCTTGCCGGTCATGGCGGCTGTCGTGATCAGTTGCTTGTTGTCGAGATGGCCGCACCGCTTGGGGAAGGTCTGGTCCTCGATCTGGATCGCGCCCGCCCCGGATGTCCGGTAGGACTGCACCGTGCGCTGCACGTTCAGCGCGTTGCCAAACCCGGTGTCGCCATCGACGATCAGCGGCAGGTCCACCCGATCTGCAATGGCGCGCAGGGTCTGTGCCATCTCGTTCATGCCGACGAGGCCGATGTCCGGCAGACCGAAGCGGGTGTAGCTGACCGAGGCGCCGGACAGGTAGGCGGCCTCGAACCCGGCCTGCTGGATCAGCAGGGCCGACAGGGCATCGTAGCAGCCCGGGGCGATAAGTATCTCAGGCCTCGACAGCCGTTCGCGAAGTGTCATCTGGTCCTCGTCTTTTCGAGGTGGGAGAGGAGCCCGCCGGCGGAGACGATCTCCATCAGCCGGGCGGGAATGGGGTCGCAGGCATGGACGCGGCCCGAAGGTTCGGTCGCGGTGCCGGCCATCGGGTCCACGGTCAGCCGGGTGCCCGCCGGAATTTCATGTGCCGTTGGGCAGACCAGTACGGGCAGCCCGAGGTTCAGCGCATTGCGATAAAAAATGCGGGCGAAGGACCGCGCAAGGACACAGGACACCCCGTTCAGCAGCAGACAGCTCGCAGCCTGCTCGCGGGAACTGCCAGAGCCGAACTCGAATCCGGCGGTGACGATGTCGCCCGCCTTTACGCGGGTCGTGAACTCCGGGTCGACGGCTTCGAGGCAATGGCGGGCCATCTCCTCGATTGTAACCTTCATGTAGGCGCCGGGCGACAGCAGGTCGGTGTCGATCTTGTCGCCGAAGGCATGGGTAAGGCCGGAAACCGTCATGACAGCATCTCCCGCGGGTCGGTGATCTCGCCCGCGACGGCGGCCGCGGCGACGGTGTAGGGCGAAGCAAGATAGACATCCGCCCCGGCAGATCCCATACGGCCGCGGAAGTTGCGGGAGGTGGACGCGATGCAGACCTCCCCGTCCGCGAGGATACCGGCCCCCATTCCGGCGCAGGCGCCGCAGCCGGAGGGCAGCATGATCGCGCCCGCCTCGGTCAAGATCTCCAGCGTACCGTCCTTTGCCGCCTCAGTTGTCACGCGGGTCGAGGCGGGGGCCAGCAGCAGGCGTATGTCCGCGGCGACCTTGCGACCCTTCAGGATCTCGGCGGCCATGTGCAGGTGCCCTCCAGCTTGGCGCCGGTGCAGGCCCCGATATAGGCCTGCGTAATCCGCTGACCTCGGCAAGCGCCGACCGGATGGGTGTTGGCCGGCGAGTGCGGCGCGGCCACCTGCGGCGCAAGGGCGGGCGTGTCGATGACAACCTCCCGCTCGATTTCCGCGTCGGGATCGGCCTGCAGTTCCAGCGGGCCGACGCCGACCCCGAACCTTTCGAGCCAGGCGCGGGTCGTTGCATCGGGCGCGATGAGCCCCGTCTTGGCCCCGAGTTCGGCGGACATGTTGCACAAGGTCATGCGCTCGGGCATCGACATGGCAGAGACGGCCTCGCCACAGTATTCCGCGGTCCGGTAGGACATCAAAACCGGATCCACCGTGGCGCAGAGATGGAGCATGATGTCCTTGGCACTGACCCCGCGCGGCAGGCGACCGTCGCAGCGGAAGCGGACCGTCGTAGGCACTCGTAGCCAGGTCTCGCCGGTGACCAGCACACCCAGCATGTCGGTTGCCCCCATGCCGACCATGAAGGCGCCCCAGGCACCGCCAGTACAGGAGTGACTGTCGCCTCCGACAGCCATCATGCCGGGCTGGATCAGCCCGTTTTCAGGCAGGACTACATGGCAGATGCCCTTCATATCGTAGAAACGGCGGATCTGCGTTTCCTTCACCCACTTGCGGGTCAGGTCGAGGATCGCTGCGCTGTCCGCATCCACCGCCGGGACGAAGTGGTCCGAGACGACCACGATCTTGTCAGGATTCCAGACCTGCGCGCCCAACTGCTCCAACATCGGCTTGACCCGGCGCGGCCCGCCGGAATCGTGCATCATCGCCAGGTCGACGGAGACCATCACAATCTCGCCCGGGCGAACGCTGTCGCGGCCCGAGGCGCGGGCAAGAATCTTTTCGCTGAGGGTGGCAGGAGGTATGGACATCGAAACTCTTTCTTATTGCCCTATTGTTATACCAATAGGGCATTTGTCAAACGGATGGCGCGACGGCGGCTGCACCGATCTGCGCAAGCGCCTCATCACAAGTCATCAAGGGGCTGACGGTGGAGAGGGAAGCGATAGTGACGTCGTGGACCTCGGGGCGGAAGGCGCCGCACCCGTCGCTCAGCAGGATCGTCTCGAAGTCGCGCACATGGGCGCCACGCAGGGTCGCCGCCACGCCTCCGTTGGTGACGATGCCGCACACGATCAGGCGCTTCAGACCGGCGCGGCGCAGCACCAGTTCCAGCCGCGACATATAGAATGCGGAATAGGCGACCTTCTCGACGATGAAATCTGCGGGGGCCAGCGTGTCGACCAGCGAATGTCCCCAGCTGCCCGGCGCAAAGTCGCCCTTGCCAAGGAAGGGGCGCAGGGATTTCAGGTGCGGGGCGATCAGGGGCTCGTCGTGCCGGCCGGGAACGAGAGTGAACTGGGTGGACACGACAGACCCGCCGGCGGCCCGCAGAGCCGCGGCGACCGGCGCGATCCGCTCCGGCAGGGCGGCGATCGCGTCGCTGCCCTGACCGGCGCGGCCATAGGCACCTTCAGGGTGCAGGAAGTCATTCTGTAGATCGACGATCAGCAGGGCGGTCTCGGCAAGGGATACCGACATATGGAGTGTCCTTGTTTGGCGCTAGGTTTCCGTCGTCGTCCAGGACTGAGCCGCGCCGACAGCCTCTTCGCCCATGGTCATGTGATATTGAAAGCGGTCCGTCCGGTAGAGGATACGAAGGTATTCGACGGGCCGTTGCGCGCTGTCATGCACCACCCGGTTGATGGCCAGAAGCGGGGTGCCGACCGCAACATCCAGCGCCGGGGCGGTCTGGGGATCGGCAAGGCTGGCGAAAAAACTCTGCTCTGCGCTGCCGACTGTCACACCGGCGTTTCGCAGCAGTTCCATCATGGAATAGCGGCCCATGGTGTCTGCGTCGAATTTCTCGCCGATGTCCTGAGGCAGGAAAGATGTCAGGTAGGAGAAGGGTTCGCCTTTGAAGCTGCGCACCCGGACGGCCCACTGGACCTTCGCCTCCGCGTCGAGATCGAGCGCATGGCGCACATCCGGTGGCGGAGAAACAAAACCGAACTCCAGCACCCGGACCTGCGTCCGGGCCCCCATGTCATTGAGGCTCCGCAACAGGCCGCCGATGCCCGTCGCGACGGGCCGGTTGACCGCCCCGCCGATCACCCGCGTCCCTGCACCGCGTCGCCGTTCCAAGAGGCCCTGCTGGGCAAGGTCATTGATCGCCCGTGAGACGGTAATGCGTGACACGTTGAATTCACGCGACAGCTCGAGTTCCGAGGGAATGCGGCCATCCTGGCCGTAGTACCCGGCCTCAATCCGCTCTCTCAGTACCAGGGTGACCTGGTGATAGAGAGGCGTCACGATGTTGTGTGATGACGGCATCTGGTGTCCCCTTGTCCTCTGGTCCAGTCAGGCTGGCACGTCCAGTTTGAGTACGCGGATTGCAGTTTCTCCCAGCAGATTATCCATTGCTGGCTGCGGAATATCCAGTTCGTGAAGTTCGCTGAGCGACTGGGTGATGGTCTGCACGGGCCAGTCGGTCCCCCACATCACCTTTTGGTCCCCGTCCATCGTGGCAAATCCGCGCCCGGCGCAGTAGTCGATAAAGTGCTGGGTCCAGGTGCTGGGCGGATGCGCGTCGGCGATGATGTAGACGTTCTCGTGGCACATGGCCGCGCTGGTCATCTCGAAATCGTAGGGCACACCGATGTGCAGTCCGATCAGCGTCAACTCGGGGAAGTCGAAGGCAGCATCCTCGAGCCATTCGGGCCGGGCGCAGAGCTTGCCCCCGAACGCGGCGACTGGCGCCCGACCTGCAGGGTGATCGGCACGCCGAGTTCGCAACATTTGGCGTAGATCGGCCAATAGGTGCGGTCGTTGATCGGCACGCCAAACCAGTGCGGATATACGTGCACGCCCTTGAAGCCCAGTTCCTTGACCGCATATTCGATGTAGCGCAGCGTCTCCATCCCACCCAGCGGGTTAATCCCGACCCAGCCAAAGAAGCGGTCCGGGTATTCCTGGAGCACTGGATAGACCTCGTCGACATGGGTCTGAAGCAGTTCACCCTTCACCCCGTTCTGGACGGTGTTTGAGATGATGCCGGTCATTGCGACACCGTTTGCGTCCATCTCGGCGATATAGGCCTCGGGGTTGATCGCCTTGGCGTTTTCCTTGTCGATGCCCAGCACGTCATAGAGCTTCAGCTGCGTGTGCGGCTTGAAGTTGGTGCTGATGTCGATGATGCGTCCCATATGTGTGTCCTTCGTCAGATCAGTGGTCGCCGTCACGGGTGACGGATTCATGCCAGGGAGTGATGTATCGGCGCAGCATGACGACCGCGAAGTAGAGGATCAGGCCCAGAACGGTCAATAGGCCGATCACCCCGAACATCGTCGTCACGTCGAAGGCGTTCAGCGTCGCCACAGCCAGATAGCCAAGGCCTTTGCTGCCGCCAAGATATTCGCCGACGATGGCCCCGATGGTGGCCAGAACGATCCCAACCTCCATGCCCGTTAGGATGAAGGGCAGCGCGTTCTTCAGCTCGACCTCGTAGAAGGTCTGCCAACGCGAGGCATTGAGGGCCAGCATCACGTCCCGATGGCCCCGCTCTACCGACTTCATCCCTAGGATCGTGTTCGTCATGATCGGGAAGAAGGCGATGACCGCCGCCAGGACGACCTTGGAGGTCGGGCCGAAGCCGAACCAGACGATGAACAGCGGGATCAGCGCCACCTTGGGCATGACCTGAAGCCCGACGATTAGCGGGTTCAGCGTGCGCTCCAGCCAGCGGACCTTGCCGAGGATGCCGCCGAAGACGATGCCGATGATGACCGCCAGGACGAAGCCCAGAACGGTCTCGTAGACGGTTATGCCAATGTGCGAATAGGTGCGCGGATCCGCCAGCAGGACCAGCGTCGCGTCCCAGACAGCGCCCGGACCGGGCAGGATGAAAGGCGACACCTCAAAGATGGTGACATAGGCGTGCCAAAGAAGGATCAGCAATGCCAGCAGAAGCGGTGTCGCGATCCAGGATGCGTATTTTCCCATGGTCTTCTCTCTTCCCGGTCAGGCAAAGGAATCCAGTCGCTGGCGCAGCGCCAACTCGTGGCTCTGGAATTCCGGCGAGGACTGGACGTAGGTGTTACGGGGACGGTCGATGCCGATGTCGGTCATGGTGTCCATCCGGCCGGGGCGCGGCGACAGCAGGAGCACGCGGTCGGCCAAGAAGACCGCCTCGCGGATCGAATGGGTGACGAGGATGACGGTGCAGCCCGTCTCCATCCAGATGCGCTGGAGTTCGAGGTTCATCGCGTCGCGGGTCATCGCGTCGAGTGCGCCGAAGGGTTCGTCCATCAGCAGGATCTGCGGCTGGGTTGACAGGGCGCGGGCGATGGCGGCGCGCTGTCGCATTCCACCGGACAGCTGATTGGGCCAGCGGGCCTCGAAGCCCTCGATGCCCAACGTCGCGCACAGCTCGCGGGCGCGGGCCAGCCGTTCCGCCTTGCCGACGCCGCGCAGTTTCAGCGGCAGGGCAATGTTTTCCTCGATGGTCATCCAGGGGAAAAGGTTCGCCTCCTCGAAGACGACGCCAAGCTCCTCCATCGCCCGGTCGTTGCGGGTGTTCCTGTTCCACAGCGGGTTGCCGTCGATGGTGACAGAGCCGCCCGTGGGCTTAAGCAGCCCGGCGATGATCCGCAGCAAGGTGGTCTTGCCGCAGCCCGAGGGCCCGAGCAGGACGAGGAACTCTCCCTTCGCGATGTCGAGGTCCACCTCCGTCAGGGCCAGAACCGAATGGTCGCGCGTCTGGTACCGTTGTTCGACACCGTCGAGGCGGATCATCGGTCGGGCCGTGTCGGACGCCTCTGAGGCCGTCTGGTTGAGGGTCATAGAATTCATTCTCCAAGAAGCTCCTTGGCATCATCGGCCCGAATCCGTGTGGCGAAGCCGAACTGCATGGCGGCTAGAGAGGCCATGTGCACCGCATCGTCGAAGTCCGCGCAGGCGTCCTCGATCACGTAGGTGCGGTAGTCGCGTTGCCCGATGTCCCGCACGGAGCTTTCGACGCACATCGAGGTCGTCACGCCGCAGACCATCACGCGGGTGATCCCGCGGTCGCGCAGCAGCTGTTCCAGCCCGGTATCGACCAACGCGGAAAAGCGCGGCTTGTCGAGGATCACATCCTCCGGCTCTGGGCTGACCATCTCCGACAGGTGCTCGTCGCCGCTGCCCCGCTCCAGCGCACCGATCCGGGCGAGGTTCGGGCGGATGCTGGCTATCAGTTCGCCGCCGTTGGTGTAACCGGGCTCGAACACCATTCGGGTCCAGACAACCGTCGCCCCGGCGGCCCGCGCGACGTCGGCCAGCGCATCGCACTGGCGCACGGCGGTTTGCAGAGGCGCGAGATCGCGCCCCTGCCGGTCCATCGACCCGCCCGGATCGCAGAACGACACCTGCGGGTCGATCACGATCAGGGCCGTCTGGGCAGCTGTGTGACTCACGAGAAGGCCAGCGCCCGAGCGCTATCGTCGTAGAAGCCCATGTCCGCAGTTTCCGAGATCAGGCCTGCCTTCAACATCAGATTGTAGGCGTTTTCCCAGCTTGCCGGGTCGCTGGCGAGCTGGTCGTCATAGCTGCGCTGGAAGTTGCCGCGGGCATAGTCCAGAACCGCCAGACCCTTGTCCGGGCGCTTGCCCTCCGCGATCTCGTACTTCGCCGACATGGATTCCAGCACCGGCTGAAGGTCCTCGGCGGCCAGCATCGTGCCCAGCGTCTCGTGCACTGCGGCCATGAAGGCCGCGATCGTCTCGCGCTTTTCTTCGAGCTGTGCTTTGGACGTCATGTAGACCTGACCCGGGCAGCGCGCGTATTTGTCGGTCGACCAGGCCACGACGGGCTGGTTGTCGACGCGCAGCTGGAACGCCGTATCGTTGGTGGCGATAAAGCCAGCGATGCGTCCCGCCTTGACCAGTTCGAAGGCGGCGGGGGCGTTGCCCACGACCTCGCGGTTGACGCTGTCTGCGGGAACGTCGGTCGCAGCCAGCATCATGTCGAGGATGTTCTCCGTCGCGCCGGAAGCTGAGACGATGCCGATGGTCTTGCCGGCTATGTCAGCGGGCGAATTGATTGGCCCCTCTTCGGAGGAGATCATGAAGAAAAGGTCGCGTTCGTAAATTTCGCCCACGGCGACGATGGAGGGATCGGTCGCATAGGCCTTGATGAGGTCCGTCCCGCCGGTGCGCGAGATCAGCGCCCGGCCTGCCGTCACCTGCTGAACTGCCATGGACGATCCGCGGCCGCCTTCGATGGTCACGTTCAGGCCGTGCTTATCAAAGACGCCGGAGGTGTCGGCATACATGGTCTCGGAAAAGCCGATCAGGTAGCCAAAGGGCGTCAGGTAGGTCATCTGGGTCAGGTCCCTGGCGCGCGCCAAGCGCGGCATCCCGGCCAGCGCGGTGCCAAGGGCAAGACCCTGTGCGCCCGCGATGAAGGAACGTCTGTTCATATGTAGTTTGGTCATGGTGTCAGTCTTCCCTGTTGCAATACGTTGTTGCGGTGGTCTGCGCGGGGCCTGAGAAATCCGCGAGCAGTCTTGCGGTCCGGTCCGTGGTCCAGCCGCGCTGATAGATGTAGCCGCCGGTAACCTCGACCCGTCCCAGCAGGCCGAGCTCCTCGTCCGGGGCGGAACCGAAATCGATGTGCCCGCTGCCCGCACGGATGTCGGTTTGCCGGACATTGGTGAAACCCAGCTCGAACAGCTGCTCGATGTCGTCCACGTCGGGCGACGGGCTGGCGATGTAGCGATAGAGGAACGTCGCTCCGCCGTGACCGGCATGGCCTCCAGTGGGATGCCGCCGTTTTCCAGCGTGACCGACAGGCTGAGAACCCGGTTCCCATGCCGTGAGACGATGCCGCCCAGCTTCAGATCCTGACCTGTCAGCGCGGGGTTCGACCGCTGCGCGCGTGTGCGGTCGATCGACCCCAGCCGCTTGCCCCAGCCGAAGATCGCGCCCATGCCTAGCGACCAGTCCCGATCGACCCAGACGAGCGCCGAGAACCGGCCGACCCGGTCGCCGTACCGGCAATAGAACCCCAGCACGCATTCGTTGTAGGAGGAGCGCGACGGATCGGCCCAGATCTGGTCGGGCTGATGCGAACTGACCTTGGCCATTTCGGCGATCATCACCCATCCGGCCCCGTCTTCCAGCGGCTCCAGACCCGGCGGCAAGAATTGTGCGACGGCGCTCGGATCGGCGCGAAAATTGACGTGAAGCGCGTCACAACTGATGTGATGCGGCAGCGGCTCGACCAGCGAGGACCGCCCGCTCGCGGTGCGGGGCCAAGACTGGCCATTCCAGGGTCTGGTGCGCGGAGAGGTCATCGAATCATTCACTTTGTTCTATTTATATATCATTATAACAAAGATAGCAGACCGATCAAGTTATTCTTGGGTTCGTGTGCGGATCGCGCCGTTGGATTGCCCAAATTGAAGGCGTCCGATCAGGCGGCCAGCACACTGTGCACCATGAACTTCAGACGCTGGCGTATGGTGTCTCGATTGACCGGTGACTGCATCAGCAGGCAGACGGACAGGTCGTGCTCAGGGTCGATCCAGAGACAGGTGCCCGACAACCCGTTCCAGCCGAATTCCCCGACGCTTGCGGGGTAGTTGGGCGTCCCCGGTTCCAGTCGCACGAGGACTCCGAGCCCGAACCCCTGCCCCCGCTCAGGTGTCGGCGCCATGGACCCGAGCAGCGCGACGTCCGGGGCGAAACGCACCCCTTCGGGCAGTTGGTTGCGGGTCATTTCGGCAAAGGTGTCAGGGCGCAGAATCCGGTGGCCGTCGAGGCTCCCATGACCCCGCAGAAGCGCTGCGAAGCGGTCCATGTCGGGACCCGAGGCAAACAGCCCATGCCCGGCCGATAGCCAACCGGCTTCGTAGAAATTGCGCGATCCGAGGACGGGGATCTCTCCGGTCACCGGGTCGGGCATGGGCTCCGCGATCCGCGACACATCGGCAGGGCGGAAGGCCGCATCCCGCATCCCGACAAGGTCGAACAGCTCCCGCCGGCAGATCGCCTCCAGGTCTTCGCCGGTGATTTCTTCCAGTAGCCAGCCCAGCACATCCGTCGACATGCCGTAGCCAAACTGCGTGCCGGGATCGGCCGTCAGTGGCAGGGTCTCCAGTTTGGCCAGTAAGTCGTCCCGCGTCTGATCGTGGTCCGCCATCCCGACGTCCTGATAGGCCAGCTGCACCGGCGCGTCGGAGAACTGGCCGTAGGTCAGCCCGGAGGTATGGCGGAACAGGTCACGCACGGTCATCGGCCTTACCGGGTCAGCCCGCTTCGGGCCGTCGGCCCCCGGACCCGTGGTGGCTCCCTGCATCCCGGCGAGGCCGGGCAGATAGTGATGGACCGGAGTATCAATCTCTAGCGCGCCCCGCTCGACGAACCGAAGCGCGACTACGGAAGAGACGATCTTGGTCAGGGAGGCGAGACGAAACAGCGTATCGGAGCCAAGCGTCGCACCGGTCGCCGGGGTGCGGACCCCATCGCTCCAGATGTGATCCGTTCCGGCATGATGAATGGCGATGCGCGCGCCGGGAATCTCGCCCGCCCCGATCATCGCTTGGAAGGCGTCGAAGACGGGGGAGAAGCGGCTCATGCCCCGCCGTCCCGGTCCGGCAGTCGCGTCGCCAGTTTCGCCTTCAGCACCTTGCCGGCACTGTTCCGCGGCATGTCGTCGAGCGAGACGAAAAGCGCCGGCACCTTGTAGGGGGCCAGCTGGCTTCGGCACCAGTCGGTCAGCACCTCTGCGTCCGTAGGGCCCTCGGTGACCACGAAGGCCGCGACCTCTTCGCCCAGCGTCTTGGACGGCCAGCCGACCACCGCCGCGTCTCGCACCGACGAATGGTCGCGCAGGATCGTCTCGATCTCGCCGGGGTGGATGTTGACCCCGCCCCGGATGATCATGTCCTTGGTGCGCCCGCGCAGGGTGATATGCCCCCCGGCGTCAATCTCGGCCAGATCACCGGGATAGAACCAGCCGTCGTGGAAGGCGTCGCGGCTGGCTTCGTCATCCATGTGATAGCTGTCCGCCACACCGGGACCGCGATAGCGGAACCGGCCAACCTGCCCGGCCGGCAGGGGGGTATGGGCGTCGTCGACAACCTGTGCCTCGACGGCAAAGACCGGGCGGCCGACGGAATCCGGCGCATGGGTCCGCGTCGCCGGGGTGGAGATCGACACGCCCCCGCCCTCGGTCGAAGCGTAATATTCGATGAAGTTCGCGCAGACGCGGGTGCAGAGGTCGCGCCGCTCCTCCGGGTCCAGCGGCGCCCCGCTTGAGATCAGCGTCCGCAGGGCGCGGGCAGGTGCCAGCACCGCATCCGCCTCAGCCAGCAGCTTGCGCAGCTGAGTCGGCACGAGGAAGGCGCTGGTCGCCCGGGTGCGCGCCAGTTCAGCCAGCAGGTCGGGGGCGCGGAAGGGCGGCGGGAACAGGATCACCGTCCCGCCCGAGAACAGCACCGACATGGCAAAGGTCCGCCCGCCGCCGAAATAGAGAGGCGTGGCCGAGACGTAGCGTTCGGAGGCGTTCAGCCCGATGTTCATCCAGTGGGTCCAGAACCGTCGGAGCATGTGCGCATGCGTGATGAGCGGCCCCTTAGGCCTGCCGGTCGTGCCCGAACTCAGCGACAGCAGCAGTGGCGCGTCCCCGCCCGGCGCGATCGGAGTGGCCCCCTGCCCCATCGTTGCTGCCATCGAGGCGCAGGCCACGCCGACAAGCGGCGCCGCGTCGGTCTCTGCCAGCACCAGCGTGCAGCCGAAGTGCATCGCGAGGCGCTGCTGCTCTGCCCGGGTCCAGCGCAGGTCCATCGGCAACAGCACGGCACCCATCCGGATCACCGCGAAGTTCGCCACAAGGTGATCGATACTGTCCGACAGGCAAACCCCGACGAGGTCACCCGGTCGAATGCCGCGCTCCAGCAGACCTGCGGCCAGATCGCGCACCCGCGCGGCAAAATCGGCATGTGTGACGGTTGTCGTCCCGGCGATTACGGCCGGATGCTCGGGCTGGGCCCGGGCGTGGATCTCCAACGCCTCCGCGAGGTTCATGTCAGCCCTCCAGCCCGTAGATGCGCAGCACGTTGTCGCGCAAGAACTTGCGTTTGGGGCCCGGCCGCAGGTTCAGGGCGTCGATCTCCTCCATGGTCCGCCGGAAGTCCAGAACGGGGAAATCGGTGCCGAAGATGACTTTGTCCTGCCCGTAGGAGTTGATGTACTTGACGAAGCTCTCGGGCCAGTACTTGGGCGAATGCGCGTCCGATCCGATGAAGACATTCTCGTGCTTCCAGGCCATGGCGATCATCTCGTCAGTCCAGGGGATTCCGACATGAATGCCGATCAGCTTCAGTTCGGGCAGATCGCAGGCGACACTGTCGAGGGTGATCGGGCGGCCGACGCTGCGGCGCGGATAGCTCTTGTCGTAGACCATTGACTGGCCGACCTGCAGCTGGATCGGCACGTCCAGTTCGATGCACTTGGCGTAGAACGGGTAATAGCGCGCGTGGTCCGGCGCCAGCTCGAACCAGTGCGGATAGAGATGCGCCCCGATGAAACCGTCATCGCGGATCGCGGATTCCATTGCACGGACACCGGCCATGCCCTCGGTCGGGTCAACACCGGCAAGGCCAAGGAACCGGTCGGGATGAGCTTGCACTGCGTCCGCCACCAGCTTGTAGGGCACATGGTAGCAGGAGCGGTGCAGCCGGGGGCCGACCTTGGCCGCAATCAGGAAGGACTTCTCGATACCGACGGCATCCATGCGGCGCAGCATCTCCTCCAGCGAGATTCCGTCGAAGGTATTCTGATCGACCTTCATCTTTCCCGTGTAGAACTCTTCGCGGTCGGGACGGCCAGCCAGCGCTTCGTCTGTCCAAATATTCACCACCGCGTCGATGGCACCGTAGTCTTGGGTCATGTGCGTGTTGCCTTATCATTTGACTTATTGATATAACATTAACAACAGTGCGCCGCAGCTGACAAGACGGATTCAGATCCAGCCGCCCCTGCGCCCAATCTTTTGGCAGAAGGAGCCGCCCATGCCTCGTGTCGCCGCCGCCCATTGCGCGCCCGTGGCGCTGGACAAACCCGCCGGAATAACCTTGGCCTGCGAGACGATCGCTCGTGCCGGGGCCGAGGAGGTCGAGCTGCTGGTGTTCCCGGAGACCTTCATTCCCGGCTTCCCCTACTGGATCAACCTCTACCCGCCCGGACAGCAGCACCCGATGTATGTCACCTACCTGGCGCAGTCCGTCGACATCGCCGCCGGAGAGCTGGAGCCCGTCTGCCAAGCCGCGCGCGACGCCGGGGTCGCCGTGGTGCTCGGTCTGTCGGAACGGGTCGGCAGCACGATGTTCAACGCCCAGGCCTTCATCGCCGCGGACGGCAACCTGACCGGGGTTCACCGCAAATTGCAGCCGACCTACGCGGAGCGGATGCTCTGGGGGCGTGGGGACGGCAGCGGACTCTTCGTCGCAGACTGGCCGGTCGGACGCACCGGCGGCCTTATCTGCTACGAGCATATGCTGAACCTCCCCCGGCAGGCGCTGATCGACATGGGAGAGCAGATCCACTGCGCAAGCTGGCCGACCTTTGCACCCCTGTCCACGCGCGGCGGCGCCTATGATCGGCAGGTCGAGGTACTCATGTCGGCCCATGCCCTTACGGCCCAGTGCTTTGTCGTCATGGCGCAGAACCATATCACGCCGGCCTACATCGAACGGATGCAGGCGGAGCTGGGTCCGCAGACTTCCCTCGGCACCGGGGGCGGCCGCTCCGCGATCTGGGGACCCGACGGCAGCCTCCTCGCCGCGTCGCCGGATGGCGCGGGCGACATGCTCGTCATTGCGGATCTCGACCTTTTCGCCAATGACCGGGCCCGGCCCTGATCGACGGGGCCGGCCATTCCGCCCGCCCGGATGTCCTGCGCCTGCAGATCGATCGCAGGGCGCAGACCCCGCTGGAGGACATGCCCGCGCGCAAGGTGTGAGAGGCAATGTCCGGATACCAGCCCCCTGCCTCGCAACACTTCGGATGGCCAGGCCGTAGGGCCGCAGCCTGGTCGGGACTGATGCTGTAACCGCCCCCGACGACATTGATGTGGTTTTGTGGCTTTGTATGGACTCACAAAGGAGAGCGGTCATATCGGAGATTATCACAGTTGGGCTCGATCTGGCGAAGATTGTATTCTAGGTTCATGGAACAGACGGCGCAGGTCGGGCAGTTGTGCGCAAGAAGCTACCGCGCGCTCAGGTGCTCGCGTATTTCGAGGAGTTATCGCCTTGCGTCGTTGCGATGGAAACCTGCGGCGGTGCGCATTACTGGGGCCGCGAGATTGACAAGCTGGGCCATGAGGTGCGGTTGATCCCGCCAGCCTATTTGAAGCCATTTGTCAAACGTCAGAAGAATGATGCGGCGGAGTGTACATCCAGATCAGGATAGCGGACTGAGTAATTCGTTTGGTCCAGCGCGGTTTTGAATGGCCCGTTGTCCTGGGCAATCAGGGCCTAGCCGATACTCGGCATGTTCAACAGCCCAAGCGGATCACGTTTCCCAAGCGCCTATAACATGATGTCGCAACTCTCATCCAAACTTAGCTCACTCGCTTGCAAACTAGGTACCGTGGCCGAGGGCGAGGGCGAGGGCGAGGCCCGAAGAAACGCCTCCGGCTTATCTTTCAATTTGATCTCGCGGAGATTCACCTCCAGACCCGCGCTCAACACCGCCATTCGCGCCCGCATTGCATAGGGGCAGCGCCTAAAGGTCCACAGGATCGGTCGCGGTATGGTCAAAGTATCTTGGGGTTATTGGTCCACTTTATGGGGAATGACGTTCGCCCGTAGAAAGAAAGTCCTGCTTAGGCTCAAACGAAAAAAGAAGGACGGCTCTTGCAAGCCACACCGCAGCGGCATCCCCTAGCGGCGAGGGCCGCAAAGGTTCGAAAACTTTTTGAAGGCTGGCAAGACTGTAGCATCGTGAGTGTCTATGTGAAAATGGTTGACAAATCCGTGGACAACGCTTCACCGCGCGATAGCATAATATGTGGAAGTGTTTTGGTTTTAGAAGGAACGATGCCTTGTTTGTAAAGTTGCAATCGGGAGGCAGTCGCCTTTGGATAAAATCCGTTATCATTGCCTGCGTATTAGGAGTTTGTGCAGCTGCGCTAGCGTTCTTTCAGTTTCTTCCGAGCGTCGTCCAAGATCTTTCCGCCGTATTTGCCGACAAAGTAGAAGGCGTTTTCGATATTCTTCGCTCCCGCGGCTTTTTTCAAGATCCTGAGTTGGCCAAGGCGCTCAAAATATTTGCCGCTGTTGGATTGGTCTCAGTGGGGCCAATTCGCGTTCTTGTTCCATTGGTTTGGCCAGAGCCGCCCGACATCTTGGACATGGAAATTTCACGTCAAAAAACCTATTCAGATGACCCATTATTCGAAGGTGCGGCCTTGGTCGGACGCGACGAAGAACTAAGCGCTCTGATGCGGTTCGCGGGTGGACATGCCGGCGATGGGCCGTGCTGGATGGTCCTTTCGGGCGCCCACGCGGCAGGTAAGTCCAGGTTGGCCAATGCATGGCTGCGCAGACTTCGCGGGTTGGGCTGGGATGTTGGCTATCTGGCAAACGGATCGATAGTCGAGATCACCACAGCTCGGTTTCGCCGGCACAAGAAGACAGCCATTGTCATTGATGAATTCGCAAGACGACAATTTGGCACCGAAGCGCTTGATGAATTGCTCAAGAAAGAAGTCTACCTTCGCGTTCTGATCGTCGACCAACTGCCACCAGAGCTGACCGATGACCGCGACCCGACCACGATCAACAGCCTGCGCGACAAAGAACAGCCGCCGCTTGCTCTGTCCGATCTGTCGGATGAGCATCTCCGCCAGATCAATGCCCAAGCCTCGGATGATCTGATCCGCAAGGCTGGTGGGCGCCCTCTTTATGTCCTTTTGGGCGAAGATGTTGAACGGACCCTACGCGCCCGTGTGAACGAGCGTCTGGCCGGTGAGGGCGAGGGTGCCGCCGCCTATCTGGCCTTCGCGGCCTGGGCCGGCCCCTGCGGCGGCGTCGACTGGCGGGCTGTGTTCGGCAAAGCATTTCCCGTTCGAGCAAGGATGAAACTACACGGGTACGAAGACACCCGCTTGATCAAAAATTATACTCCGCCCCTGTTGCCCGATCCATTCGCAGATTTCGCCGTGCTGCATTTTCTGGAAACCATGGGCGAAGGGGGCTGGGAAGACATCGCGGCCGCTGCCGCTCAGGCAAACCCAATAGCCTATTTTGAACGGTTGGTCAGCCTGAGTTCGGGCCCCGGCGCAAGCAGATACAGACCATTTAGCAACCAACTTTGGCGCGTATATGAAACCCAAGCACCTGAGCATTGCGAGGCGCGCATCGCTGAATTCAACAACGAACTTGCGCAACCGGTACCTCGGCTGGAGGTGTTGGAGCGTCTCGCGAAAGTCCGAATGTTGGAATATGAAACTCAGCTGTGCCTTGCTAAGGCCTATGTCAACAAGATTAGTTCCTGCGGCGAAGCACAGCGATTTGAGGATCTGGAGCGATGGGGCGCGCGCCTGTTGGCGCTGGCGGAGGACGCTGCTTGGAAGGCCGGTCAACCCATTCAACTGCAACTTGCTATGGCCTCAGTCAACGCGATCAATTCCTACGGAAAAGCACAGCGGTTTGAGGATCTGGAGCGATGGCACGCGCGCCTGTTGGCGCTGGCAGAGGACACTGCTTGGAAGGCCGATCATCCCATTCAACTGCAATTTGCTATGGCCTCAGTCAACGCGATTAGATCCTATGGCGAAGCACAGCGATTTGAAGATCTGGAGCGATGGGGCGCACGCCTGTTGGCGCTGACTGAGGACCCTGCTTGGAAGGCAGATCAACCCACTCAACTGCAACTTGCCAAAGCCTCCCTCAACGCGATTAGTTCCTATGGCGAAGCGCAGCGATTTGAGGATCTGGAGCGATGGGGCGCGCACCTGTCGGCGCTGTCGGAGGATACTGCTTGGAAGGAAGATCAACCCATGCAACAGGCCCTTGCCGAGGTCTCCCTTAACGCGATTCATCACCACGGCAAAGCGCAGCAGTTTGAAGATCTGGAGCGATGGGGCGCGCACCTGTTGACGCAGACGGAGGACACAGCTTGGAAGGCAGATCATCCCATTCAACTGGCACTTGCTGTGGCCTCAGTCAACGCGATTGCTTCCTACGGTGAAGCACAGCAGTTTGAGGATCTGGAGCGATGGGGCGCACCCCTGTCGGCGCTGGCTGAGGACCCTGCTTGGAAGGCCGATCAACCCATTCAACTGCAACTTGCCAAAGCCTCCCTCAACGCGATTAGTTCCTATGGCGAAGCGCAGCGATTTGAGGATCTGGAGCGATGGGGCGCGCACCTGTTGGCGCTGACGGAGGACACAGCTTGGAAGGCCGATCATCCCATTCAACTGCAACTTGCCCGGGCCTCCGTCAACGCGATTCATTACTACGGCAAAGCGCAGCGGTTTGAAAATCTGGAGCGATGGGGCGCGCACCTTCTGGCACTGGCGGAGAACCCTGCTTGGAAGACCGATCAACCCATTCAACTGGAACTTTCTATGGCCTCCGTCAATGCGATTGGCCCCTACGGTAAAGCACAGAGATTTAAGGATCTGGAGCGATGGGGCGCGCACCTGTTGGCGCTGGCGGAGGACCCTGCTTGGAAGGCCGATCAACCCATTCAACGGGAACTTTCCAAGGCCTCCGCAAACGCGATTCACTTTTATCCAACCGGTCCTAGATACGGCGCTTGGCGGTCAGTCCTGCAGCGGTGTGTGGACCGAAACCCACAAAATTTCGAAATCGCGAGACGTGCAGCAGATTGCAGTATTTTTCCGAGTGCTGGCCAATCAAGCACTCATCCGCAGCGAATTCTCCCGACCCAACCGGTCGCTTAGCGATTTGCTAAGAGGTTTTTAGCTCTACTAACGCGCAGAGAGATTTAAAATGACCACAGATCGCACTGTTTGTGCAAACGGCGGCTAAGTGTGTTGTTTCCGCAGTATCAAAGCATTTCAGCCATTGTCCGAAACGAGCCGAGATTGTCCGGCTTTGCTTTTTCATATTATCGCTGCGCACCGATATAGAGGCCATAGGCGATCAATGACCGTGCTTCATTTGGGAAAAGATGCAACGCTTACGACTGGAAACGTGTTACACACTTGATCCGTCAGCTACCCAAAGGAACTCCCTTTTCACCATAGATCTGGTCGCACACGTCATGTTGGGTTGCGAGTCATACCTCTAGTAGGTGTTGAATAAGGTAAGTGATGGCAGCACGTAAATGGGGGCCACAAAGGGGGCCCATTCTGCGCGTTGTAAAGCAAGATATTGAGAAACAATCACAAAGTTTGTTTGAATGGTGCCCAGGAGAGGACTCGAACCTCCACATCGTTGCCAATACTAGCACCTGAAGCTAGCGCGTCTACCAATTCCGCCACCTGGGCAGGTGTCGTAGGCCGTGCATTTACGCGTGGGGGTGGGCGGTGTCAACGGGGTATTCATCCAAATCACGCAGTATGACATAGCACCTTGTCCAGAAGCCCACAGAGGGCTAGGAAAGGGCAACGCGCAGGATTAGCTGGAGGCCGGCCATGAGCAAGCTTGTAACCATTTATGGCGGATCAGGATTGTAGGGCGCTATGTTGCGCAGAAACTGGCCGCGAAGGGTTGGCGGGTGCGGGTTGCCGTGCGCCGCCCCAATGAGGCGATATTCGTAAAGCCATATGGTGTGCCCGGCCAGGTCGAGCCGATTCTGTGCAATATTCGTGATGATGCCAGTGTGGCCGCCGTCATGCGCGGTGCAGACGCGGTGGTGAACTGCGTTGGCACATTCGACCGCACGGGGCGCAACAATTTCGATGCGGTTCAGCACGAGGGCGCTGCGCGCGTTGCAAAGACGGCAGCAGCGCAGGGCGTTGAGACGCTTGTGCATATTTCCGCGCTGGGATGTGACCGGGACGAGCAAAGCGAATATGGCGCGTCGAAGCGTGCGGGAGAAGCCGCCATTCTTGACGCCTTTCCAACGGCGATGATCGTTCGACCCAGCGTCATTTTTGGCAATGAAGACGGGTTCTTTAACCGCTTTGCCGCGATGACGCGGTTGGGGCCGGTTTTGCCGCTGTTCGGAGGCGAGACCAAGTTTCAGCCGGTGTATGTGGAAGATGTAGCCGCGGCGATGGTGATTGGCGTCGAAGGCGGCGCGCAGGGTGTCTATGAGCTGGGCGGGCCGGACGTAAAGACGCTGCGCGGGTGGATTGATGTCATGCTGGCGTCTGTGAAGCGTCGCAAGTTGGTTGTGAACCTGCCGTTTTGGATTGGGCGGTTGATGGCGTTCGGGTTTGACATGATGCAGGCGGTGACGCTGGGCCTGTTCAAGAACGGCGTTCTGACGCGCGATCAAGTCAAACAGCTTCGCAATGACAATGTGGTCAGCGATGCTGCGAAAGGGTTTGCCGATCTGGGCATTTCGCCCGTTGCGGCGGAGGCCGTGATCGACAGCTATCTCTGGCGGTTCCGGCCCAACGGGCAATACGACGCGATCCGCGATTCGGCCAAGAACCTCAAGGTTCACTAATTTCCCTAGCGGATTGTCCGAGCGGGCGAGAGGCCCCGGGTCAGGCCCGGGGCGCGTGCCTTGGTGAGCTCAGCTTAGAGCCTGAAACTCAACCCGGCGGTTTTCATCCGCTTGCGGGTTGTTGGCATTGACCGGGAAGCGTTCGCCAAGGCCCAGAGTTTCGAGCCGTTCCGCCGAGATGCCGCATTCTTCGGTCAGGTGGCGGGCCACCTCGCGGGCGCGCAGGATCGAAAGGCGTTCGTTATATTCATCGGTGCCTTTGGTGTCGGTATGGCCGACGATGCGGATCTTGTTGATCGGCGAGGTTTGCAGCACGATGCACATTTTTTCGAGCTTGGGCGTTTGCGAACTGTCCAGTGCGGCGGAATCAAAGCCAAATTCGATGTGCAGGTTGACCTGCAACTCAGGCTTGAATTGCCCATAAACCACCGGATCGGAGGTCGAAGCCTTGGTCACTTGCGGTGTGTTAGAGACTGGTTTTGGCTGTGACACAGGCACTGTGGTGGTCACGGTGGCGCCGGTATCGGCCGTAGGCGCAGTGGGCTTGGTCGGCACCTGCACCTTGGCCACGCTTGTTGTTGTCGTGGCTGTTGGGCTTGTGTCGGTTGGAGTGGGCGTTGTCGGCGCGGTGGGCGACGTTGCCGTCACCACCACTTGTTGGCCGCGCGCATCCGTCTTGATGTCATCAACGGTGATCAGTTTCAGGCCGCGATCTTGTCCGCCGCCGAGGCCGCGGGTTTTGACCGATGTGAACGCCTGAAGCTGTCGCTCAAAGGCGTTGCGGATGTCTTCGACACTCATGTCGTCTTGGGCAATGGCAGGGGCGGCAATGAAGTGCAGCGCGCCAGCCAGCGCGAGAACTACGGAATTTCGCATTTATGCACCTATAAAAAATAGAGTCTTGTATGGGGTAATACCTAGGGTATCATCCTATGGAATTCAATTCAGCCTTATTATTTTGAGATAGTGTTCCATGTGCGATTTGCAAGCCGTTCCCAAGGCCGGTTTCCGTTTTGCGGGGGTTTAGATGACTGCGCCGACCACCAGAATTCCGCCGATGAGGCCCCTCGCCCCCGAGTTTTACGGCGCCGGGATGACCCATGCGGGTGTGGTCAGGGAGCGCAATGAGGATTCCATTCTGACCGATCCATCGGGCGCGTTATGGGCGGTGGCGGACGGGATGGGCGGCTATGGCAATGGCGATGTGGCGTCGGACATTTTGATCGAATGCCTGTCGACCGTTCCGGATGAGGCGCTGGCCGGGCCGGCGTTGCAGGGGCGGGTCGAAGAGGCGAACCGGCGCATCAGGGCGCATTCTCTCAAAGCATGCACCGGCAACATCGGAGCCACGGTGGTGGCGATGATGATCCAGAATTCGGTGGCGCATTTGGCATGGGCCGGGGATTGCCGCGCCTATCTTATGCGCAGCGGGCAGTTGCGGCTTTTGACCCATGATCACACGGTGGTTCAGGATCTGGTGGATCAGGGGCTGCTGTCGGAAACCGGGCGCGATGACCACCCGGAGGCGCATGTGGTGACCCGTGCCGTCGGGTTTGGCAATTCGGTCGAGCTTGATACCCGCGCGGTGCCGCTTGTTCCGGGGGACCGGATATTGCTGTGCAGTGATGGGCTGACGGCGTGCCTTGGGGATCAGGAAATTGCCGATACAATGGCCGTTGCCCCGCGCCCCGAGGCGATGTGCCACCAATTCATTACCGCCGCATTGGACGCCGGAGCGCCGGACAACGTATCGGTCATTGGTGTGTTCGCGAGGGCGGGCTGATGCGGGAAGGCACATTGATCGGGCCGATCATCATCGCGATCGGGTTGATTTTTGCCGCGATTTCATTTGCGTTGGTCGGGGCGCTGTTGGAAACCGCCGATGGCAGCGCCGAGCTTCGGCTTGAGCGGACCGAAGCGGCGATGGGGCGATTGCAATCCGAGCAGGACCAGTTGCGCGCCGACCTTCAGGATGCGCGCGCCGAAATTGAGCGGCTGAGCGAAGATATGGCGCTTAGGGCGTCGCAGCCGGTGGTGGCGCCGAATGTCGTGATCAATTCACCCACAGTTGGAGGCGATGGTGCTGGCGGGGACGGGCCGGGGATTGAAGCGCCAACGGAAAAGATGCTGCTGGCCAAAGCGCGGTTCAACAAGGGTGTGACCCAACCGGGCAATCGCGTGATGCTGGAAGTCTTGGGGCATCCGAGAAAAAGCTATGGCACCAATTGCCAGCCTGTGACCAACCCCAAGATCAAGGCGCTGTTGGAAACGCGCCAAATCGGACCGATCCGGGTGACGAT
Source organism: Rhodobacteraceae bacterium D3-12 (assembly GCA_025916135.1). Classification (NCBI taxonomy): domain Bacteria; kingdom Pseudomonadati; phylum Pseudomonadota; class Alphaproteobacteria; order Rhodobacterales; family Roseobacteraceae; genus Phycobium; species Phycobium rhodophyticola. The sequence goes on along the minus strand of CP104793.1, from coordinate 4,255,603 downwards.
GGTAAAGCCCGCGTTAGAGTCGCTTGAACGGATTTTCAAACAGCTGGAACAGGACGAGCCGGACCTTGCGGCCAAGCTGGGCACGGCGGGCGCGCTGTGTGCGCGGCTTATTCGCGGGTCGAGCCGCTCGGTTTCGAACCACTCATGGGGCACGGCGATTGATGTGAAGATCGAAGGCAAGCTGGACCCGTTTGCCGATGGCAGCACCCAGTTCGGTTTGCTGTTGCTGGCCGAGCTGTTCAACGACGAGGGCTGGTTTTGGGGCGCGACGTATAATCGCGAAGATTCGATGCATTTCGAAGTGGGTGTCGAAACGCTTCGCAAATGGAAGGCGGAAGGGAAGCTTTGAGCCATGGCCCGCCGCGATAACAGCCGCACCGCGTCGCCTTATGCCCGCGCGGCAGCGCCGGTTTGGGCTGTACTAGAGACGATTGAGCGCCGTGCGCAGGATGGTGAACAGCGGCTTGCCGAAGAGATCGCGGCGCTGTTGGATCAGTTCGAATTGAACGCCAAACGCGGCGGGGCGCCGGACGCGACGCTGAAGCCTGCTCGATATGCGCTGGCGTTATTGTTTGACCGGCGGGCGCGGCAAATCCGGGGATTGCGGCTCTCAACCTGGTCGGTTCATGCCGGGCGGCGGTTGTTTGATGGGCATGATATTTCGCTGGATCGGGTGCAGGACTTTCGCGACACCGCGCGGCGGCAAGGGCGCGAGTTTGACGCGCTTGAGCGGTTTCTGGACGAGGTGATCGGGCGGATCGACGGGTTGCGCCGCGCGCCTCAGGTCAAGAAATCCGGCAATTGGGGCGCGTGGATTGCGGTGTCGGCGGTGCTGTTCCTTTTGGCGATTGGCGGGTATGCCTGCTTTATCGAATATCGCTTTCAATCGCGGCTTTCGGCGGAGTTAGAGACTGAAATCGTCGCGATCGGGTTGGACCGCGATCCCGAGGGCGCGGAGTTGATCACGCGATTGACCCAATTGGCCGAGACCAAGGCACGGGTGCGCCGCGCGGTTCAGAAAGCGCCGTTCAAACGCGCCGTGCGACTGCCGTTTTTTGACGCGGAAGCCAAGGCCGAGGCGCTTTATGCCAGCGAGGTGACTGCGCGGGTGCCGCGGGCGGTGGGCGATGCAATTGAACAGGCGATTGCGACCGAAGGCGACGGTATCGTGCTTTATGATGCGCTGAGGGCCTGGGCGGTTCTGAGCGGCGATAACGATTGGCAGCGGGCCTATGTCGTTGGCTGGCTGGAGGATCACGAGGGCGACTTGGGGCTGAGCGGGCTGGCGGCGCATGCCGATGCTCTGAACGGGCCGGACACCGAGCTTTTGGCGCGCGACCCGGTGCTGATGGATCAAGCGAGGCGATTCGCGGCAGAGGTCGAAGAGCCAGACGTTGCATGGCTTGAGCTATTGCGGGCCGAGGACACCCGCGCCCTGCCCCGCTGGAACCCAGCGGTCGAAGTGCCGGGATTGAGCGACGTTGTCGTACGGCGGACCGGCAAGCCGGTGAACGCCGGGATGCCGGGGCTGTTTACACAAACCGGGTGGACCCACGCGCGGGAGTTCGGGATCGGCCTCGCTGTGCAGCGGGCGCGCGATGTCGCACAAGGCGTGACGGGGCAGCCCCTTACTCCTGTCAATGCCTCGCCCGATCTGGTGCTGGATCGTTTGCATGACAACACCATTGCGCGGTGGCGCGCGTTGCTGGCCGATCTTAGGGTAAAGCCCTTTGCGCGGCGACAAACGGCGATTGAAGTGTCGGGCAAGCTTTCACTTCCGGATAATCCGATTTCACGGCTTTTGGGCAAGGTTTGGATCGAATCCGGCGGAACAGATCGCGGTCGTAGTCATGAGCAGCAGCTGCGCCTTGCCCGCACGTTTGGTGCGATGATCCAATATGTCGAGCAAGGGCGTATGGCCGAGATTTCGCGGCTGTTTTCGACTTTGAATGTCGCGCTCGGCTCGATCGATCTTGATGCGGAACGCGGCAGTCAGCGTTTGATGACGTGGCAGGATACGGCGCAGTCTATTCAGGCGCTGAAGGCCGCGCCGAGCATCGTGGTGCAGATCGCCGAGGATGTGCTGGCGCAATCGGCGGCTTCCCAGACCGAGGACGGCTCTAACCCGTTGACCCGGCAATGGCAGCAGTTGGTGTATCCCGCCTGCCGCCAGATTATCGAGGGGCGTTATCCGTTTGGTGATGGCGCGGATGCGGATTTGAATGCGGTGGCGTCGCTTTTGGCGGCAAACGGGCAGTTGATCGTTTTCGCCAGAGCGACTGCGTTGCCTCTGTTAGAGACTGATACAAGCCCATGGCGTTGGAAGCCGGAGGCACGGTTTGCCGGGTTAAAACCGGAAAGCGCGGTGTTTTTTGAACGCGCGTTCGCCGTGTCGGATGCGCTGTTCGGGAGCGAGGGGCGCGTCGGGATGACCCTTACTCTTGCGGCATTGGCCGAGCGAGGTGAGACCGTGTTTGCCATTGGCGGCGTGGGCGCGCCGGTGCGTGCGCGGGGCGAGCCGGCAGTGTTGCAATGGCCCGGACCAGAGCCGCAAAAGGGATTGGAAGTGGCCTTTAAAGACGGGACAGACAGTGCCCGAATTCTGCATCAGGGGATGTGGGGGTTGATGCGGCTGATGGATGGCTTGCGCCTTAGGCTGCGCGACAAGGGAGAGCGTGTATTGTTGGACCTGCGCACCAGCTCCGGGCGGATTTTCCTTGAGATGGGGTTTGAGAGGCCCAACAATCCGGTCTCTTCAAAGGGTCGCATACGGGGGTTTTCCTGCCCTGCGGCGCTGTAGCTTTTGCGGTAAACTAAAACGAATCCGAGTATACTCTTTAAGAATTACATATTTCAGAAGTGATTTTGCCCCTTATTTGCCCCTTAAGAGGAGGCCAGAAAAATGGTTTTGGAACGCTTTATCGAGGTAACCACCCCTCTGGACGACGCGTTAGAGTTTGAATCGCTGATCGGGGAAGACCGCTTCAGCCAGTGTTTTCGCTTTGAGTTGAGCCTGCAGTCGGAGGACCCTGAGATTGCCTCGAAGGCGCTTTTGGGCGAGGAGATCAACGTCAAGATCGCGCGAACCCAGAGTGAGGACGAAGAGCCGCGGTTTTTTCACGGGTTGGTGGATCAGTTCCGGTTTCTTGGCAACGACGAAGGCGGAAAGTTCAAATATCAACTCGTGATGCGACCGACGTTCTGGTTTCTGTCCAAAACCATGGACAACCGGATTTTTCAGAGCATGTCAGTGCCTGATATCGTTGCTGCGGTGCTGGACGAAGGCGGGGTGTCGAATTACCGGATCGAGCTTACTGGGAGTTATGAAGCTCGCGAGTATTGTGTCCAGTATGGCGAATCCGATCTGGCGTTCGTGCAGCGTCTGCTGGAGCACGAGGGGATGTTTTATTACTTTGAATTCCGCGATGGCGAGCATGAGATGGTGATCTGTGACAAGATTCGCGATCTTCCAGCCGCGCCGGCCTGCGAAGAGATCAGGTTTGAGCAAGGTAGCGTGCAGCGCACCGGCGAGCAGAACATGATCACGCGGCTGGAGCGCACGGACACGGCATCGCCTGCGAAATGGGTTCACACGGATTACGATTTCGAGAAGCCCTCGGCCGATTTGATGGCAACCTCGGATATGGGCGGGCGGCATACCGGCGATGAGCAGGAACGCTATTTCTATCCCGGGAAGTACATCGAGCACGGGCGCGGCACCGATTTGGCCGATGTACGGATCGAGGAAGAGCGGGCGATGAGCCAGGTTATCCACGCCAGCAGCACCGCGATCCCTCCGCATTCGGGGCATAGTTTCAAATTAATCGACAGCCCGCGTGAGGCGGACAACATCGAATTCGCGATCATCGGCGCCAAATATGAAATCTGGGAGGGGCAATACACCGCCGGATTGGCGAGCGACGATCAGGAGCAGGGGTTCCGTGCGCAATACGAGTTGGTTCCGCTGGATACGCTGTACCGGCCCGCGCGAGTCACGTCCAAGCCGGTGATGAAGGGTCCGCAGACCGCTGTGGTGGTTGGCCCGTCCGGCGAAGAAATACACACCGATGAATATGCCCGCGTGAAGGTTCAGTTTCATTGGGACCGCCAAGGTGGGAGCGACGAGAATTCGACCTGTTTTATCCGGGTCAGCTCGGTCTGGGCCGGGTCCGGTTGGGGGTTCATTCAGATCCCGCGCATCGGTCAGGAGGTGATTGTCGATTTCCTTGAGGGAGATCCCGACATGCCGATCATCACGGGCCGGGTTTATAACGCCGAACAGATGCCGCCCTATGACCTGCCCGCGAATGCGACGCTATCAGGGTGGAAGTCGAATTCCTCGCTTGGTGGGGGCGGCTGGAACGAGATGCGGTTCGAGGACAAGAAAGGCGAGGAGGAAGTCTATTTCCAAGCCGAGAAAGACCACAACGAGTTGGTCAAGAACAACGAGAGCCGCCATATCGGCAATGATTTCTTGGAAGACATCGGCAATGACGCGACCCAGAACGTGCATCACGACCGGACCGAGACGGTGGACAACAACAAATCCACCACAGTGGGTGTAAACCGCGATGTGAGCATCGGGGCGAATGATACCGAAACGGTTGGCGCGGAGCGGAGCCTGACCGTCGGGGCGAATGAAACGATCACCATCGGGTCAAGCTCGACCGAAACCATCGGGTTGAACCACACGCAGACCGTGGCCGTGGCGCAGACCGTGACGGTGGGTGCCGTGCGAGCGGATTCGGTTGGCGGCGCGGAGACGCGGCAGGTGGGGGCGTCACAGTCTAACTCGATCGGCGCGACGCGCTCTATGAGCGTGGGCGCGGATCAGTCGCATGAGATTGGCGCGACCGATGTGTGGAAAATTGGTGCGGATCAGACGATTGACATCGGGTCAGGACAAAAGCTTACCATTGCCGAGGATCAGACCATCGAGATGGGTGGTCAACGGGCTGAAAAGATTGGCAAGTCGAGCGGGATCGAGATTGGCGAAGACCTGTCGATTACGGTTGGTAAGGATCTGATCATCGAGGCCGGTGACAGCATCGTCATCAAGGTCGGCAAGGCCGCCATTTCGATGAAAAAGGACGGCACGATCAACATCGAAGGCAAGGATATTTCCACCAAAGGCAGCGGGAAGATCAACGTGAACGCCTCGAAAGACATCACGATGAAGGGCAGCAAGATCAATCAGAACTGATCTGATTTTCGCCAAAGAGCGCCGGGATCAAGGTCTCTGGTGGGCCGGATTGCCTGTCGCTCCAAAGGATCGGCGCAGGGGCCGGTGTGCCGCCAGTCGCAGGGTCGGGAATTGAATTCAACGCAGCGAGGAGCGTGTCAGCGTCGTATTCGCCGCGCACGGCGCGCGACAAGGCAACAGCGGCGAGGTTGGCCCATTGATCAGCCGTCTCGCGCGTCGCGCCATGCGCCGGGGTGCAGGCCAGAATAGGAAACTCGCGCCCCGGTAAATCGATGCTGGGACCGATCACCACAACAAGCGGTTCGTCAGGTGCATCAAGCACGCCCCGCAAGCCGCCGGGCGGCCAAAGGTCGGGCATATTCGCAGCACTAGCCAGCCAGCGGGTGAGCCATGCGTCAAGCCAAGATCGGTGACCGGCCAGCAAACCGCGTGCGAGGAAATCACCCCGGGTTGGAAGCTTGCCAAAAAACCCCGCCACCGGATCAGAACCCGCGCGGGCAGGTGAAGCCGGAGAACATCTTGAGGTCGAAGGGGTTTTCGACCGAGTTTGCGCGCAGTTCAAACCTGCTGGAAAAACCACCGACCGAGAGCGAGAGGTTGAAGACCTCAGGCAGGGCCGTTTTGCCGAGGCGCCCGCCGCGGATCAGACGCAGGAAGGCCCAGCTTCCGGTTTCGCGGGTAAAGCGTTCGGCGGTGCCGTCGACCGGCGCGAAGCTGAGCGTGATGACGCCGGTGCCATCGGGGCCGGGCCATGTCATCGGCATGGGGCGGGTGACGGAGTTGAAATAGGTCAGCACCTGCCCATCGACATTGAGGGTCACGCGTGAGGCATTGGCCGAAAGATCCTTGGGCTCAAGCGAGAAGGCCATGACCGGACCCGCGCCGCCGGGGAACAGCGCGTCACGCATAGAGCGGGCGTTTTGGAACGGCGCGAGCAGTTTGGCATCGAGACCAAAGTCAGAGCGCCACGTCCAAGGCCGCGTGGTGGTGTCGATGTATTTCAGCAGGTGGTCGTTAATATAGCCGTCAATCAGCCCGCCCGCCCCGAAGAGACGCGAGAAGTCCTGGGTGTTCACGTCGATCTTGGAGCGCTGATCGAAGGGATAGCGCCCTTGGGTGGCAGAGAGGCAGAAGGGCATGACATCGGCGCGCCAGCGGGCGTTGAGTTGGGCAATCACCGCGTCACGGGTGACGGAAATCGTGTCACCCGCAATCCCGGCGAGCCAGTCATCAATCGGGTCGGGCAGGGTTTGCGCGACAACAGCAATCGCCCCGGTGAGCTGTGGCAGGCCGCCACGCGCCAGAAGGGCGGCTTGCGGATCGGGGCTGGCTGCGACGGTTTGAAGTTCGTTCGACAGAGCGGTGAGCGCCGCGACTGCATCGGTGAGCAGGGGCGGTTGGCCGTCGACCTCCTCGACTGCGCCACGAATGGCGATGAAGTGATCGGCCACAGGTTTGCCGGGCAATTCCGCCGGGCCACCAGAGCCGCCGGTTTTCTTGGCGATCTTGGTGCCCTTTTTAACCAGCTTGCCGAGTTTACCCAGTTTGGAGGCGACCTTTGAGACGCCTTTGGGCACGCCGCCGCCTTCGCCTTCGGGCGGGGGCCGGGTGAGGTAGGTTTCCGTCACCACCGCTTCGAGCAGGCGTTTCAGGGCGCTATCGGCAGAGGCGAGGTCTTTGAGGTTTTGCCGGGCGCGCGCCAGATCGGTGATCGGGGCGAGGCGCACATCGCGCAGGAAGCCGTCCCACTGGGCGATGAAATCATCATAGTAGAGTTTGAGGATGTCCTTTTCGAGCAGGCCCGCAGAGGTATCCGAGCTTTCGGCGCAGCCACCTGCAAAAACGGCGCGGTCAAGCGTGGCTTGGGCGGCGATTTCGGGCACGAGGGGGAGGGCCTTTTCGTGGAAGCCTTTGAAGGTGAAGGCGCCGGGCAGACCGACGCGGAGGGTTTTCTCGGATACACGCGTCAGGACGCGCGCGCCGTTGGGGCCGGCGAATTCTGCCGGTATCCAATCGTCGATCCCGGCCACGTCGGGGTGGGCGCGAAGGGTGCGGTAGGCGCGAACCGAAAGCGGAATGGTGCAGATCGAGTCGAGCGCGACCGAGACGAGTTGTTCGTCTGGTTTAATCTTGTCAGTTTCACCTGCGATGCGTTCAAGTGCGGCGAGTTGGTGATCGACGGATTGATCGGTCGGGAACGGATCAATCGGGGCGAATTCGGGCAAGGTTGTCTGCCACCATGTGCCGACGAATTCGGTGTCATAGGGCGCTTGGCCGGTCATCATCTGATAGGATTTCAAAGCCCCGAGCAGGAATTCAGGGTCGCGCGAATGCCGCCACATCGTCGCTTCGAGCAGGGCCACCATGCGCGGTTCAAGGATGTTGCGCAGGGTGTGTTCGTAGGCGATTTTATGCGTCTGGGTGAGTTCCTTTTCCGCCGTTGGTCCGGCGAGGGTGAGCGGGCTTGTCGCGATCAGCGTTTGCGCGTTCAGCGTTTCATTCGCCGCCTCAAGCGCAAGGTTGAGATCGAGCGGATCGGTCGGCGCCTGCCGCGCGGCCACGTTGGAGAGGCGCGAGGAAAGCTTGGTCAATTGCCGTTCTTGATCCGTAAGGCCACCGGAGTAGCGCAGGAAAGAAAACAGGAACAGTGTGCACGCAACAATCGTGATCAGCGCCGCGCCAGCCATGGTGCCGCGCCAAAGCCAGCGGCGGCGCTCTTCGGCACGGGGATCGAAACGGCCAAGGCCGGCTTCGGGGAAGATGAGATCGGTCAAGAGACCGCGCAAAAAGAAGCTTCGCTTTTCACCATAGGCGCGGCGTTCGGGGGCGGGGGCGGACAGGCCCAGCGAATGCGACATGCCCGCCATCATCCGGTCAATGGGTGAGCCTTCTTGGGTGGCGGAGGTGAAGTAGAAGCCGCGCAGCCACGGGGTTTCCTCATACCGGCTTTCGCCAAAGACAGCATCGACCAGCACCTTGAGCGGGCCGGTGAGTTGGTCAAGCTGTGACGGAAAGCGGAAGGTTTCGGCGCGTTGATCAAGCGGGGCATCCGCCGAGAGCCGCCCGATCAGGCGGTCTTCGAGCGAGGATTGCAACGCTTTCATCTCACGCTCGACCGTGACGCCATCGACCCGGTCAGCGGTGCCGAGGGTCGCGCCCCAGACCTGTTCCCGCTCGCGGCTGGACATATCGCCAAAGAAGCTTTCGAACCCCGGCACGAGATCGGCCTTGGTGATCATGAAATAGACAGGGAGTTTGAGTTCGAGCGAATTGGACAGCTCGTTCAGACGTTTGCGGATGTCGCGGCCGTGTTCACGGATCGAAGCTTCGTCACCGGCAAGTTCTTGCACCGAGATGGTCAGAACCACGCCATTGAGTGCGCGGCGACCGCGGTGTTTGGTCAAGAGGTTAAGAAAGCCGCGCCATTCGGCGGCATCGACCTCAGGGTCGCTTCCTTGTTCGGTATAGCGCCCGGCAGTGTCGATCAGAACCGCATCTTCGGTAAAGAACCAGTCGCAATTCCGGGTGCCGCCGACCCCTTTGAGATCGTCCGAGAGGTCAATCGGGAAGTGCAGGCCGGATTGACGCAAGGCGGTGGTTTTGCCCGTGCCGGGCGGGCCGATGATAACATACCACGGCATGTCGCGCAGGAAGCGGCGACCACCGAGTTTGCTGCGCTTCATCTGGGTGAGCACGTCCTGAAATTTGGTATTGATCTCGGCGACGTTCTCTTCGCCGGGGGCGCGTTCAGCTTCCATTGTGGGCGCGGCGAGTTCGGCAACGAAGGCCTGATTGGCGCGGGCGGCGCGGAGTTGGCGCAGCAACATCAGGAACAGCCAGAGGATCAGGATCACACCAATCGCGATCAGCTTGGCCATGTCCGAGCCGAGCGGGGCCACGTCGCCGACGCTGACCAATCCACCAAAGAACCAGATCAGCGCGCAGAGGATCGCGATTCCGACCGCTGTCCAGAAGAAGCGGGAGAGGAAGAAGCCAAGGATTTTCTTCAGCACACCCATGCGTCAAACTTTCTTCTGGATAATGATTTCAACGCGGCGATTTTGCGCCCGGCCTTCGCGGGTTTTATTGTCTCCGATCGGCTCGGTTGCGGCCTTGCCTTCGAACACGACAAGCGCGGCGGGCACACCATTGGCGACCAGCAGTTCGGCGATGGTTTTAGCGCGCGCTTCGGACAGGCCCTGATTTGACTGGAACGGATTTGAGCGCTGCACCGGGACGCTATCGGTATGGCCGATGACACGAACCTGTCCGATGAATTCGGGGTTTTCGGTGATAACCGATGCGATTGTGGCGATGAGTTCGAGATAGGGTTTGTTTACGTCCGCCTTGGACGAGCGGAACAATTCGGGGTTCGTGCCCTGAACGGCGACGACGGCGATGGAGACGTCCTCGCGCCCTTTGAGCGCTTTGGCCGTGTCTTTGGGCGCGGCGGCCTCGAACAGGGGAATGAGTTCAAGCAGCACCGGATTGATGGTGATCTTGGGGGTGTCCGGCGTTTCAATGACAGGGCGGAAAATTTCGGCGCGCGCAGGGGGCGGCAGAACGGTGGCGAGCGTGAAGAGTTGTTCGCCCTTGTTCGAGAGCCGGATCGACAGGCCGACATAGACCGCAGCAACCAACGCCAGCGCGACGAGGGCAATGGACCAGATCGGAACGACAAAGCCGCGATCTTCGTCATCGGCGAGCACCCCCTCCCAATGGGGCGAAAGCGGTTTGTCTTCGGCGTCGCGGTCGCGCAAAAGGCGCGCCATCTGGTTGCGCATCTGGGTCAAAGCCGCCTCGCCCGAGCCGCCAGCGATGCGGTGTTTGCCCCGAAACCCAAGCGACAGGCAGAGGAACACCAGCTCGAGCAACTCGGGGTCACGCTCGGGATAGCGTATGAGGTCTTCGGCAAGGTCAAAGAAACGCTCGCCCGCGTCGACATTGCCATAGAGCGACACGACAAGTGGCAGGCCGGGCCAGCCGGAGGCGCCACCCCATGGGGTGTTGATTGCGATGTCGTCAAGAAGCGCGGCGACGAACCATGCGGCCTGATCTGCGCGGGTAAGCGGCACGCCGGAGGAGACCGCGCCATCGCGCGAGTAGGTCAGGTTGTCGAGCAGGCGTTCGCGCAGCACATCGGGGTTTTCCGGCGCGGTGGCGCGTTCGAGTTCGGGCGCCATGCCGAGCAGGATGGAAAAGGCATTGACCAGCGGGTTGTCATTGCTGCGCGCCTCGCGGAGGCGGACGTTGCCGTATTGAGACGCCTGACCCGGCGCGCCACCGGGAAAGCCGCCGCCGCCACCAGAAGAGGCTCCGCCGCCGCCCTGCCCGCCGTAGCCACCCGATCCGCCATAGCCACCGGAGCCGCCAGCCCCGCCAGAATAAATCGGTTGCTGCCCACTGGACGGCTGACTGTTCTTTTTCACCGGGCGGATGCGGGTGCGTCCGGCGTCATTTTCCAGTCCGAAAGGGTCATCCCTGCTCATGGTCAGCGGCTCACTGCGTAGCAATCAATTTCGGGAGCGGGATCAAGTTTGCCCGCGACACCGACGACAAAACCCTGTGCATTGCCCAGCGCCGCCCAATGTTCGGAGGCGCGGTCAAGTTCAAGGCAGAGTCTGTCGCCATCATAAGGGATTTCGCGCGGCTGCGAATGCAGCGGTTTTAGCGCGATACCCGGAAGTTTGGATTTCCACAGCGCGTCGAATTCATCGGGCGAACCAACGGTGGTTTGCTGCACGAAGAGTTTGCGCAGCATGGCTTCGGACATTTGCCCGCCGACACGCAAAACGATGCGGTTCTTGTTGAGAAGGTCGGGGTTGTCGATACGCACGGTCCAGATGTTATCGGAGTGCCGATTAACCGGAAGCGCGCGCGATTTCGGCTCGACATGGGAGAGCGAGAGCACAAGCGAGCGAAGTTCATCGGCCAGCGCTTGGAACGCGGGGCCGGGGTTGGCGTGTTCATAGGCCGGAAGATCGGCAAAACGGCGGGCCGACGCGCCATAGGTGGCGAATTGCCCGGCAAGCCCGGCAAGGTGCATGAACAGCTCGGACGGATGCACATCATTTTGCGCAGCAAGATGCGACAGGCGCGGGCGGGCGGCATTGGCGGCCTCAAGGATCAACAGGTTTTCCATTGACGCGCCGGTGCCACCGACAACCATTCCGGCATGCGCATCGCAAATATGGTCGGTCCCGGTGAGCAGTTCCTTGAGAAATTGCAGATACCACGGCACAGCGGAGACCATCAGCGCAGGCGGCAGGAAAGTGTCAGAGGTCACGACACCGCCTTCGGCATTGAGGCCGGTGATCTCGGCGATGGGCAGGGTGGTGTAGCCGGTCGTTTCCTCGCCCGGTAGCATCAGGCGGGGGGCAAGGCGGGCGACCTCGATCTCGGTCTCTTCGGCGCCATTGCGGATTTCATCGCGCACGGTAACAAGTTCGCCGCGATAGCGGGTGCCGGAGGGGTCGGCGTGGGCCGGATCGACAATCGCCGCCCCAGCGCGTTCGGCCGGGATAGCGAGGGCAACGGCCCCGGCTTCGGTCGCGGCGGTGACCGGCACAGGCGCGACTTCGGCGGTGCCATCAGGAACAGAGAAGAAGGTGCCATCAGGGAACACACCTTCGGCGCGTTCAAGCCCGATCATGCCAGATTCAAGCGCGTTAGGGTCGAGTTTGAGATCGGCAAACCCAAAGCTTTGCAACGGTGTGGCACGCAGCGCGCGGCGCACCAACCATTCGCTATGGCGGTCTTGTTGCTGGAAATGCTGGGTTCTGAGGAACAGCCCCTCGGACCAGACAACCTTGTTCCTATCCGTCATGCTTTGCCTTTCTGAGGCGTTTCGAAATCGACCCGTGCCTTTGGCCAACCTCGAAACGCTTGTGATGTGTCTTGGCGGCTGATCAGGCCAGAGAAACCGAAATGCCCGACGAACTGACGCCGATGATAAGCCCTGCGCTTTTGGCGGGGGCGGCGATCTTGCGGCGCACAACCTTGCCCGAAGGGCTGATGAAGCCGCCAACGACGCCGATCATCGAAGCACCGGCCTGAACAGGTATAACACGCGACACGGGCGTGGTTCCGGAGATCACGATTTGATCGGATTTAACCAGTTCTGCGCCCAGCGCCGAAGACGGGTTTTGCAGCGAAACGTAATCGGCCGCATCAAAGGCGGACGAGCCGGTCATTTGCAGGATGGTCACGGTGACCGGCCGGTCTTGGCCATCGGACCCGCGGTTCATGCCTGCTTTGCCTTGAACCGAAACGGCCAAATTGGCGGCGGAGGGCACACAGCCCGCAAGGCCAAGCCCGGCGATGCCCGTAAAAATGAAAGTGCGTCTGTCAAAATGCATGTCAGCTACTCCTTTTGGTTTCATATGCCTCACGAAAATCGGCACCGACTTCGCCAAGGAATTGTTCTTCGGCGGATTTCGCGAGGTCGCGGTAATGCTCTTCATACATATCCCACATCTTGGCGGATTTGCCGCCAGCGATGAGTTTTTCCAGAAGGCCGAGGTTTTCGGCTTCCTTTTCAATTTCTTCGGGATCGAAACGGTCAATCATCCGGCGCAATGCGGCCTGAAGCGCGGTCCATGTGCGCAATTGGTGGTCCATGATATCACGGTATGCCCATGGCACCGCCTGATCGGGGCTGAGATAGCCCTTGGCCGGGGGTTTCAGGAGCGCGGCCATGGCGTCTTCGGGGGTGGCGAGGAATTTGAGCGGGTTCACGTCTTCGTTGGCAATGATCGTCTGGGCCACGCGGGCGCGGCTTTTCTCCTGAGCGCGGCTGCGCAGGAGCATCATCAGGCCGTCGACCAACTCGCGAAAACGAGCGCCGAGCTGTTCCATCTCGGCTTCGGTGTTTTGCGACGGGATTTGCGCCGGATCGAGGCCCATGCCGCGTATCAGAGCGTCACGCAGTGCGCTTTCGCTGGCCGGGTTAGAGGCGGCGGGAGGCGCGGGCGGGGCGACAGGTTGTGGCGTTGGCGCAGGATTGGGAGTTTCGTTGCGAGCCTGTGCCACGATGGGCGGGTCCGCAGGGATTTCACGGGGCTGCGGCGCCGAAGGGGCCGGAGCGGGCGCGCCACCGAAGAAGTATTTCGAACCGCTCTCGTCCGATGGTTGGGAAGCGGGCGCTTCCTGCACAGGCGGCAATTCAGGCGGTGTCTCCGAGGGCATCGCCGAGGCTGTATCGTCTTGCGGGGCGAAGGGGTCGCGTTTGAGCATGCCGCCGGTTTCCGTCACCGGACCTTCGCTGCGCAGGTCAAGCTCCATCGGGTTTTCCCAATCAAGCGGTTTGAGGGGGCGTTCCTCGTCTTCGTCGCTCAAACCGAAAGGATCAATGCCCCGAGATTTGGCGCGCGGGTCGAACGGGTCAGGCAGGCTGTCGGGGCGGTCGCGCCTGTCCTCTTGCGGCGGGGGAGCGCCGAATTGAAAATCAAACGCGCCGGGTTGGGCAGATTTGACGGGTTCAGGAGCGGGGGCATCCGCAGTAGCCGCAGCAACGCCAATGACAAAATCCCCGATGCGCAGCGTCATGCCAGGTTCAAGCGGAACGGAATTGCCAGCGCCAACCGGATTGGCGGAATTGTCGATGAACAGCCCGCCAGAAGAGGCATCGGTGATCATTGGCTGGCCGCTTTCATCGCTGATGATGCAATGACGCCGCGACACATACATGTCGGGGTCATTCAATTGCCAATCGGCATCGTCGCCACGCCCGATCGAGAGGCTTCCGCCCAGAAACACACGTTCCTGTTCGCGCTGGGTATGGGGAGCGGTTTCAAGTGTGAGTTTCAGGGTCATGCCGCTCTCCTCGCTGAACGTGCCGCTTCGTCGACCAAGTTGCGCACGTAGTAATCATCGGCCTGCTTTGCCGGATCAGGCGAAAGCCAGGCGGTTTTGCCGAGCCGCGCTTCGCCGAGACGGGCGGGCGGGGCCTCTCCTTCAGCGAGCACGAGGCGAAGGCGGAATACAAGCTCTTTTCCCGAGGCAAAGACAACGGCATGGCGCAAACGCTCCCATGCGGCGGGATCATCAAGGAAGGTGGTGAATTGTTCAAAAGTGAGCGGCCCAAGGCGCAATTCCGCGTGGGACTGGCGATCAAACACCCGCCCACCGGCCACCGCGCCGGTGCCAAGGCCGCAATGCGCGGCGCCGAGGCGGGTTTGCAAATGGTCGGGCAGATCGACCCAGACGCCAACGAATTCTTCGAGTTCGGCCGGGACGCCGACCACAGTTTCAAGGAAGCTGGTCAGGCGTTCGGGGTTCTTGACCGTATGGGCGAGCGAGGTGGCATGGTGCAGTTTGGCCCCGTCGAGCCCTTGGTTAATGCCACGGGTGCCGGGCAGGCCAATACCGGCCAGCGCCCGCATCAGGCCGATGATACGCCCGCCTTCGCCATGGGCGATATGCACATCGGGCCGGGCCTCGGCCCAGGCGCGCCAGTAGAGCGAGAGCATCCGGTGCTGAAGCATGTTCAGAAAGTCGATGAAGGAAGTATCCGACGTGGCGCCGGATTCATCGCCTGCGAACCAGCGGTTTGACAGGCGCTGCATGATCCAGCGGGTCATATGCAGCGGCATCGGCCCTTCGGGTCCGATCAGGCCAAGCACGTTGACGCCAACAAACGGGACATTGCCGGGCGCTTTGTTGTTGAGCGTGGCAACATCCGCCGCAGCAAAATCCAGCCGGGCGATTTGCCCCAAACGAGCGGGTTCACGGTCGGGCCCGCCGGCACGACCAAAGCGCGCGCCTTCGCTTTCGAGCTGACGCAGCAGTTCGAAGAAATCCATCGCCGGGATGTCGGCCGGATCGGGTGCGCCGGGATGATCGGTCAGACCAGAGCGCGTGTGCCGTGGGTCATCGGCCATGCCACCTCCTTCTGACTATGGGTGAGGCGCGTTTTCGTGCGCACAAACGAGTTGATCGCGGCGTGTCGCGCAAACAGCTGTGCCAGCAGTTTGGACAACAACAACTGGCTGCCACCGGTGAGCAGTTGTTCGTCGATGTCGAGCGTAAGTTCGGTGCCGTGTCCAAAGCAAAGCGGGCCGGGCAGGCCGAGCCGTTCGACCACCGCGCGCGAGGAAACGCCAAGCACCGCGCGGCCGTGCCTTTCGAGCGTGGGATCGCCGCGATCGGAATAAAGCCGGAGCAGCGCGAGCAGGGGTTCGTCGTTCTTGTCCTCGGCGGCGAGCGACAGGTGATTGAGCGACAACTGGGAAATCCAGCGCCATGTCAGATCATCAATCCGGCTTTCATTGCTGGCACCAAACGGAAGTGCCGAGCGCAAAGAGGGACGCGGGCGGCGGAAGGGGGCCAGAAGCTTGACCGATTTGACCGGATCGCCGGTTTCGAGCGTCAGCGTCGGGTTGTCATCCAGCACCGGCAGATCGCGGTTTGTGCAAAGCGCACGAATGTCGAGCCGCTTGGGCATAGTGCCACCGCGCGGGGCGGTGCCGGGTTGCGCAATGGAGATATAGAAATCATCGCCAGTATAGCTTGTCCGGGTTTGGCCACGACGGATTTCATCTTCGCCCGGACGGCGGGGGCGGCGTTCGGTCGTATAGACCACGCCGCTATCACCTAGATGTTCAATGGAAAACATCGGCGAGAGCCGCGCCTGTGGGCCGTTTGTCTCGGCGTCTTCGACACGCAAAAGGCGGTAGATTTCATAGTCCCGAGGGCGTGTGCGATCCGCATGGACGATATACGAAGCGCGCGAGGTTTTGACATCGACCAGATCGCATTCGCGCTCAAACAGGTTGATCAACGGCACGGTGGAGAGTTGAAAATCGCTTGCCGAGACGCCGGTGAGACCATCAATGGATTCGCTCAAGAGAATGGTGATTTCAAGCGTTTCGCCCTCGGTTGTGCAGCGTTTCACCGCCGGACCAAGACCCGAGAGACGAGCAAAATGAAACCGTTCCGGCATAAGGAAATATTCGCGCAACAGGCGGTAGCCCTCGAAAGAGGCGCGCACACGCGGGAGCAGGGCTTCTTCGCCCGCGACGCCGATCATCGCGGGAGGTGTGGCCGTTTCAAAGGGTTGTTTGCGATCGTTGGGACGGGCCAGAATACCAGCGCCAAAGCCGAAAATCGCATCAAACAGCGCGCCGCCACGCGACTCGCCTCCGAGAAAGACATCGAGGCTGTCGAGAGACAGTTCGCTCAGCGGCCCGGCGCCATCGCGTTTGATCACGAGACGTAGCCCGGCTTGGGCCTCGCGGAGGTATCGTTCGGGGACACCAGCCTGATTGAGCGTGCCTTGGTCCTGAAGATATTCCGCTTCGACCACCTCAACCGGCCAGAGACGCACGTCTTGGGCGGTGGTGAAGGTAGAGCGGGTTTGCAGCCCTTCGCGCAGGCCGGCGATGATACGCGTGCCGCGTTTGACCACATGGCCGTTTAGCATCCGCTCGACCTGTGGCCCGGGTGCGAGTTGGGCCATCGACATGGCAGGGCCGGGCCCGGCGAGATCGGGATAGAGCGCGTCAATCAGGTTGCGAACATAGCGTGACGCCTCGCCATCGACCTTGAGCCGGGTGCGGGCGGCCAGAAACGCCACCCCTTCGAGCAGGCGTTCGACGTAAGGATCCGGACAGGGTGTGGATTCGATCGAGAGGTTGCGCGCCACATTGGGGTGGATCGCGGCAAATTCGCGGGCGAGAGAGCGGATGTGGGTCAGCTCTTCTTCGTAATATTCCAGAAACACACGGTCCATCAGCTATCCTCGACCGTTGTGGAGGCTTTGCCGCTTTCGAGGTTGATCATCGTCGACAGGCGCAGCCGTTCAGGAACGGGCGAGAGCATCAGCACCCCGTCAATTTCGATCCGCATACCTTGCTTCTCTTCGATCTTGATTTCGACTTTCACGGTTTCTTTCTTCAGTCGCGGTTCAAAGCAGATCAGCACCTGGCGCAATTCGCGCGCCAGAAGCTCTTTGTTGAAGTCATTTCCCTTGCGCCCGGAAAAGGCAGGCACGCCAAAATTCAACACGCTGGTGCGCACCTCTGGAAAGTCTTCAAGCCTTTCTTCGGGGCTTGAATAGGTGAGCCTTTCGCGGTCGCTCAGCAGGAAATCGGCCTCTAGCCGTTCGACGTTAAACAGCATTTCGATGTCGCGGCGCACCGCCTCGCGCAGGATCGTCGGAGTGACGACGATCCCGCTGTCTTCGAGGCGGCGCTGTTTGGTCGTGTGTTGCAAAAGGCGATGCAAGCGAAGGCGCGTCTCGTCGTCAAGGTCGGTGCGCGCCTCAATTGCGCGCGCACCCCCTTCGAGAAGCGTATCAATTGCATCGGGGTCAGGCAGGGCGCTCAAAAGCTCTTTCCTAAGCCCTTCCGATTCCGCAACGATACCGGGGAGATCGTCGCTCAGACGATCCCAGAGCGATGGCTGAACAGCCTCCTGGCGGGCGCCGGGAACTTGTGACGTGTCAGACATGCGCTACTCCGGTGCCGCCGATTACGCCCCGGCGGCGATATCGAATTCAACCTCATGCTCATCGCCAGCCGAGTGATCGTCGGCCTGGACAACGTACTTGATGTTGACCTGTTCAAAGGCAAGACCCGCCTGCTCTTCGATCATCTGGCTGTCAGGGTTCGTTTCACCGACCCCAATCACATGATACTGCGAAATAATGCAGTTGGTCATGGTGATCGTGAGGTAGTCGAGATGTGCCTCGCCCGAGTCCTTGCGCACCATCAGCACAATCTCGTCAAAGCTTTTGGCCTGCATACAAGCCAGCGCGAGATAGGGCGACGATGCATCATAGAATTTCTTGAACTTGAGCGCATCGACCTGTGCCCGCGATTGCGAGCGCCCGCGGCCAACCTGAGCAACAGAAGCCTGTTCGATCACCCATTCAATATCATGGACGTCGATCTCTTCTTCGTGGTCAACGCGTTGCGATTCACCCGGAAGGTCGGGGATTTTCATATAAGCCGTAAGAGGCATTAGAACTCTCCTTTTTTAATAAGTTTGGTCAAGTTAGGTCTTTACCGAAGGCAGCTCGGAGACGAGCCGCAAACTCGCATTGATGCCTTCGAGTTGGTAATGTGGGCGCAGATAGAACCGGGCATTATAGTAACCCGGACGGCCTTCGACCGAATCCACCTGAACCTCTGCCGCGGCAAGCGGCCGTTTGGCCTTGGCCTTGTCATCGGCCATGGCCGGGTTGGCCAGAACGTAGCGGTTGATCCACTCGCTGAGCCAGACCTGCATGTCACCACGCTCTTTGAACGTGCCGACCTTGTCCCGTGCAATCGCCTTGAGGTAATGCGCAAAGCGCGACACCGGGAAGAGGTAAGGCAAATTCGCCGAAAGCCGTTCGTTTGCCTGAGCGTCCGGGTCAACCAGACGTCCGGCGCGGGCCTCGTCGTCCTGCAAGGAATGCGCGCCGATAAAGGCGGCGACATCCGTGTTCTTGCGGTGCAGGATCGGCATCAGCCCCAGCTTGGCCAGTTCGGCCTCGCGGCGGTCGTCGATGGCAATTTCTGTCGGGCATTTCATCGCGACCGAGCCATCATCGGTCGGGAATGTGTGAACCGGAAGATTGGTCACGGTGCCGCCCGATTCAACACCGCGAATTTGTGTTCCCCAGCCATAAAGCTTGTGACTGCGGTTGATGTTCACGCCCATGGTGAAGGCCGCGTTCATCCAGGTATAGTGGTCATGCTTGCCGTCGATTTCTTCTTCGAAGTCAAAGCCTTTGACCGGCACGGTTTCGGCGCCATAAGGCAGACGCGCAAGAACGCGTGGCATGGTCAAACCGATGTAGCGCGCGTCTTCGCTTTCGCGCAGGGACTGCCAGCTGGCGTAATCCGGCGAGCTAACGATTTGTTCAAGGTCCCTGCGGATTGGGCAGTTCCTGCCAGCTGTCCATACGGAACAACTGCGGCGCGGCGGCGGCAATAAACGGCGCGTGGGCCGACGCGCAGATACCCGACAGGTTGCGCAGCATGCCCACGTCGCGCGGGTGTTGCGAGAACTCATAAGCGCCGACAAGCGCGCCAATGGGTTCGCCGCCGAACATGCTGTATTCATCAGTATAGAGCTTTTTGAAGATCGGCGATTGGTCCCACATCTGGCCTTCGTAATCTTCCAGAGTGTCGGCCAGCTCGTCCTTCTTGATGTTGAGCACGCGAATCTTGAGCTTTTGATCCGTTTCGGTGTTGTTGACGAGGTAATGCAGGCCGCGCCATGTGCCTTCCATTTCGCGCACTTCGTCGCAATGCAGGATTTCGTTCATCTGCTTGGTCAGGATCGCGTCGATCCCCGAGATCAGCGATTTGATCGACTTGACCGCATTGCCCGAAATCGTCGCCGTTCCGGCGCGTTCCTGTGCGGCGAGCGCGAGGTTGGACACGAGGTCTTTGAGCTTGTCGCTTTCCTTGTCCTTTACGCGAAAATCTTTCTCTAGCAGTTCGGAAAATTCACCAAGGTCGAGCGCTTCTGCTTCTGCGACGCCGGCGCCTGCTTCTTGTTTTTCTTCAGCCATGATCAGCCCTCCTCGCCTTCGTTTGCTTTCATCGCTTCTTCGGCAGCTTGGGCCAGAAGCGGTTCATTGTTGAGAAGCTGTGCGATGCGCTTCTCGGCGTCGACCTTGCCATCCATATAGCCCAGAAGCTCTTCGAGGCGGCGGCGCATGTCGAGAAGTTCGGCCAGCGCGGGCACCTGTTCGGCGACCTTGTCAGGGGCGAAATCGGACATGTTTTTGTAGGACAGATCAACGAACATTTCTTCGTCGCCTTCTTCGCCTTCCTTGACCGGAAGCGTGTTTTTCACCCGTGCTTTGACACGAGGTGACAGCGCCTCCATGAATTTATTAAAGCGGCCAGCGTCGGTTTCGACGAACGCGCGGTCGTTGACCGATTTCTGTGCTTCCGGCGTTTCGGACGATCCGGCGAGATCGGCCATCACACCCATGACGAAGGGCAGTTCGATGGTGGTTGGGCTGCCGTAATGTTCGACATCATAGGCAATCTGGACCCGCGGGGCGCGGTTCCGCTCAATGACTTTCTGCTTACTTTCACTCATGGTTCAAGCCTTTCACTTCTGATCTATTTCTTTTTCACGTCGACCCCCGCGACCGAGCTGAATTCCTTCAGGCCGGACGGGGCGATCTCTTCCATCAATTCAAGGAAATCCATGGCAACCATCCGGCGCATACGCCGTGCCAGATGCGGGATCGGGCTTGATGGTTCTGTTCGTTCATAAAATGAAACAATTGCATCGAGGCTTTTCTCGACATCACGGCGGGAATTGATTGCGCCCGGTGCTACGGCAGCAGAGCCATTGGCCGAAGATGCGCCAGATGCTGAGGGTGCAGCGGTTGGCGTCGGGTTCTGCGCGGCGGGTGTATCGCTTTCGTCGGCAGCATCGTCTGACATGGCGGACACTCCTGCTTCGAAAGTGGTGCGAACCTGCTCCAGAAACTCGCTCAGCTCGGACAGCGACAGGGCCATATCAGACCCAAAACCACCGCTTTGCGAAAACTGTGCGCAAAGATCGGTGATGGATGCCTCGCAACGCCCAATGGCGGCGATGGTTTCTGCGGCGCGCTCGGCCTCTTCGGCGGCGAGGGCGCGACAGGCGGCGTTGACGCGGTTGACGACTTTGCTGTGTTGCTCGCTGAGCAGGGCTTTCTCGGTCTCGTTCAGGCCAGAGGGCGCAAGGTTGAGGTGCTCAAAATCGCTGAGCGACGCTTCGGCGAGGTCCATCCCCGAGATCGCGCCGAGCCCGCGCATGTTTAATATGATCGAATACTTGAGATCACCCAACAGCCCGTTGTCGTCATTTTCAAGCTGTTTGAGCGCGTTGATACGGGGCAGCGCGGCGGCCTTGGCATCGTCACGTTCACGCAGTTCGGGGTGCAACGTGTCCCAATGCCCAGCAAGCGTGTCTTTCAGAAGGCCGAGCCCCTGGGCCAGACCATCGAAATCTTCGACGGCGGCAACGGCGCGCACGAGGATGACAAGCAATCGCAGGTCGCGACCGTCCTTGGCCAGCGCAACAGCTTGATCCAGCACATCCTGCCAATCAACGTCAGGTGCGCTTTCGTTCAGCGTACCATCGGGGTTCAAACGGTTTTCGCGTGCAGCGGGGCCAAGCAACCTTTCGATTGCGTGAAACCGCGGATCGTTTCTAAGCTCGACTCCCGAAGGCGCATCATCGCTAATGGAATCGAGGAGGCCTAATAATTCCATACCCCCCAGCCTTAATAAGAATAGTAAAAATTACTTGTGTTGATCCTTTCAGATGTTTTCGATTCTTGCAATGTTGCGATTGGCTTAGTCGGGGCGGGTATTCCCTACCTCGTTTTGCGAGGGGGCGCTGCGGGGGCAGGAATCCATGACTTGTCCGGGTGCAAAGCGGGGGGCAAGCTTGGGTCAGACGAACCCGGCCTTGGTGAATCAAGGCAGTTGTGGGATAATCGGGCCGATTTTTAAGCAAAGGTATTGATATGGATGTCAAAGACCGCACGACTGGTGTTGTCATCGGAATGCTGATGGGGTTCGACGGCAACGAGCCTTTGGTGGTGTATCCAACGAACCCAAGCGACGAAGCGCGACCGGCACGTGCGCTCTGTGCTTTGAGCGCCGAGGACGCGGGGCATGAGGTTGCCCTTTTGTTTGAGGATGGCGATTTTGCCCGCCCGTTGATCATTGGGCGCATCGTTGACCCGGCGCGCCAAGACGTTGTGCTTCCTGATGCTGGCATGGCGACGGTGGTGCGCGACGGTGAGACCGTGAAGATCACCGGCGAAGAGCGGATTGAGCTGCGCGTTGGCAAGTCGGTTATCATCATGGAGAAGGATGGCCATATCACCATTCGCGGCAAGCACCTTGTTTCACACGCCTCGGCCTCGAACCGGATCAGGGGCGGATCGGTGAACCTGAACTAATGGGTGTGCCGGTTCTGGAAGATATCGTGCGGCAACATGCCGAGCAGGCCGCATTCTTGTGGAACATCTATGACGACGCGCTGCTAAACCCCGATCACCCGGACAATGAAGACATGGACGAGGAGCGCATTGCGCGGGTTGAGGAGCAACTGAACGCCCATCTCGACGGGCTGCGCGTGGCCGGCGCCGGAGGTTTGGCGATTGCCGAGGAACGCTATGCCGAGTTTCCAGAAGCAGGGGAGCTTTTTGTGTTGCGAATGTTGCAGCCGGCGGCGCTGGAATTGACGGTTGGTGAGTTGGATTTGGAGCGGGTTAGGGAATACCTGCGGGCCCATATCAAACCAGAGTGAACCCGCCCGCTTCGTAATGCAGCCGCAGAGATTTCCAGCTGTCGCCGTCAAACCGCCACGCGGTATCGGTGCCGACGCAGTAGAGAAAATCATTATCACAGCGCAAGTCATAGCCGAGGCGGGTTTCGTGAAACTCTTCCAATTCGGTGCCATTCTGGCGATAGACACCAAACCAACTATCGCCCCAGTAGACGTTTCCTTGCCACTGGCGCACGGTGAAAAAGGTGCTTTCGGGGGCCGTAATCGGGATTAGCTCGGCCTCGTCCCTGAGTTCAAAGCAAGCGCCGTTGTCGCCGCAAAAGCGCAGGAGTTCGGGCCGCGTGGCGTCAACTCCGCGGAAACGGGCGCTTAGAGAGAGGTCGATAGGCGTCCATGCTTCGCCATCGAGGCGTTGCAACGTGCCCGCCGCGCCAACGCTGTAGATATTGCGTCCGCGTTGACCGTGAATATCGAACAAAAGCGTGTTCCGCCCAGGTTTGATCGGCGCGTAGGTGGTGCCGTTAAAGCGGCAGGATAAGCCATCGACTCCAATCAGGAATGTGGTGGTAGCATCATAGCACCACAGACGATTGCAAAACCAATTCGCTGCATTGCGCCGCGCCCAATTGTCAGGCGCTCCACGCCAGACATCCCGTCCGACCTCAAGTGCGCTGAGATCTTTTGTGCTCGTTGCAGACAGGCTGAACAGCCAGTTTTCGGTGATCATAATGGGGCGCGATTTTGCGGGGTCAAAATCTTCGACCTCGAATATCACAGAGATTGTTCTGTCGTGATCTCCGTCACCGGTTTCAAACAGGATAGCGCAGGTATTTGCGCCAGTAATAGCGACCTGAGTGCATTCGTAGTGATAATCCGGGTCGATGAGAATTTCGCTCATCAGGTAGGAGATTCTGTCGCGTTCGAGGATCATTTATCGCGTTCCCTTGCCCCTAGCACCGACCATCAGAGACGGCATCGTCGAAGCGACCTGCGGCGGCGTTTGATATGGAATTGTCCGGTTTCTTGCCATTCTTGGTGCGTTCCTGACATTTTCCGCCAGCGCCTAGGTGACATTGCAACTGGCCTTGGCTTTTCTTCTCGAAGTCTTCCTTGTTTTCGTCGTCGAGCTTCTCTTCGATGTCTTTCTTGTTCTCAGCCTTGAGGCAGGCGCCAAGCTGTTCACGAACGGGATCATCCTTGTCTAGGGCCTGTGTCTTTTCGTGGCAGGTCAATGTGGCATCGACGCATTCATCCATGAACTGGTCAAGCGAAAGGCAGGGAACATGGGTGAGCGCATCCTTGCACATCGCCGTTTTAATCTTGTGGTCGGAGCCTTTGCAGGAGCGCGGCGTGTCACCGCGCATCCAGCTTCGTGTGGTGGAGTCCGATTGGGATTTGCGCCCGTTGGGATAGGTGGTGTGCATACATATGCAGCGCCCGCCCTCATCGGAATACCCTTGCCAGTGCTTGCAAGTGGCCCCCACGCTTCGCAGGCCTCGGCAGGCAAAAAACTGGTTTTCGATCGTGTGTTCTTTTTGGTAGCCATCTTCACATTCCAGCTTATCGTAAGCGACCGGCTGCAGCTTATAATCGGACAGAATTTTGGCACAATCCTCCATCGACATGTTGAGCGATGCGATATGTGGAAACGGAGGTGTGTTCCCCGGCGGAGAGCTGTGGTTGTTGGTGGTGATGTCGGACATGCGCACCACCGGTTTGCTTTCGAATTTCACGTCCGACGACCAGGCGTTGAAGTAGGATTTGCCCATATTCTTGGAGCTGATAACGCCCTTCTTAGCGGCACAGCCCGCCTCGTCACCAGAGGTGCGCTTCATGTCGGACTTGTTCTTTAGGTTGACCTCCTTGTCCTTAATCTTGACCTTGCCAGTGCCTTTTTCGGTATCGCTGGCCATGGCGAAGTTCGGGTAGGGCACGGGCACGCCGGGGGTGTGGCGGGGTTTTCGGGCGGGGTCATGCAGACATCCGGGAACGCGGCAATTGTTTGCGCCTGCACTGATTTGCCCGAAATCTCCATGCCGTTTGCAAACACACCACCCATTACGCGGCCCTCCTGACTTTCGCTGCGCTGTGAAAGACTGCCGCCCCGCAAGCGCCATTGTCACCCGAGGCTTCGATCAACACGGGGCTGCCCGTTGCATACCCCTTTTCAAACGCTTCAAGAGCCCAGCCGATCATCAACGGCACCACCGCCGCGCCGATATTGCCGAGCGTTTCAGTTGGGCTCCACAGGTCTTGAAACCCGGTGCTGTCGCGGGTGAGGCGCAGGCGGGCAAGCGCGGTTTGTTTGAAGAAATACGCCTCGCCGATCAGGTCGGACATTCGGTAAATCACTTCACCCAGCGTGGTTTGCGCCCCGTCAAGCGCGCGCTTGTAAGCCACGGTCAAACCATCGCCGCGCAGGGGCAAATCTGCGCCGTCCTTGTCCAGACCATTATAAATTTTCGCCTTCTCGCTGCTCAAACCCAAGCCGGAGAGAGCAAAATGCGTGGGCTCTCCAGAGGCGCAAAGCACCGCAGCGGCGGCTTCGCCGGGCATGAAGCCATTGGGGTTGTCCGCCGTGAGAAGCCGCTTTTGCGCCTTGTAGTGAGTGACTGCCTGACTGGTCAAAAGGCTGTCGGTGCCAACGATAAGGGCATGATCGAACGTATCTTCGGCAAATGCGGCGCGAACACGATCAAGCGCGACGAAACCGGATGGGCGGCCATGTTCGGCAACATAGGTTTTGGTATTGGGAGCAAGGCCGGAAAATTCCCGCACTTGTGCAGCAAAAGCTTCGCTATCCTGCACCACACGGCCCGGACGTTCCGGTTCGGGGAGGCATAGCACCAGAAGCAAGCGGCCCAACTCATGCCAATGCCCGTCGAGCGCATCGACAATGGCTCCGGCGGCAAGATGAGCAAGCCGCCGTTCGCCGATCCAGCGGCGGGGAAGAGGGACAGGCGCGCCGATAAGAAATTCATCTGCGCCCGACAGAAATTCGGTCTCTTGAAATCCGTCAATATTACCACGCATCGCCGCGCAGGAGGCGGCGCGATCAAGCCCGACCGCCGTGACCATGCCCGAGGCGAGGATATTAACACCGCCGCTCACGTAACCGGGTCCAGATTGGCGCGTTCGCTGACCTTGCCGACATAGCGCTTCCCGGCATCATGGGCGCGCAACAATCCACGCGTTGGTGCGCCGATCCACGCTTGGGAAAACTCGGTCAAATGGCGCTTGATGGGAACCTCGGCGCGCCAAGTCAGCGAAAAGCGTCTCTGTTCCGGGTCGATCAGCAGGCTGTCGGGTAATAGCACCTGTTCAAGCGCCGTAGCGCTGCCGCGAAACAAGCGCAGCGGCAGGCGGGTGTCGGGCAGGCGGAACCCTTCGCGGCCTTGGGGCGTGAGGTTGAGCAGCACCACTTCGGTATGTGGGGCGGGCGGGGCGATTTGCTGATCCTCGCCGACTTGCTGATAATACCGCTCGTCGAAATCGGGCGGCAGGAAGGGGAATATATTGTCCTCCCAGTTCTTGTCATAGGTGCCGCCATAGCGCAGCCGTTGCGGCACGCCCCGCGTCACCGGGCCCAGCGCCATGGGCCGGTAGCTTTCGTAAGGCGAGGTGACGGGTTCATGCAGTTCTTCGGTATTGGGCAGCGGTTGACCGGTGAGCCGCGATTGATTTTTAGGCGAGGCATAACCGCATCCGGATGGGTTTGCGACATAGGCCGGTGGCTTGTCATCATCAGGGTTAGACAGGTCCGCGCCGCCAAAAGCGGTGTCATAGCTGAACTCTTGTCGGGTAAAGGGATGCGGACGGGTGGTTGATACCGTCGGCCCCACCACAACCCAATTGCGCGGACCGATCACATTAAAGCTTTTGGACCATTGACCGACACGCAAGCCAACCTGCACCTTTGTTGCCGGTTTGCCGCCGGGAGCATAGGCCGCGCCCTGAACCACGACATCACAATTGGCTTTGCGAAATGCGAAATCTGTTTCCCAGAGCGTAGCGGAAAAGCCAGGTTCGCCCTTGAACGTATCTGCAGTAACTAGGGGCACCTGTTCGCTCAGGGGTTCGGGCAGATCATTGGGGTTGTCTGGAAAGGCGAAGCTTCCCTTGATCACAAAGGATAGGTATTCGCGGCCAGCCACGTCCATTCCCATTGTCGGGAACCACAGGTAGGGGGTGCGATTATACACCTGCATTTTGATGCGCCCTTGTAGCGGTTACGAAAATTCGTACTCAAATCCCTGATCGCCACCAGTTACCCGGACCTTGGTGAGTTCGCCGCCTTCAAGTTGATAATTCAGAATTCGGCGGCTGAGTTCGGGCAAAAGCGTATTGGTGAGGATCGCGTCGATCATGCGGCCACCGGATTCGATTTCGGTGCAGCGGGCTTTGATCACCTCAATTGCACCGTCACCGATATCGAGTTCCGCGCCGTAGCCATCGGCAAGTCGCTTGGCGATAGAGCGGAGTTTGTGACCTGCAATCACTTCGATCATCGTGTCGGAGAGCGGATAGTAGGGAATGGTCACAACCCGACCCAGAAGCGCAGCGGGGAACACCTTGAGCAGTGGCGCTCGCAGAGCCGCGTTCAGCTCTTCATCATCGGCATGTTTGGTGCCGTCTTCGGTCATTGCCATGATCTCTTCAGAACCGACGTTCGACGTCAACAGGAGCAGCGTGTTCTTGAAGTCGATCCGGCGGCCTTCGCTGTCGTCCATCATGCCCTTGTCAAAGACCTGAAAGAAGATCTCGTGCACGTCGGGGTGGGCTTTTTCGACCTCATCCAGAAGCACGACCGAATAGGGGCGCCGGCGAACCGCTTCGGTCAGAATGCCGCCCTTGCCATAGCCGACATAACCGGGAGGCGCGCCTTTGAGGGTCGAGACGGTATGGGCCTCTTGGAACTCGCTCATGTTGATCGAGATGATGTTGTCTTCTCCGCCAAACATCTGCTCTGCCAAAGCCAGAGCGGTTTCAGTTTTGCCGACACCGGAAGGACCGCAAAGCAGGAAAACGCCCACGGGTTTCTCAGGCGGTTTGAGACCGGCAGCCGAGGTTTGGATTCGGTTCGCGATTTGCTGCATCGCGTGATCCTGTCCGACCACCCGTTCGGAGAGGGACTCGGCAAGGGACAAAGCGCGCTCGGTCTGGCTGGCCAACATGCGGCCCATGGGGATGCCTGTCCAATCCTGAACTACCGACCCAACGGCGAGCTTGTCGACGGC
Source organism: Rhodobacteraceae bacterium D3-12 (assembly GCA_025916135.1). Lineage (NCBI taxonomy): Bacteria > Pseudomonadati > Pseudomonadota > Alphaproteobacteria > Rhodobacterales > Roseobacteraceae > Phycobium > Phycobium rhodophyticola. Next base: position 4,227,922 of record CP104793.1, on the reverse strand, counting down.
GGGTAAGATCAAAGGCGTCTCGCCTTGATGTTCAAGAAGCTGCGCCATGCGTTCGCGCAGGGTGCCGAGGGCCTCATCACGGTTGAACGGCGCATCCTCGACCGCGGGTGAATCAGTCTCTAAATTGGCCGTTTCGGGCGCTATCTCGGCTTCGCTGGTCTCTTCTTCAGCGACAGCATCAAGCGGAGCGTCGCCGACATCAGTGGTTTCGTCAATCGCGTGACCTGTGCCGCGCAATTTGGCACGAATGTCGAGAATTTCGCCCACCAGCTCTTTCTCGGCCTCCCAGCGCAGGTTGGCGGCCTCAAGCGCGGTTTGGGCGGTGGTGATGTTCTCTTCCACTTCGCTTTTGCGTTCGGTCACGTCGATGCCGATAGCCTCTTCGCGTTCGATGATCCCTTGTTCGATTTCAAGGGCCGACAGGCGGCGCATGATGTCTTCGACCTCGGCCGGGGTGGCGTGTTGAGACACGGCAACGCGCGCACAGGCGGTGTCCAGAAGGCCGATCGCCTTGTCGGGAAGTTGCCGCGACGGGATATAGCGGTGCGAAAGCTTGACGGCGGCTTCGATGGATTCATCGAGGATTTCGACCTTATGGTGCTTTTCCAGCACCCCGGCGATACCGCGACACATAAGAATCGCCTTGTCCTCGGAAGGTTCGTCGATCTTGACCACCTGAAAGCGCCGGGTGAGCGCCGGGTCGGGTTCGATGTGCTGCTTGAACTCGGCCCAAGTGGTGGCGGCAATGGTGCGCAATTCGCCACGCGCGAGCGGCGGTTTGAGCAGGTTGGCTGCGTCGCCGGTACCTGCGGCGCCGCCTGCCCCGATGAGGGTATGCGCCTCGTCGATGAAAAGGATGATCGGCGTATCCGAGCTTTGCACCTCTTCAATGACGGCCTTGAGGCGTTTTTCAAACTCCCCTTTCACGCTTGCGCCGGCCTGCATCAGGCCGATATCGAGCATCTGAAGATCGACATTGCGGAGCTGTGGCGGCACATCACCGCGGGCAAGGCGTTGGGCGAACCCCTCAACCACGGCGGTTTTACCAACCCCGGCTTCGCCCGTGAGGATCGGGTTGTTTTGTTTGCGGCGCAGAAGGATGTCGACGATTTGGCGGATTTCGGCATCGCGGCCGACAATCGGGTCCATCTTGCCATCGCGGGCGCGCTGGGTGAGGTTTGTGGCATATTGCGCCAAGGCCGATTGCCCGCCGGGTTTCGGCTTGGCTTGTGGGCTGTCATCCTCGTCAAAGGTGCGTTCCAGAGATTGAGGCAACAGGTCATCAAGTTGCGCTGCCATCGACGCCGGGTCGATCTTGTCGAACTCAAGGCTCATTTTATAGAGCAACCCTTCGAGCACCGGAACCTGAAGGCAGCCCAAAAGAACATAAGCCGAGCGCACCTGATCGTCGCCAAATTCGAGCGATCCGAAGTTCCATGCTTCTTGGATGGCGCGGAAAATATGGTCGGAAAATTCCTCGACCGAACTGGCGCCGTGGGGAAGTGCATCGGTGGCTTTCACCAATTCGCCGTCAAACTGAGCGCGTTCGATGCCTGCCGATTCCAGCAAAATAGCGAAATCGGAGCGTTCGGAATCAGCCAGTGCGGTGATGAAGTGAACAAGTTCGACATAAGGGTTGCCCCGCGCCTTGGCGGCTTGGGCGGCGGCGGAAAAGGCTTTTAGGCAGGTAGGGTTGAGCTTTCCGACCAATTCCTTGCGTTTAACAGTCTCCTGGGAGCCTCGGGCGGCCATGTTAAATCTCCGAAAAAATGTTGTTGTCACCTAAATGCGGTGAAATAATCGAATTTGTATTGAGATAAGCATAGACCGGAATTCCATACCGGGCGACATTTTTTCTGCGTGGCTTGGGCAATGGGCCGGGGCTGGCAAGAGGGAGCCTTAGATGAAAGACCCGATGCCGACCGACATTTTCAAGATTGGTCAGGTGCTGAACAACACCTATGAAATCATAGGGATTCTAGGGCGTGGCGGCACGGGTGAGGTGTATCTGGCGCGCAACCAGATCAACGAGCGCGAGATTGCTATCAAGGCTCTGAACGCGCGGTTTTCGCAGAACGACGATTACGTCTCTTTGATGAAGCGCGAAGACCAGATGCGGGCGATTCTGCATGATGCGGTGGTGCGATACATCGAATGTTCGCGCAGCGATCAGGGGCATGTCTTCCTTGTGATGGACTTTATCGACGGTCCGTCGGTGAACGACGTGATGCGCGATCGCAAGCTGAATGATCGCGAGCTTTTGGTGATTTCACACCGGGTTTTGGAGGGGTTGGTGCCGACCCATGCGAACGGGATCGTGCATCGCGACCTGTCACCTGACAATATCATCCTTCGCGGCGGCGATCCGGAGCGGGCAACTATCATTGACTTCGGTATTGCAAAGGACACAACCGCCGGAGCGATGACGATTGTCGGCAATGACTTTGCCGGAAAGTATGAATACGCCGCGCCAGAACAGCTTGAAGGGCATTCGGACCGGCGCACCGATCTCTATGCGCTTGGCGCTTCGTTATTGGCGGCGTATCGGCGGGACATTCCGTTTCTAGGGACAACACCGGGCGAGATCGTGCGGCGTAAAGCCGAGCCGCTCGACCTGTCGGGGCTTCAGGGTCCGCTGCGCGAATTGATCGAATGGTTGACCGACCCGGATCCGAACCGCCGCCCACAAAGTGCGGAAGAGGCGCTTGAACGATTGGGTGGGATGCTCAAGCCGCTTGAAGACCGCAAGGATGGAAAGAGCGGTAAACGTCGGTCGCGGCGTGAGCGCAAAAAACGACGGTCTGCGGTTGTGCCGCTTTTGCTTGGCGGTTTGCTTTTGGCTGGTGGTTTGGGGGCATGGCTTTCCGGGGCTCTGGATCAACTGTTTGAGCCGCCTTTGCCAATTGCAGACCCTTATGAGCTGCGTGCGGCGAAGAGCGAAACCGGGGATTTCACGTTTTCCGCCCATGCGCCGGACAAGGAAAAAGCAACGGGTTTACGTGCCGCTATGGCCGAGGTCATGGGGCGATTGCCCAGAGAAGAGGCGATCACGCTGGCACAGGGGATGCCGTTTGAGACGTGGCCAACCAAGGCGGGTGAATTGGTTGCAATTGCCGCCGGTTTGGAACGCTGGGACGTAAAGCTTGATAATACCAAGGCCGATGTTTCGGGCCTTGCCACGAGCCGGGCGGATAAACAGCGGCTGATACAGGAGCTGAGCAGTTGGAGCACAACCGCGGGGATCAGCGTGACCCCGGATATTATTGCCGGACCAGAGCGCCTTGGGGTGGACAAGGTGCAGCAGGCTTTGGACAGGCTGTCGACCTGTGGACGGCTTGAGCAACGCAACGCGCCGGCGCAAAGCTATGCGATTTATGACGCGATTTCGATCAGCGGTGATTTGGCCGCCGCAGGCGACGTAGACGCCATAAAGGCGATGTTAGAGCCACAAATCGGGGATCGGACACTGCGCTTTGAAACCACGATATTGAACGAAGATCTTTGTGCAATTCGCGCGGTTCTTCCGCAAGCGCCAAGTCAAAGTGTTTCGATCTCTCTCAGCCATGGAAAGACCGGGAAAAGCGCGCTGACCGGGGTGTTTCGGACAGGGGAAAATCCGGTTGTCGATATATTGCTGCCCGGCAATCTGAACCAAGGGTCGCTTTGGGTATTGGTGGTGGATAACACCGGCAAAGTGTTCCACGTGCTGCCCAACATCAACCGCACCCAACACGCCGTTGAAGGGTTGGGCGTGTTGGAAAACGGGGTCCGGCGGGTGCGGGTCTTGTGGTCGCTGGACGAGTTTCTTGCCGATCAGAAACGTCTGGCTATGCAGGTGACGGATAGCGATTACGGCAAAAGCGAAGTGATCGCGATTTTGAGCCGTGAACCGCTATTTGATATGCGCCGTCCACGTGACGAAAGCGTGCGTTCGGTGGCCGAAGCACTGGGTGCGGCGGTGAAATCGGGTGAGACCGAAATAATCGGCATGGCCAGCCGTATTCTTGACGCGCGCCCCTAGAGCGAGCGCAAAAGGATCGCGCCGGTCTGCATGGACTTGGCGATTTGTTGATACTGAGCGCGTTTGCGGTTGGAATCACCACTGGCGCGAATCAATAGCGTGGCGCCGTTGTTGATAATCCGTGCCGCGTCACGCGAAATCCTTGGCAGCTTTTGGCGTTGAACCGGAACGAGCACACGATTGAAACGCTTTCCGCTTTTGCTCACCCGGATTGGTTTGGCAGTTTTGCTTTGGTTTGCATTGGCAAGGGCACGCAATTTTTTGGATGTGTCGGCCAGCACCTTTTTGACCTCTGCCATCTCGCCGACATCAGGGAGCTGACGTTGGATTTCCCAATATTCATAGGCGAGGCAATCAACCGCATAAGCACCACCTGTGAGTTTGCCACAAAACTGCGTAGCCGAGCGAAGGGCGCGCGTTACCGCGATGGGAGAGTTCATTGGCGAAGACGCCGTAGGTGGCGAGGGTGTCCCGGTGGTGGGGCCTTCGCCGCCATATTCGCCGCTACCTTCTTCGGACTGAACACGCACCACAATGTCAGGCACATACCTATCGGGCGCAACGATCGGCGCGTCAAAGAACGGTGATTGACTGCTGGCTGAAACGGTAGACGGCGCTGTCGTCAATCCGGCCGCAAGAATAGCGCCAGCAACGGAAGCGAGGAGCGATAAAGGTTGGGTCATCATAAAACGCCTTCGAGAAAAGTAAGTTAGTGAAAATCACGACATAACGATCGCCCCCAATGGTCAATCACGTCAACACGCGCCTTGGTGGGTTTTGACCATGGGGGCCGCTGTTACGCCGGATAATACAGATCTATAAATCTTAGCTTATCACACTGTTTTGTTCGGTGTTTCGTCAAGCACGGTTTCCCAGACTTGGTTCACGCCTCACAGATCGCTATAGTTTGATGGCGGCTCACGCCGTTTCATACGCAAGCTGTTTATATTACGCACACTTTAGATATCGAGGTATACCATGCGCAGTCTTCTGCTGGTCTTCCTGTTTGCTTTGACGCTCCCCGCTAATGCGGCGGAGCGAATCGGGTTGGTTATCGGGATTTCGGACTATCGTTCGATCCCGCCTCTCAAAAACACCGTCAACGATGCGACCGACCTATCAGAAACGCTGCGGGGTATCGGGTTCGAGGTTACGACCTTGATCAATGTCAGCGGGGCCGAGCTTCGTGCGGCGCTGGATGAGTTTGCGTTCAAGGCAGAGGAGGCGGATCTTGCGCTGATTTACTTCGCGGGGCATGGGGTCGAGGTTCAGGGCGAGAACTTTCTGATCCCGGTTGATGCCGATGTGAAGTCCAATAAGGACATTCAACAACAATCTGTATCCCTCAAAGGGTTGCTGCACTCTGTTGATCGCGCGCGCAAAATGCGGATCGTGATTTTGGATTCCTGCCGCGACAATCCATTCGGCGATGCCATTGATTTGACGCAGACGGTTGATGCCGGTGACAGTTCGCAAACCACACGTGGAGCAAGGGGGTTGGCGCCGCCATCACCGGACCGTGGCACCATGGTCGCCTTTGCGGCACGTGATGGCAACGTTGCCTTGGATGGCGAGGGGGACAATAGCCCGTTTGCTTTGGCTTTGATGGACAAGCTAGCGCGGCCTGAGCTTGAGATTTCGTTAATGTTTCGGGCAATTCGCGATGACGTTTTGCAACGCACAGGCAACCGGCAAGAGCCGCATACCTATGGCTCGCTTACCGGGCTCCCTGTTTTCGTCGCCTCATCAGGTCACAGGGATCAAACGCTGGCGTTGGGGATGAAGGGGCGGATCGAGGCGTGGTCAAAGGTGAACCCAAATCTTGAGCAGCAATACGAGATCCTAGCCGAAGATCAAAACGATGTGCGCTCGATGATTATCCTTGGGATGATGCGGCTTCACCCGGAAAGCCCACGGTATGATCCGGATGCGGCGCGCGGCTATCTTGAACGGGCGGCAAAGCTGGGCGATCCAGAGGCCATGTATGAGTTGGGCCGGTTGTACGAAACCGGAATTGGCACCGCACCCGACCCGGCCAAAGCTTTGACTTATTACCAAGCCGCAGCGCGTCAGGATTACGGCCCAGCATTGAGTGACATGGGGTTTTTTCAAATCGAGGGCATGTTGGGATTGGTGCCGGATACGACCAAGGGAATTGAATTTTTCCGCCGTGGAGCGGAGCGAAACAACGCGCCAGCGATGTTCAATTACGCCTCGATGATCGACGACGGATTTGTTCAGGGCAAAACCGCCGAGGATGCAGCAACATATTTTTATCAAGCGCTGCGCGCCGGCAATCCCGAAGTGCTAAAGGCGCTGACGCTACATCATGATACGCTATTGCCTGCGACTCGTCGGGCGCTTCAACAAAAGTTGTATCAGAACAAATTTTACCGTGGCTCGATTGACGGAGATTTCGGGCCCGGAACCCAACGAAGCCTGCGAGCCGCATATGGTCAGATCGAAGGGTAAGGAAATCCTGCTTAGCGGCAGAGCGAAATTTGTAGTAGTGTTGAGCGAGGGGTGATTGCCTCGCAAGTTTTTAAGTCAGGCGCGTTAAATTGCGGCGCCACGTTTGTTCGGTTTCGAACGACGATAGATTGGAAGAGGATTTGACCATGTTCAGGATGATTCCGGCCCTAGTGTGCTGTTTTGCGCTTTCAGCATGTGTGACACCACCTGCGCCGCAAGGTGGCAGTCAGAAGGCCAAGGCAAAATCAATAGCAAAGTCCCAAGCGCCTGCGCGGGGTCGTGCTCCGGCACCGGCGGTCGCGAAAAAGAAAAAGAAGAAGGCTTCGCCACGGCCTGCACCGGTTAGTGCGCCCGCACCGACACCACCAACACGCCCAGCCCCACCTGCGCCGCCCGCAAACACTGCGCCGTCTACTGGTGGATCAGGTGGTGGGTCCGGTGCTGGCGGCTGGGGCTAATCTCATGGAACGCGCATTGGGTCTGTTGCGGATGTTCGGAGCCACTGTCCTGCTTGGACTGTTTGCAACTCAAGCCCAAGCGCAAACTCATGAACGGCTGGCGGTTGTCATAGGCAATCAGGATTACAAAGAGGTTGTTGACCTCGACAATGCACGCAACGACGCGGTTAAAATGGCAGCCAAGCTTAGAGAGCTTGGGTTCACGGTGTTCGACGCCTATGACGTAGATCGTCGTGGGTTTGAGACACTGCTCAGGCAATCCATTCTCAACGTCGGCGACGGCGCCGAGATCGTTTTCTTTTATGCCGGGCATGGGGTGCAGATTGGGCGACGGAATTACCTGCTTCCGGTCGACGTTTCCTTTGACAGCATTTACGATCTGCCGGTTGAGAGTGTAACGTTGGATCGCGTTATCGAACTTCTGTCGGCGCGTGGTGAAGTGCATATCGCGATTATCGACGCTTGTCGCGACAACCCGTTTCCCAATGTGAAGCTAGCCGGGAATTTGGATGCAAGCTTGTTTGAAGCCAAATCGGGGTTTGAAGTGTTCCGCACCCCGCTCAACTCTTTGGTAGCTTTCAGCACGTCACCGGGCATGGTGGCGTTCGATGGCGAGGGCGACAATAGCCCATATACCACTGCCATACTGGACGTGTTGAACAGCGCCCCGTCGGATCCGGCGCAATCCGTTTTCTCAAAGGTGCGCGAGGCGGTTTATCAATCAACCAAAGGCAAGCAGGTACCTTGGGAAAGTTCGACCCTTGTAAAGCCGTTTCAGTTTGGCGATGCGAATGGAGGCCCGCGCGGTTTGATGTTAGCGCAGGCGACGGTGCCCAAGGCAAACGCTGGCGAGCCACGGCAGAGTGAACCAGCGGTCGCCCCGGTGGTTCCGGTTGTGCCGGTTGATACACCGGTAGTGTTGCCCAAGGCGATTTCTCTCACTGCAGATTTCAACAGGCGGATCGAACTGGGTCCACTGTTGGCGCAGGCGCTAAAACTTTCTGATGCGTTTCAGGTGACCCTCGCGACCGCGCCAAAGAACGGCACGGTCTCAAGCAGTGACAAGGGTGGTTTGGCGTTTGTTCCGGTGATTTCCGAGCAACGAGCCGCTGGTTATGAGCAGGTCAATAAGGCCCGTTTTGTGCTGGATGTAAGCGTAGGTGACGTTAGCTCTGCTGTAGATGTCTCGCTCACGATGCCGGTGAACAAATGCGATCTTGCTGCTGGTGACGCCTTGGATTCCGGGAGTGTTGGGTATTATCGGCTACCTAACGAAATTGAGGTTCTGCCAGCGCTTGAATACTGTCGAACGGCCGCAGCGCAGAACCCGGACCTTCCCCGCTATCGCTATCAACTTGGTCGCGCCGAGCTCGCCGCCGGGCGGTTTGAAGCCGCGATGACGAGTTTTCAGGATGCAACGGATGCCGGATATGTGCGTGCCAAGCACGGTATAGCGCGGCTTTTGTCGAGCGAACAAATTGACCGGGACTTTGTGAAGGTTCCGTATGACTTGGTCCGTGCGAATGCCCTGTTTGAAGAGGGGATAGCGGCGGGGGATCCCTTTGCAATTCACTCGCGGGGCTTGATGCTTTTGCGCAATGGCGAAACGAAAGCGGAGCGGGAGCGCGGGTTTGAACTGTTAGATCGCTCTGCTGAGCTTGGGCATACGTATTCGATGAATGAACTGGGTGTTTTCTTCCTCTCTAAGAGCAGCAACTATTTTCTTCCTGAGCGCGGGATGGAGTATCTTAGGGCCTCGGCGGCGCGTGATGACATTTACGGATATCATAACTTGGGGTTTGTCGCGTTGTTCGGGCTTGAAACCGGAAGCAAGGATTTTCAGGAAGCGTTCAAATGGTTCAAAAAGGGGGCTGATGGCGGGCACCCGAAATCACCGGCCGCAATCGGGCGGATGATAGTTCAAGAGCAGCTTCCAGGCAAAACCAAGGATGAAGCGTTGCGCTGGTACGACCTTGGGTTAGAGCGCGGTGATGGTTGGGGCGGAGCGAACGGCGCCTTTCTGATCACCAATGGAGAAGTCGGCGGTGAAGAGATTTACCAAGGGTTGATCCGCGCGGCCAAGACTGTTCATTTGCCCGACGACGACGCGGCGGCGGCGGCGCAAAAGATACTGGACGGGGCAACGAAGCGAGATTTGTCGAAGGCAACTCAGGCGTTGTTGAACGAGCTTGGCGCGTCGCTTGCTGTTGATGGGGCGATTGGCCCTGCAACGCGAAAAGTGTTAAATGCACGGGCCGCTGAACATGGGTTGCCCGACTCTGGGACCGATGCCACAGCGCAATTGCTGACCGTTGCCAAAGTGTATTGGGCGGAGCGCCCGACACGGCCTGACTTGTATTAAGCGGTAGGTGACTGGGAGTAGGCCAAGCCCAACAAAACAAGGCCGAGCACAACCCGGTAGATTACATAGGGCGTGAAACTGGTTGTGCGAAGAAGCCGCATCATCAAAGTGAGCGCGGCCAGGGCGGCAATAAAGCTGAACAAGGCGGCGATTGCGCCATCTTTGGCGGTTTGCATGTCGGCAGTTGAGATCACTTCGAGCGACGTTAGAGCGCCGGAAGCGAAGATCACCGGGATGGACATGAGCATGGCAATTTTGGCTGTGTCCTGACGAGCGTAGCCCATCATGCGACCCGCGGTGATGCATATACCGGAGCGTGAGGTACCGGGGATAAGAGCGACCGCTTGCCATAAGCCAAATAACACAGCGTCTTTGATGGACCAATCGCCTTGGGTTTTGGTGCTGGGCCCCTTCTGATCGGCCCAGTAGAGCAGAAGACCGAAAAGCAGCATGGTCCAGCCAATGACTTTGAGCGTGCGCATGTCATCGCTGAGGCCGGTGATTTTGAGCAGAAGACCGGCGAGGATCGCGGGGACAGTGGCAATCATCAGAAGGAAAGCGAGCCTCGATCCGGGGGTGTCGATTTTCCCGGTGAGCATGCGCGGAACACCAGCGAGACCTTGGCGAACATCAGGCCAAAAATATGCGACCACGGCGAACAGTGTACCAACATGGACGGCGACATCTATCGCCTGTCCTTGATCCTCAAGGCCGGTAAGGCGGGGCAGAAGGATCAGGTGGCCGGAGGAGGACACCGGCAGAAATTCGGTGATTCCCTGTATCAGGGCCACGAGAATCAGATGAAACAGCGGCATATGCTCGGCCTTTTTATCGTTAGAAACAGCTATAAATCGGGGCGGCAAAAAGGGAAAGTGAGCAGTTGGGTCCGCTTCGGTTTCTTTTTTCACGAGGTTGAGTTGAAAAATTTCGTTTTTCGGTGATCTATCGGAATATAGGTCAATATTACTGCCTTTTAATCGTTCTGGCGGTGGGGTATTAGGCGGTTCGCTTTGATGAATGTGAGGAAGCAAGCTGTGGCCAAGCAACCGATGCTGAAATTCGTGACCGTAGAGCGGGATATGCCCGAGAAACGGGGCGCTAGTGTGCGCAATAAGGATTTCGACGAGATTTACGCGGAATTTGCCAAGGCCAAGGCCGAAGAGCAAGCCAGCCGGTGTAGCCAGTGTGGCGTGCCCTATTGTCAGAGCCATTGCCCGCTGCACAATAACATCCCCGACTGGCTGCGCATGACCGCGACGGGCCGGTTGGAAGAAGCTTATGAGCTGAGCCAGAGCACCAACACATTCCCCGAAATCTGTGGGCGTATCTGTCCGCAGGACCGGCTGTGCGAAGGCAATTGCGTGATCGAACAGAGCGGCCACGGCACCGTGACCATCGGGTCGGTCGAAAAATACATCACCGACACAGCCTGGGAAAAGGGCTGGGTCAAACCCGCCAATCCCAGCGCCGAGCGCAAGGAAAGCGTTGGCATCATCGGCGCAGGCCCCGGTGGGCTAGCAGCGGCGGACCGGCTGAGACGGGCGGGCATTCAGGTCACGATCTATGACCGCTATGACCGCGCGGGCGGGTTGCTGACCTATGGCATTCCGGGCTTCAAGCTGGAAAAAGACGTGGTGATGCGGCGCAACGACTTGCTTGAGCAAGGCGGGGTGACGTTCAAGTTGAATTGCGAAGTCGGCAAGGACATCTCGTTTGACGAAATCCGGGCCGCACATGACGCGGTGATTATTGCCACCGGCGTCTATAAAACACGGGATTTGCAGGGTCCGGGGTCCGGTGCCAAGGGCATCGAGCGCGCGATTGATTACCTGACCGCAAGCAACCGGCTTTCGTTTGGCGACACGGTGCCGGAAATCGAAGATGGCACGCTGAACGCCAAGGGCAAAAAGGTGATTGTGATCGGTGGTGGCGACACGGCGATGGACTGTGTGCGCACGGCGATCCGTCAGGGCGCGGAGAGCGTCAAATGTCTTTATCGTCGTGACCGGGCCAACATGCCGGGCAGCCAGCGCGAAGTGCAAAACGCCGAGGAAGAAGGCGTTATCTTTGAATGGCTGGCCGCACCAAAAGGGTTTGTCGGCGATCCCGTCAGCGGTGTCATGGTCCAAAAAATGCGGCTTGGGCCACCGGATGTCAGCGGACGGCAAAGCCCCGAAGTGATCGAAGGCGCGGATTACACCGAGAGCGCGGACCTTGTTATCAAGGCGCTTGGGTTTGAAGCCGAAGACCTGCCGATGCTGTGGGATGCGCCGGAATTGACCGTGACCAGCTGGGGCACGGTAAAGGCGCAATATCTGACCGGGGCGACCGAGTTGGATGGTGTTTACGCAGTGGGCGACATCGTGCGCGGTGCCAGCCTTGTTGTTTGGGCGATCAAGGACGGGCGCGACTGTGCCGACGCGATTTTGCAGCGTTTGAACAGTGTTAACGAAATCGCCGCTGAATGAAAAAACGAGGGGGTGACTCTCGGCTGACATCCGGCTGACTCACGGCTGCCGTCAGACTCCGCCCCTAAGTCTTAACGGGTCAAGATTGTTGACCCATGTAATGAACAAAGCATGAAGCCAACCGGAGATGTTCCGCGCTTGATGCCCCCGATGAAGGAGAGGTCAAATGACCAAATTCGACGACAGCTGGGCCGCGAAAGAAGAAGCCGCCCGCGCAGTGATGGCCGAAAAGAGCCTGTATCGGGAAGAGCATGAGCATTCGTCATGCGGCGTTGGCCTTGCCGTGAGCATCGACGGGCAACCGAGCCGCCAAGTGGTGGAAGCCGGGATTACCGCGCTCAAGGCGATCTGGCACCGGGGGGCTGTTGATGCGGACGGCAAGACCGGCGACGGCGCGGGCATTCACCTTCAGATTCCGGCGCCGTTTTTCTATGACCAAATCCGGCGCACCGGGCATGAGCCGAATATTGACGAGCTTATCGCCGTTGGGCAGGTGTTTTTGCCGCGCACCGATTTCGGCGCACAGGAAAAATGCCGGACCATCGTGGAAACCGAAGTTCTGCGCATGGGCTATTACATCTATGGCTGGCGGCACGTGCCGGTCGAGATTGATTGTCTGGGCGAGAAAGCCAACGCGACCCGCCCCGAGATCGAGCAAATCCTTATCAGCAACTCGAAAGGCGTGGACGAAGAGACATTCGAGCGCGAGCTTTATGTCATTCGCCGCCGGATCGAGAAAGCAGCGGCCAAGGCCGGTGTTGGCGCGCTTTACCTGTGTTCGCTGTCGTGCCGGAGCATCATTTACAAAGGCATGATGTTGGCCGAACAGGTGGCGGAGTTTTACCCCGACCTGCTGGATGAGCGGTTCGAGAGCGCCTATGCGATCTATCACCAGCGCTATTCCACCAACACCTTCCCGCAATGGTGGTTGGCGCAACCGTTCCGCATGTTGGCGCATAACGGCGAGATCAACACGCTTAAAGGCAACGTCAACTGGATGAAGAGCCACGAGATTCGCATGGCGAGCTCGGCTTTTGGCGAATTGGCCGAGGACATCAAGCCGATCATCCAGAACGGATCGTCGGATTCCGCCGCCTTGGATTCGGTTTTCGAAGTGCTGGTGCGGGCCGGACGCAAGGCGCCGATGGCGAAAACCATGCTGGTGCCAGAAAGCTGGTCCAAACAGGCGGTTGAGCTGCCCGAGGCGTGGCGCGACATGTATTCCTATTGCAACTCGGTCATGGAGCCGTGGGACGGCCCGGCCGCATTGGCGATGACCGATGGGCGGTGGGTTTGTGCCGGGCTTGACCGGAACGGCCTGCGCCCGATGCGCTATGTCGTGACCGGCGACGGCATGCTGATCGCCGGATCGGAAGCCGGCATGGTGCCGGTTGACGAAACATCGGTGAAGGAAAAAGGCGCGCTTGGCCCCGGTCAATTGCTGGCCGTGGATATGGAAGAAGGCAAGCTGTTCCACGACACCGAGATCAAGGACAAGATGGCCGCAAGCCAACCGTTTGGCGAATGGGTCAAGAAGATCACCGAGCTGGAAGAAACGCTTCAGGATCTGGACGAGAAGCCGCTGTTTTCGGGTGAGGAGCTTCGCAAGCGTCAAATCGCGGCGGGCTTTACCCTTGAAGAACTGGAGCAGATTCTTGCGCCGATGGCCGAGGATGGCAAAGAGGCATTGGCCAGCATGGGCGACGACACGCCCAGCGCGGTTCTGTCGACGAAATACCGCCCGCTGAGCCATTTCTTTCGCCAGAACTTTAGCCAGGTGACGAACCCGCCGATTGACAGTCTGCGCGAATACCGGGTGATGAGTTTGAAAACCCGGTTTGGCAATCTCAAGAACGTGCTGGATGAGAGCAGCGCGCAGACCGAGATTATCGTGCTGGAGAGCCCGTTTGTTGGCAATGCGCAGTGGGACGAGCTGACCAAGAAGTTCAACGCCGATCTGGTTGAGATCGACTGTACCTTTGGAGCGGATGACGGGCGCACGGCGCTGCGGGACGCGTTGACACGGATCAGGGCCGAAGCCGAAGATGCGGTGCGGTCGGGCGCGGGGCATATTGTTCTGACGGATCAACATCAGGGCGAAGGCCGGGTGGCGATGCCGATGATTTTGGCAACAAGCGCGGTGCATTCGGGGCTGACCGAGAAGGGTTTGCGGACCTTCTGTTCGCTGAACGTGCGGGCGGCGGAGTGCATTGACCCGCATTATTTTGCGGTTCTGGTGGGCTGTGGCGCGACCGTGGTGAACCCGTATCTGGCCGAGGATAGCCTTGCTGATCGGATCGGGCGCGGGTTGCTTGATGGAAGCCTGAGCGAGAACATCGCGCGCTATCGCGAGGCGATTGATCAGGGGCTTTTGAAGATCATGGCGAAGATGGGGATTTCTGTGATCTCCTCCTATCGCGGCGGTTTGAATTTCGAGGCTGTGGGTTTGAGCCGGGCGATGTGCGCCGAGTTTTTCCCCGGAATGTTGAGCCGGATCAGCGGGATCGGGGTTTATGGTATTCAGCGCAAGGCCGAGGAGATCCACGCACGCGGGTGGCGCTCAGGGGTTGATGTGCTTCCGGTTGGCGGGTTTTACAAAGCGCGTCAGTCAGGCGAGACACATGCATGGGGCGCGACGAGCATGCATTTGATGCAGAGCGCCTGTGACCGGTCGAGCTATGCCATGTGGAAGCAGTATTCCAAGGCGATGCAGAGCAACCCGCCGATCCATTTGCGCGATCTGTTGGCGATTAAGCCGCTGGGCAATCCGGTGCCGATCGAAGAGGTCGAGAGCATCACGGCGATCCGTAAGCGGTTTGTGACGCCGGGGATGAGCCTTGGGGCGTTGTCGCCGGAAGCGCATAAGACGCTGAATGTGGCGATGAACCGGATTGGCGCGAAGTCGGACAGTGGCGAGGGCGGCGAAGATCCGGCGCATTTCGTTCCCGAACCGAATGGCGACAACCCGTCGGCCAAGATCAAACAGGTTGCGTCGGGGCGCTTTGGCGTGACGGCGGAATACCTGAACCAGTGCGAAGAGCTGGAGATCAAGGTCGCGCAGGGGGCCAAGCCCGGCGAGGGTGGGCAATTGCCCGGCATGAAGGTGACCGATCTGATCGCGCGGTTGCGGCATTCGACCAAGGGGGTGACGCTGATCTCTCCTCCGCCGCACCACGATATCTACTCGATCGAGGATCTGGCGCAGCTGATCTATGACCTCAAGCAGATCAACCCGCGGTGTAAGGTGACGGTGAAGCTTGTGGCCTCGTCCGGGGTTGGCACGATTGCCGCCGGTGTGGCCAAGGCCAAGGCGGATATTATCCTTGTGTCCGGGCATAACGGTGGCACGGGCGCGTCGCCGGCGACGTCGATCAAATATGCCGGTCTCCCGTGGGAGATGGGCCTGACCGAGGCGCATCAGGTTCTGGCGATGAACAAGCTGCGCGACCGGGTGACGCTGCGCACCGATGGTGGGCTGCGCACCGGGCGTGATATTGTCATGGCCGCGATGATGGGTGCCGAGGAATACGGCATCGGCACCGCCGCGTTGATCGCGATGGGTTGCATCATGGTGCGCCAGTGCCAGAGCAACACCTGCCCGGTTGGCGTGTGCACACAGGACGAAGACCTGCGTGCGAAGTTCACCGGATCGGCGGATAAGGTTGTGAACCTGATCACCTTCTATGCCACCGAAGTGCGCGAGATTCTGGCCGAGATCGGGGCGCGGAGCCTTGACGAAGTCATCGGGCGCGCGGATCTGCTGAGCCAAGTTAGCCGGGGTGCGGACCATTTGGATGATCTCGACCTGAACCCCCTTCTGCTGACCGTGGATGGCGCGAAAGACATCGTTTATGACCGCGAGAAAAAGCGCAACAAAGTGCCCCGCACTTTGGACGCAGAGATCGTGCGCGATGCGCGGCGCTTCCTTGAGGAAGGCGAAAAGATGCAGCTTTCCTATGCCGTGCAGAATACGCATCGGACGGTGGGCACACGGGTGTCGAGCCATATCGTGCAGAATTTCGGGATGCGCAACGCGCTCCAGCCCGATCATCTGACCGTGAAGCTGACTGGCAGTGCCGGTCAATCGCTGGGGGCGTTTGCCGCGCCGGGGCTAAAGATCGAAGTCAGCGGTGATGCCAATGACTATGTCGGCAAGGGCTTGTCAGGCGGAATGGTTATTGTCCGCCCGCCGATGCATTCACCGCTGGTGGCAAGCGAAAACACCATCATCGGTAACACCGTGCTTTATGGCGCGACCGATGGCTATCTGTTCGCCGCCGGACGCGCGGGAGAGCGGTTTGGCGTGCGAAATTCGGGTGCCAAAGTGGTGATCGAGGGCTGCGGCAGCAACGGGTGTGAATACATGACCGGCGGTATCGCTGTGATCCTTGGCAGTATCGGAGCCAACTTTGGCGCGGGGATGACCGGCGGGATGGCGTATCTTTACGATCCCGAAGGCGATGCCGAAAAGCTGATGAATATGGAAACGCTTGTCACCTGTCCGGTGACGGTGGCCCATTGGGAAAGCCAGCTTAAAGGCTTGATCGAGCAGCACCTGAAAGAGACCGGCAGCGCCAAGGCGGCGGATATTCTGCAGCATTGGGATCTTGAGCGGGCTAATTTCCTTCAGGTTTGCCCGAAAGAGATGTTGGCGCATCTGGCGCATCCGCTGAGCACGGAAAAAGGCGCTATTCCTGCGGAATAGAGACTGTTTTCACAGCGTTAAGAAAAAATAACCCCCGGCGGCCCAAAGGCTTCCGGGGTTTTTTGCGCGGGAATCAACGAAATATGACCGTATTTGCGCCGCTTTTCGGCGGCAACGTCGTCAGCGTGTAACACCCTAAGAAATGAGGCGCGCGCGTGCCGACGACCTATACAGACCAGTTTTTCATCATTGACCCGTATAGCCCGCCGGCGGCGGGCACGGCGATGACTTTCAATGTCTATGACCTCATCGACCAAAACGATGATGGCGATATTGATTTGAACAATGATGACAGCGTTGATGGGCAGGATGTGATTTCCAGCTGGCCGGGTGATACCGTCACCGTCAACGTGCCCGGCGTGGGCAACATCACCTATACCGGCACCACGCTATACCTCGCCGATGGGCGGCAGGTGTTTACCCCCACCGACGGGCAGGCGCTTCAGAATGGCACGCTTGTCGGCGCGACCGGCGTCACAACGCAGGGGCCGCTGAATGTTAGCGACCTTGGGCCGATCTGTTTCACCCCCGGCACGTTGATTGACACGCCCGAGGGTGCGCGGCGGATCGAAACGCTTTGCGTAGGCGATGCCGTGTTAACCCGCGATCATGGGGCGCAGCCGATTAGATGGATCGGGGCGCAGAGCATTTGCGGCAAAGATGAATTTGCACCTGTTCGGTTTGAAACCGGAGCGGTTGGCAATGATGCGCCGTTGGTGGTGTCGCCCAATCACCGCGTTCTTGTCAGCGGTTGGCAGGCCGAATTGTTTTGCGGCGTTGATGAGGTTCTTGTCGCCGCCAAACATCTGGTTAACGGGCTGACTGTGCGGATCGTTCCTTGTGAAACAGTGACCTATCTGCACCTGTTATGTGATGCGCATGAGATCGTGTCGGCACATGGGGTATGGTCCGAAAGCCTGTATCCGGCGGCCTTGCAGGGGCACGCGGATCGCGGGACATTGCGCGAGATCAGAGCGCTGTTCCCCGAGTTGCTTGTTGGGTCGCGGACCGGTGCCGGATTGGCACGACCGATGGCAAAAGGGTTTGAAGCCGCGATGCTGGCGGCCTGAGGCTTTTCCAAGCGGGCGCACTCGCCTATAGCAAATGCATGGCGAAGAACACCAAAGCAAAACCCAAATCAAAGACCAAGGCGAGCAGCAAGGCTTCCAAGCTGAAAACCGGCGTGGTCGATCAGGCGCTGCGCCCGTTTCGCTGGCTTCGGCGGTGGGCGTTTCGGTTGGTGATTTTGGTCTTGGCCACAGCGTTGATTGTCGTGTCGCTGCATACAATTTTTAACCCTTCAAAGACCTTTTACATGCGGGCCGAGGCACGCAGGTTAGGCGGTTTGGACCATATTTGGGTGCCTCTGAGCGAAGTGGCGCCGGTGATGGCGCGATCGGCGGTGGCCGCAGAGGACGCGAATTTCTGTCTTCACTGGGGGTTTGATGTAGAGGCCATTCGCGCCGCCTTGGAAGAGGGGGACGGGCGCGGGGCGTCGACCATCAGCCAGCAAGTGGTCAAGAACGTCTATCTCTGGCAAGGGCGCAATTGGACCCGCAAAGCGTTGGAAGCGGTGATCACCCCGGTGGTCGAAGCGATCTGGACCAAACGGCGGATTATCGAGGTGTATTTGAACATCGCAGAGTTTGACGAGGGCGTGTTTGGCGTCGACGCGGCGGCGCAACATTACTTTGGCGTGACCCCTGCGAAATTGTCGCCATTGCAGGCCGCGAGATTGGCGGCGGTCTTGCCCTCACCCAAGACGCGCTCGGCTTCGCGGCCGAGCAAGGCGCTGGCGCGGCGGGCACGTTCGATTTTGGACGGGGCGGAGACAATCCGCCGGGACGGGCGGGCTGCGTGTTTCGAGGATTGAAAATTCCCGCGTAAAGCGCCATTGAGGAATGCAAACCTCATTCTAACGTCGAAATGCTCATGGCCACTCTGTATCACGTTCCGCTCTCCCCTTATTGCCGCAAGGTTCGCTTGAGCCTTGCCGAGAAGAAGATTGAATGTGAGCTGATTGAGGAGCGCTATTGGGAGCTGGACCCCGACTTTTTGCGGCGGAACCCGGCGGGGAAGGTTCCGGTTTTGAAGATCGACGGCATGGTGATGTCCGAAAGCGCGGCGATTTGCGAGTACCTTGAGGAGACTTATCCCGAGGTGTCATTGATGCCCAAGGACGCGGTCGGGCGCTATGAAGTGCGCCGTCTTGTCGGGTGGTTTGATGACAAGTTTCATGACGAGGTGACCTCGAAGCTGGTGTATGAGCGGGTCAACAAGAAGGTGATGAAACAGGGGTATCCCGACAGTAAGAACGTGAAAACCGGGGCGCAGAAGATCAAGTATCACCTAGATTATATGGCGTGGTTGCTGGATCAGCGGCGGTGGTTGGCAGGGGATGTCATGACGCTGGCGGATTTCGCGGCGGCGGCGCATTTGTCGTGTCTGGACTATATTTCCGACGTGGATTGGAACCGGAGCGAGGCGGTGAAGGATTGGTACGCCAAGATCAAGTCGCGCCCGGCATTTCGTAACATCCTGGCCGATCAGGTGCCGGGGTTTTTGCCGCCGCCGCATTATGCCGATCTGGATTTTTGATCTGCGGGGTTGGGGGATGCCTCTAGCCGGGAGCTGGCGCCTAGACATAGGTTTAGGTGGGGGCCAGCCCCCACACCCCCGGGATATTTCCGGTCAGATGAAACATGAGTGACGATCTGAAAACGCTGCTAGTGGCGCGGGCGGAGGCCGAGGGGTTTTCGGCGTGTCGGATATGTCGGCCGTGGGATGTGGGGCATGTGGCCGGGGATCTGTCGGGGTTTTTGGGCGAAGGGTATCACGGGACCATGGGGTGGTTGGCCGAGCGGGCGCATTGGCGGGGGGCGCCGGATGTGCTTTGGCCGGAGGCGCGGTCGGTCATTATGTTGGCGGAGAGCTATGCGCCGGAGTATGATCCGAGGGAGGATTTTGATAAGAGTTCGGCTGGAATAGTCTCTGTTTATGCGCGCAATAAGGACTATCACGATCTGGTTAAAAAGCGTCTGAAGCGGGTGGCGCGGTGGTTGATTGAGGAGGCGGCGAGCGCTCCGGAAGTTAAGGTTTTCGTGGACACCGCACCGGTGCCGGAGAAGCCCTTGGGGCAGGCGGCGGGGGTGGGCTGGCAAGGCAAGCATACCAATCTGGTCAGTCGCGAGTTGGGCAGTTGGTTTTTCATCGGCTCGATTTTCACGACGCTTGAGTTGCCTGCAGACACGGCGGAGGTGGATCATTGCGGATCGTGCCGGGCCTGTTTGGAGGCCTGTCCGACGGATGCGTTTCCCGCGCCGTATAAAATTGATGCGCGGCGGTGCATTTCCTATCTGACGATTGAGCATAAAGGGCCGGTGGACGAGCAGTTGCGCGGGTTGATGGGCAACCGGATCTACGGTTGTGATGATTGTCTGGCGGCCTGTCCGTGGAACAAGTTCGCCGAAACGGCCCGCGAGGTGCGCTATCACGCGAGAGAGGATTTGATTGCGCCGCCACTGGCCGAGTTGGTGGGTCTGGACGATACCGCCTTTCGGGCGAAATTTAGCGGGTCGCCGATCAAGCGGATCGGGCGGGCGCGGTTTGTGCGCAATGTGCTTTACGCGATCGGAAACTCGGGCGTTCAATCGTTAATGCCACACGCGCAGGCGCGGTGTGAGGACGACGAAGAGGTTGTGGCCGACGCGGCGCGTTGGGCTGTTGGGAGATTGCGGCAATGACGCTTGCTCTTGGGGTGGATACGGGCGGCACGTTTACAGATGCGGTTTTGATCCGGGATGAGCGGGAGGTGATCGCCAGTGCAAAGGCGCTGACGACGCGGCAGGGCCTTGCCATTGGGGTGGGTAATGCGGTGCAAGCCGTTCTGGAACAGTCCGGCGTTGCGCCCGGTGACATCGGGTTGGCCGCGCTTTCGACCACGCTGGCGACGAATGCCTTGGTTGAGGGGCAAGGCGGGCGCGTTGGTTTGATCTATGTCGGGTTTGACCCCAGAGATTTGAACCGGCACGGATTAGAGGACGCGCTGAAAGGAGATCCGGTGCTGTTCTTGGGCGGCGGGCATGACCACGCAGGCCAAGAAGCCGCGCCGCTGGATGTTTCGGCGCTTTTGGCATGGTTAGAGACGCATTCTGATGTGAGCGCCTTTGCTGTTGCGGCGCAGTTTGCCACCCGAAACCCGGCACATGAGGCGGAGATTTCCGAACTTCTGCGCGAAAAGACCGGACGGCCTGTGTCGTGCTCTCATCACTTGTCGGCGCGGCTTAACGGGCCAAAACGGGCTTTGACCGCTTTGTTGAACGCACGATTGATCGGAATGATTGACCGATTGATTGGCCGGGCGGAAGACCGGCTGCGCGAGTTGGGCATTCTGGCCCCGATGATGGTCGTGCGCGGAGATGGCGCGTTGATCGGGGCGGAGATGGCGCGAGAGAGGCCAATCGAGACCATTTTGAGCGGCCCAGCCGCGTCGATTGTCGGGGCGAGCTGGTTGACCGGGGCGCGGGATGCGCTGGTATCCGATATTGGCGGCACGACGACCGATGTCGCGTTGTTGCGCGATGGGCGGCCCAAGATTGACCCGGATGGCGCAAGAGTCGGCCCGTTTCGCACCATGGTGGAGGCTGTTGCGATGCGGACCAGCGGCCTTGGCGGGGATAGCGAGGTTCATTTCGAAAGCGAGGGGCTGGAAGGCGGGCTGAGCCTTGGGCCGAGGCGGCTTGTTCCTGTGAGCCTGCTCGCACATGACGCGGGCGATTTGGTGCACCGGGCGTTGGAAGAGCAGCTTCGCCGGTCGACGCCGAGTGACATGGACGCGCGGTTTGTGCGCCGGGTTGACGGGCTTGAACCGCTAGGATTGAGCGCGCGGGATTTGGCGGTGTTTGAACGGATCTCCGGCTTGCATCCGGTCTCCGAGGTGTTGAAAAGCCGAATGGAGGTCAGCGCGCTGCGGCGGTTGCAAGAGCGCGGCTATATCCAGATTGGCGGGGTGACGCCAACCGACGCGGCACATGTTTTGGGACTGGTTGACGCCTGGGACTGTAAGGCGGCCGAGACCGCGCTTGGCCTGTTTGGGCGGCGGCGCGGCGGGTCGGGCAACATGTTGGCGCCGGAAGCGCATGTTTTGGCGAGGATGATCATTGATCAGCTAGAAGAACAGACTAGTTTAGCTTTGTTAGAGACTGCTTTTGCCGAGGAGGGCGCGCAATTCGACGCAGCGCCCGAGGTGCTTGCGCGGCACGAATTGCTGCGCGCCGGTCTGTCGCGGCATCAAGGTTTGATACGGATCGACGCGCGATTGAATACGGCGGTGATCGGTCTTGGCGCGTCAGCCGCAAGCTATTATCCGGCGGTTGGCGAATGGCTGGGCTGTGACATGATCCTGCCGGAACATGCCGAGGTGGCGAATGCCGTGGGCGCAGTTGTCGGGCGGATTACGATGCGGCGCGAAGGCACGGTGACAAGCCCGACCGAGGGGCTGTTTCGGGTGCATGGCGACGACGGGCCGAAAGATTTCAACGACTCCGGTGCCGCCTTGGCGCATCTTGAGGCGCTGTTGCGCGCGCAAGCAGAGGCAGACGCGCGGGCATCAGGGGCAGGTGATGTGCAGATTTCGACCCTGCGCGACGTTAAACAATCCGCCGTTGAAGGGCGCGACGTGTTTATTGAGGCGGTGATCACTGTGGAGGCGTCAGGCCGCCCGCGGATTGCGGACGACCTGAGCTAATCTTTAGGACTTGGGCGTCGAAGAGACGCCAACCTGTGCGGGACGCAGCAGGCGGTCGTGGATCATGAAGCCTTCGGCAGAGACCTGAATGATGTCGCCAGCTTTGGTGCCGGGAAGGGGCGCTTCGAACATCGCTTCGTGGTGTTGCGGATCAAAACGGTCGCCGACTTCGGGGGAGACGATTTGAATGCCGTGCTTGCCAAAGACGTTGAGCAATTCGCGCATGGTCAGCTCGACCCCTTCGATCAGGGCGGCGGAAACCTCTCGCTGTTCCGGGGTTGCCGCTTCGAGGGCGCGTTTCATGTTGTCATAGACAGGCAACATGTCGCGGGCGAGTTTAGAGCCGCCATATTGCTCGGCATCGCGGCGCATTTTGTCGCCCCGCTTGCGTGCGTTTTCGGCATCGGCAAGGGCGCGCATAAATTTGTCGCGCAGCTCGTCCCGCTCGGCACGGAGTTCATCAATTTCGATATCGTTTTCGTCGAGTTCAGCGAATTCATCCGCAAGCTCTTCTGCTTCGGCGGTATCAATGTCGTCGAGGAACTCTTCTTCTTTGCGCTCAGCCATTCTTCACCTTTTAGCTCCGGTCTAGCTCCGGTCGGAAATCATCCGGCCAACCAGTTGGGCGGTGTAATCCACGATGGGAACGATCCGCCCGTAATTCAAACGTGTCGGGCCAATCACGCCAACGGCACCGACTATCTTACGATCAGCGTTCATATAGGGAGAGACGACCAAAGAGGAACCCGAAAGTGAGAAAAGTTTGTTCTCTGAGCCGATAAAAATGCGCACACCTTCGCCATCTTCGGTGAGTTCGAGGAAATCGGCGATATCACGCTTGCGTTCAAGGTCGTCGAACAGGGTTCGGATGCGGTCGAGCCCGTCGGTTTCGGCGCCTTCGGTGAGGAGATTCGAGCGGCCACGCACGATGAGTCGCTCGTGGGATTCGCCTTTGCCCTCCCAAAGGGCGAGACCGCTATCGACGAGATCGGCGGCGAGGCTGTCGATTTCCTGACGACGGGCAGTGATTTGATCGCGGATCACGGTGGTGAGTTCAGAGAGAGTGCGGCCTTCGATCAGGGCGTTGAGGAAATTCGCCGCTTCGCGCATCGAGCTGGGGGTTTGGCCGGTGGGCGGGGTGAAGATGCGGTTTTCAACCTGACCATTGGCGAAGACCAGCACGACGAGGGCGCGGTCGTGGGCGAGGTGGACGAATTCGATATGTTTGATCGGGGCTTCGGTTTTTGGCGCAAGAACGAGAGACGCGCCGTGGGTCACCCCGGAGAGGGCGGAACCAATCCGGTCAAGCATGGTGCCGACATCGGCGGTGTTGCTGCCGAGGGTTTGGTCGATTTTCTGGCGGTCATCGCTTGTCATGTCGCCAACTTCGAGCAAGCCGTCAACGAACATACGCAAGCCGGTTTGCGTGGGGATGCGACCGGCAGAGATATGCGGGGAATCGAGCAGGCCGAGGAATTCGAGGTCTTGCATGACATTTCGGATTGTCGCCGCGGATACTTTCTCTTCGAGCGTGCGGGTGAGCGTGCGCGAGCCGACCGGGTCGCCGGATTCCAAATAGGCCTCGACCACGCGGCGAAATACCTCGCGCGAGCGGTCATTCATTTCAGCAAGGATTTGGCCCGTGTCCTGGGGTTTGTTGCTCATTGTCTGCTCTTGATGAACCGATCGACATTAAAGGTGTGTAGGGCAGAAAGGTCAATCGGGGTTGCACAAGGTCGCGCGCGCCCTGTATCTGCGAAAAAGAATGCGATGAAAGGACATATCATGCGCCCCTCCGATAGAGATTTGGATCAAATGCGCGCGGTTTCAATCGAAACCGGTGTAACAAAACATGCAGAAGGCTCGTGCATGATCAAAATGGGCGATACGCATGTGCTGTGCACCGCGACCATCGAAGACCGGGTGCCGCCGTTTATCAAGGGGTCGGGTCTCGGCTGGGTTACCGCGGAATACGGGATGCTGCCGCGCTCAACCACAAGCCGGATGCGGCGCGAGGCGTCGGCGGGCAAGCAGGGCGGGCGCACCGTTGAAATTCAGCGTCTGATCGGGCGGTCGCTGCGCGCGGGTGTTGACCGCGTTGCATTGGGTGAGCGGCAGATCACCGTCGATTGCGATGTTATTCAGGCCGATGGCGGCACGCGCTGTGCGTCGATCACCGGCGGTTGGGTTGCGCTTCGCCTTGCGGTGAACAAGCTGATGAAAACCGGCGAAGTGACCTCTGATCCGTTGGTTGATCCGGTGGCGGCGGTCAGTTGTGGGATCTATGCCGGGCAGCCGGTTTTGGATCTGGATTACCCCGAAGACAGCGAAGCCGGGGTGGACGGCAATTTCGTAATGCTCGGCAATGGCCGGTTGATTGAAGTTCAGATGAGCGCCGAAGGTTCAACCTTTACCCGCGCCCAAATGGACGAGCTTATGGCCCTCGCCGAGAAGGGCGTCGGCGAATTGGCTGCGATGCAAAAGGCCGCGACCAGTGCGTAAGTTCGACGGTGATGCGCTGGTGATTGCCAGCCATAACAAAGGCAAGCTGCGAGAGATCGCAGCTTTGCTTGCGCCTTTTGGCGTGCGCGTGAGTTCGGCCGGCGATCACGGGTTGGACGAGCCGGAAGAAACCGAAGACACATTTGCGGGCAACGCCCGGATCAAGGCGCATTTCGCCGCCCAAGCAACCGGGATTCCGGCTTTGTCGGATGACAGCGGCATCACGGTCGACGCGCTTGACGGGGCGCCGGGTGTTTACACCGCCGATTGGGCCGAAACGCCCGATGGGCGAGATTTTCCGATGGCGATGGAAAAGGTCTGGCGGTTGTTGGAAGACAAGAACGCACCGGCGCCGCGGACTGCGGCGTTCAATTGCACCCTGTGCCTTGCGTGGCCCGATGGGCATGACGAAGTGTTTGAAGGCCGGGTCGATGGGCAAGTCGTCTGGCCGATGCGCGGCGAGAACGGGTTTGGCTTTGATCCTGTGTTCTTGCCCGATGGCGAAAGCGAAACCTTTGGCGAGATGGACCCCGAGCGCAAAGACGCGATGAGCCATCGCGCCGATGCGTTTGCCAAATTTGTGGCGGGTTGTTTTGGCTGAAGACTGGCAACAAGGCGGCTTTGGCATTTACGTCCATTGGCCGTTTTGCGCCGCCAAATGCCCCTATTGCGATTTCAACAGCCACGTCAGCGCGAATATTGACGAATCCCGCTGGGTTAGAGCCTATTTGCGCGAATTGGATCGCTATGCCGAGGCCGTGCCCGGACGGGTTTTAACCTCGGTCTATTTTGGCGGCGGCACCCCAAGTTTGATGGCGCCAGAAACGATTGCGGCGATTTTGGATCGCATTCGCGCCCATTGGCCAACTGCCAACGATTTGGAAGTGACGTTGGAGGCGAACCCAAGTTCGGTCGAAGCCGAGCGGTTTCGCGGCTATGCTCTTGCCGGTGTGAACCGAGTTTCGATGGGGTTTCAGGCGCTGAACAACACGGATTTGAAGCGGTTGGGGCGATTGCACACGGTCGAGGAAGCGATGAGCGCGCTGGAAATCGCGCAATCCCAATTTGAGCGGGTGAATTTCGACCTTATTTATGCGCGGCAAGATCAAACGCTTGATGAATGGCGGGAGGAGTTGGCGCGGGCGCTGAGTTTTGCGCCGGATCACCTCTCGCTTTATCAGCTTACGATCGAACCGGGCACGGCGTTTGGCGATCGCTATGCTGCCGGAAAGCTGCGCGGCTTGCCGGATGATGACCTTTCGGCCGAGATGTATGTTGCGACACAAGAAATGTGTGAGGCGGCGGGGTTTGCCGCCTATGAAGTGTCTAATCATGCGAAACAGGGTCAAGAATCGCGGCACAATCAGATCTATTGGCGCTATGGCGATTACGCCGGTGTTGGTCCCGGAGCGCATTCGCGACTGACGATTGACGGGCAACGGTTTGCGATTGAAACACCGCTGATGCCGGGCAAATGGCTCGCTGCTGCTGAGGCGGGTTATGGAGAGAGCGAACGCCGGGCGCTGACGGGGCACGAACAGGCCGAAGAATACCTTATGATGGGGTTAAGAACCGCGCAAGGCATTGATATTAAACGATATAGCTTTCTTTCCGGCTCTGAGTTACCCGCCGACACCCTTGAGCATCTAGAGAAGATCGGCATGATCGCGCCGCCCGATACGCATATACGGGTGACGCCACAGGGGCGCATGGTGTTGAATGCGGTCATCAAAGAATTCTTTGTGGGTTAGAGATGCGGTTTGTCTGGGCAACATTGGGGTTGATCTGTGTCGGGCTGGGCCTGATCGGGATCGTATTGCCGCTTTTGCCGACCGTGCCGTTCATGTTGCTGGCAGCGTTTTTCTTTGCCCGCTCATCAGAACGGTTGCACAATTGGCTGATCACGCACCCTACGCTTGGGCCGCCAATCGTGGACTGGCAAAGCAGCGGCGCGATAAATCCACGGGTGAAACGCATCGCAACCGTGTCTATCGGGGTGGTGTTTTTGATTTCGGTGGCGCTTGGGCTGCGCCCGTTGCTGCTCGGGATACAGGCGGCGGTTTTGTGCTGCGTTCTGATCTTTATCTGGTCGCGGCCTAGCTACTAGTCAAAACGCGGCAGAGATCGTCGAGGTCGTCGAGGGTCTTGTAGCTGATCACCAGCTTGCCGGATTCCTTGCCGTTGTCATGGTTCACTTCGACCTTCATTCCGAGATTGGCGGAAAGATCGCCTTCGAGAGCTGCGGTGTCCGCGTCTTTGCTCTTGGGCGTTGCCTTGGTCGTGGGCTTGGCGGGGGTGTTGGCGCCAGTTTTCTTGGCGAGCGCTTCGGTCTCGCGGACGGACAGGCCGTTTTTCACAACCAAACGGGCGAGCGCAGCGGGGTCATCGGCAGTGATCAACGCGCGGGCGTGGCCGGCGGAAAGCTTATCCGCTTCCAACAGGTCGAGCACCTCTTGCGGCAGGCCAAGCAAACGCATCTGGTTGGCGATATGCGAGCGGCTTTTGCCGAGCGCGCGGGCAAGCTGTTCCTGAGTGTGGCCGAATTTGTCGATGAGCTGGCGATAGCCCGCTGCTTCTTCGACTGGGTTGAGATCGGCGCGCTGAATGTTCTCGATGATGGCGACTTCGAGCACTTCGGTATCGTCGAATTCACGAACAATAACAGGCACTTGGTGAAGCTGTGCCTGTTGTGCGGCGCGCCAGCGGCGTTCGCCCGCAACAATTTGATATTGCCCTGTTTTCTTGGGGTCCGGGCGCACGATCAAGGGCTGAATGATGCCTTTTTCGCGGATCGAGTTGGCGAGATCGTCGAGTTTGGCCGGATCAAAGGTTCGGCGGGGCTGATCCGGGTTTGGTTTGACCTTTTCGATCGGCATTTGTTGTTCGGCGCGACGCGGCGTTTGGGTTTCCGTTTGGTCGTTTTCTTCGCGATTTACGTCCGCCATCAATGCGGACAGCCCGCGGCCCAGCCCTCGTTTTTTATCGGCCATGTCGTGCTCTCCTTTTGTGCGGTTAGGCGGCTTTGCTTGCGTGATTGCCCAAAAGCTCTGTTGCGAGATCGCGGTAAGCTTGTGCGCCTTTGGATTCCGGCTCGTAGCTGAGCACTGGCATGGCGAAAGACGGGGCTTCGCTGACCCTGACGTTGCGGGGAATGATGGTGCTGAACACCAATTCGCCGAGGTTATCGCGGGCATCCGCTTCGACCTGTTGGGACAGGCGATTGCGGCCATCATACATGGTGAGCACAATCCCCTCGATCCGGAGATCGGGATTTGCGGTCTGGCGGACTTCGCGGATGGTGAGCATCAGCTGCGAGAGGCCTTCGAGCGCGAAGAACTCGCTTTGGAGCGGGACGAGAACGGAATGCGCGGCGACCATTGCGTTCACCGTCAGCAGGTTGAGCGACGGCGGGCAGTCGATCAGGATGTAGTCGAACGAATAGGCGTCCATTGCGCGCTGGCGAAGGGCGTCAAACAGCAAAAAGCTGCGTTTTTCGTTGGAAATAAGCTCCATATCGGCAGAACTTAGGTCAACGGTGGCGGGCACGATCTTTAGGTTTTTGGTGTCGGAGTCGTGGATGACTTCGCTGAGCTCGGCTTCGCCGAGGATCAAATCATAGGTGGTAAATTCACGATTGTTGCTTTCGATCCCCAACCCGGTCGAGGCGTTGCCCTGTGGGTCAAGATCAATCACCAAAACGCGGCAGCCTTGCTCAGCCAGGGCGGCGCCAAGGTTGATCGTGGTGGTGGTTTTGCCCACGCCACCTTTTTGATTTGCGATGGCAATGATTTTTGGCCCCGGAGGGCGGGTCGGATCAGACACGGGAAAGCCCTTTGATTTTCAGAACGA
Organism: Rhodobacteraceae bacterium D3-12; assembly: GCA_025916135.1. Classification (NCBI taxonomy): domain Bacteria; kingdom Pseudomonadati; phylum Pseudomonadota; class Alphaproteobacteria; order Rhodobacterales; family Roseobacteraceae; genus Phycobium; species Phycobium rhodophyticola. Next base: position 4,199,339 of record CP104793.1, on the reverse strand, counting down.
CAGCATCGGATTCGGTGGTGCTTGTGAGAGCATCATACGAGAATTGCCACGCTTCGCGAGCGGTTTGAACCTCGGATTTCCAGTTTTTTCCCTTTTGGAACAAGCAAACCCCACCCAGAGCGAGATGCGGTGCGGCGTAGCCCATCAGTTTTCCGAGATCTGCAAGAGCGCGGGCGGAAATGACGTCCGCGTTAAGCGGGCTCACTGCTTCGATACGCTCGGCGATGACCTCGGCCTTTATACCCGTTTCGCGGATGACTGTGCGCAGGAAGGTTGCTTTTCGCTGATCGCTTTCGACGAGGGTGGTGGAGGCGGGGTTGCCGGTTTCCGCCGCTGCGATGGCGATGACTAGGCCGGGGAAGCCTCCGCCGCTCCCTAGATCGGCCCAATGGGTGGCGGTGCCGTCAAAAACGCGGAAAACCTGAAGAGAATCGACGATATGACGCGTCCAGAGGTCAGGAATCGTGGATTTGGCAACGAGGTTTATGCGCGGATTCCATTTGGCCAGCAGGGCAGCGTAAAGCTCAAGTCGTTCAAATGTTTCACGTGAAACATCCAAGCTCGCTGCGCTCGGCATCACGCGCGTTTCTCCTTGCTTGATTGGCGCAGTTTGGCCAGCAGCAAGGCGAGAGCGGCCGGTGTCATACCGTCAACGCGCCCAGCTTGGGCGAGGTTTCCGGGGCGCGCTTGAGACAGTTTGGTTTTAAGCTCATTCGAGAGGCCGGCAATTGCGTCATAATGGAAATCAACGGGGATAACCTGACCTTCGTCACGCTTGAGAGCTTCGACGTCACGCTTTTGACGCTCGATATAGTTGGCGTAGAGGGCGTCTTTTTCCAACTGGCTCCGAATCTCTGCATCAATCGTTGAAAAATCGGGGTCGAGCGTCGTGAGACGGTCAAAGTCCACGTCCGGGAAGGCCAAGAGCTGCATTCCGTCGCGGCGGACACCGTCTTTGCTCATCGAAAACCCCTTGGCATTCAGCTCTGTCGGGGTCCAGGTTTGACCTTCGAGTAAGTCACGACCAGCGGCGAGGGCTCCTGCTTTGGCATTGAAGGCCCGCTTGCGCGGCTCTTCCACACAACCAAGGTCGAGCGCCAAGGGTGTAAGCCGTTGATCAGCATTATCGGCACGCAGGGCCAGACGGAACTCGGCGCGAGACGTGAACATGCGGTAAGGCTCGGACACGCCACGTGTGATGAGGTCATCAACCATCACGCCGATATAGCTGTCTGCGCGACTAAACAGCAGGGGATCACGGTTGAGAACAGCCAAAGCAGCGTTGAGACCGGCGACGAGCCCTTGAGCTGCGGCCTCTTCATAGCCTGTTGTGCCGTTGATTTGGCCAGCGAGGTAGAGGCCGGGAGCGGCCTTGAGCGACAGGGTGTTGGTCAAAGCACGCGGATCGACGTAATCGTATTCGATGGCATAGCCCGGTTGTAGGATTTTCGCCTCTTCAAGCCCGGTGATGGAATGCACATAATCATGCTGCACATCTTCGGGGAGCGAGGTCGAAATGCCATTGGGGTAGACCGTATGATCGTCAACCCCTTCTGGTTCAAGGAAAATTTGGTGCGAGCTTTTGTCAGCAAAGCGCACCACCTTATCTTCGATAGAGGGGCAATACCGCGGCCCGACGCCATCAATATGGCCACCATACATCGCAGAGCGAGATAGGTTGGCTTGGATAATCTCGTGGGTTTTGGCGTTTGTATGCGTGATACCGCAAGAGATTTGTTTCGCTGTGGGCGCGTTTGACAGGAAGGAAAACATCGCCGGATCGACGTCTCCGGGTTGTTTTTCAAGGATGTCCCAATTGATTGTGCGACCGTCGAGGCGGGGAGGCGTGCCGGTTTTCAAGCGACCAAGGGGGAGATCGAAGCTGTCCAAACGCTCGGCCAAACGCACCGAAGGGCGATCACCCATCCGGCCACCAGGACGGGAGACGTCGCCGATATGGATGACGCCACGCAAGAATGTGCCCGTTGTCAGGATAACGGATTGCGCGCGAATTTCACTTTCATCCGCGAGCTTCACGCCGGTGACGCGGTCGCCCTCCATCAGGAAATCGGTGGTTTCGCCTTCGATAATGCTGAGATTTTCGCGGTTTTCGGTCTCGCGCAGCATCTCGCGACGGTAAATCGCGCGGTCGGCCTGAGCCCGGGGCCCTTGGACGGCGGGGCCTTTGCGACGGTTGAGCAGGCGGAACTGGATGCCGGCAAGGTCAGCCACGCGGCCCATGACACCGTCCATCGCATCAATCTCTCGCACGAGGTGACCTTTGCCGAGGCCGCCGATCGCAGGGTTGCAAGACATGACGCCGATATCTGCCCGGCGCAGGGTGACGAGCGCGGTGCGCACTCCCATCCGGGCCGCAGCATGGGCGGCTTCTGTTCCGGCGTGGCCTCCGCCAACGACGATCACATCGAAATCAAGATGTTTCACGTGAAACATTCCTCTTGGTTTAACGGGTCACTTCCCGATGCAGAAACTGGCGAAGATCTCGTCAAGAATGTTCTCAACATCTACACGACCCACCAGCGCGTCAAGCGCGCGGACGGCGCTTCGCAGTTCTTCTGCTGCGATATCGGTGTGTTCGGGGCCGAGGTCAAGCATCTGATCGGCGCGGTGGAGCGCGGATACGGCGTGCTCCATCGAAAGCTTGTGGCGTTCGCGCGTAGCGATACCGATGTTGGCGACACGGGTTTCGAGGCGCTTGCGAAGAGATTCAACAAGTTCTGCAACGCCTTGGCCGGTTTTACCAGAGATCGCGCCGGGCTGATGCCCGGTCAGGTCGCCCTTGGCCTGCAATATAATGTCGTCAGCGCGCGGGGTGAGGTCAGCCAGTGTGTCGCCATCGACAAGAAAGACCCGCAGGTCGGCGAGGACAGCACGCTCGCGGGCGCGGGCGATGCCGATGCTTTCAACGTGATCTTCGGTTTCGCGCAGACCGGCGGTGTCGAGCAGGGTGACAGGGATGCCACCAAGGTCCATGCGGACTTCGATCACGTCGCGCGTGGTGCCGGCATATTCGGATGTGATGGCGGCTTCGCGCCCGGCGAGGGCGTTCAGAAGGGTAGATTTGCCAACATTGGGCGCGCCAAGAATGGCGACTTCAAAGCCGCTACGGACGCGTTCCGCAGCGGAAACACCGGCAATTTCACTTGTGAGGCTTTGACGGGTGGTGTCGAGGAGCGTTTTGACTTCGGGTGTGACGTCAACGGGGACGTCCTCATCGGCGAAGTCGATGGTGGCTTCGAGGAGGGCGGCCGCGCGGATAAGGTCGCGGCGCCACGCTTCGGCGCGATTGCCAAGATCGCCGGATAGGACGCGGAGCGCCTGACGGCGTTGCGCTTCGGTTTCGGCGTCGATGAGATCGGCGAGGCCTTCGACCTGGGCAAGGTCGAGACGGCCATTTTCGAGGGCACGACGAGTGAATTCACCAGCTTCGGCGGGGCGAAGATCGTTGATCTGGCCCAGCTCGCGCAGAACGGCGGCGACGACGGCGGTGGAGCCGTGCAGGTGCAGTTCGACGACGGGTTCGCCAGTGAAGCTGGCTTTGCCCTCGAAAGCGAGCACGAGGGCTTCGTCAAGGCGGACGCCAGCGCGATCAGTTAGAAGACGCAAGCCAGCCTTGCGCGGATCGGGAAGTGATCCGCACAACACTTTGGCCGCGTCCCACGCCAGAGGCCCGGAAATACGGATGACCGCCACCCCCGCCTTGCCATGCGCGGTGGCCAGGGCAAAAATCGTTTCCATTTCGCATAACCCGTTGAATTACAACAGATTTTATCCGTTCATCGATTCAAAGAACTCGGAATTCGACTTGGTCTGCTTGAGCTTACCCAGCAGGAATTCGATCGCGTCGGTGGTGCCCATCGGGTTGAGAATCCGGCGCAAGACGAAGGTCTTTTGAAGATTGCGCGCATCGACGAGCAGGTCCTCTTTCCGGGTTCCGGATTTGAGGATGTCGATCGCCGGGTAGACGCGCTTGTCCGAAATCTTGCGATCAAGCACGATTTCCGAGTTACCGGTGCCTTTAAATTCTTCGAAGATCACCTCGTCCATGCGGCTGCCGGTGTCGATCAGCGCGGTGGCGATGATGGTGAGCGAGCCGCCTTCTTCGATGTTCCGCGCGGCGCCAAAGAAGCGCTTGGGGCGTTGCAGGGCGTTGGCGTCAACACCGCCGGTCAGAACCTTGCCCGAGGAGGGCACGGTGGTGTTGAAGGCGCGGCCCAAGCGGGTGATGGAATCGAGCAGGATCACCACGTCGCGTTTGTGTTCAACAAGGCGCTTGGCCTTTTCGATGACCATTTCGGACACGGCCACGTGGCGCGTTGCGGGTTCGTCAAAGGTGGAGGAAATCACCTCGCCTTTCACGGACCGCTGCATGTCTGTCACCTCTTCAGGACGCTCGTCGATCAGCAATACGATCAGGTAGCACTCAGGGTGGTTGGTTTCGATCGAATGGGCGATGTTTTGCAGCAGAACGGTTTTACCGGTCCGCGGCGGCGCCACGATGAGCGACCGCTGGCCTTTGCCGATGGGCGCGACGAGGTCGATGATGCGGGCGGATTTATCCTTGATCGTCGGGTCTTCGACTTCGAGGTTGAAACGCTCATCCGGGTAAAGCGGCGTGAGGTTGTCAAAGGCGATCTTGTGGCGTGCCTTCTCAGGGTCCTCGAAGTTGATCTGGGTGACATCGGTCAGGGCGAAGTAACGCTCGGCCTCGAGCGGCTGTACCAGCTTGCCGTCGACCGTGTCACCGGTACGGAGAGAGAATTTGCGGATCATCTCGGGCGAGACATAAATGTCATCGGGGCCAGAGAGGTAGTTGGCTTCGGGAGAGCGCAGGAAGCCGAAGCCGTCCTGAAGCACTTCGAGCACGCCATCGCCGAAAATGTCCCAGCCTTCTTCGGCGCGTTCTTTGAGGATCGAGAACATGATCTCGCCCTTGCGCATGGTGGAGGCGTTTTCGATCTCAAGCTCTTCGGCGAGATCGACAAGTTCTTTGGGGCTGCGCGCTTTTAGCTCGGCAAGGGAAATGCGTTCTTCTTCTGTCATGGAAAATATCCTTGATCGGCTGACAGCAATGTCAGTGGCGGATCGGTAAGTGGTATGAAAAACCGTGTCGCCCGGACGGGCTTGGTTGATACGCTAGATACGTATGCTCGGTGTTTGAGTCAATGCTTGCTGTTCTTAGCATGCATGTCTGTGCAATCCGAACGGAACGCCGGCGGTCTATCTTAATAAAAGAAAGAAAAGAAAAAAGGATGATGATTAGGTAGGGAGCACCTGTTTCTGTGGATTATTGGGTTATTCGCGGATTATCCACATTTTGGAGCAGCTGTGTGGAACCTTGGGGATGAAAGCGGGGAAAGGCGAATTTGCCCCGAGAAACCCGTGGTTTTTGGCAGAGCAATGCAGGTGGAAAACAGCAAAGTTCACCCGCCACAATCAAGTTGCGCACATGAGGGAGTTATCCCTATCCAAACTGGTAAAACCCAAGAGCGATTTCCGTGAAACCGGTGAGCAATCAACAAGGGTTCCGAAGTTCGCCGAATTGTCCCATAACATCCCTTAAGATCAGGTTAACAAACCCACCAGGTTATCCACATGGCTCGACCCATCATTCTCGCCTCTACCTCGGCTATTCGGCGCGAATTGCTCTCTAATGCCGGGGTGGTGTTTGAGGCTGATTCGCCGCGATTGGACGAAGATAGCATCAAGGCGGCTCTTATTGCCGAGGGCGCAAGCCCGCGCGACGTGGCGGATGCGCTGGCCGAGGGGAAGGCGATGAAGCTGAGCGGAAAGCGCCCGGAGGCATTGGTGATCGGGTCGGATCAGGTGTTGGATTTCAAGGGAGAGATCCTGTCAAAACCGGCAACGCCCGAAGAGGCGCGTGACCAGTTGCACAATCTGCGGGGAAAGCGGCATGCGCTGCTTTCGGCGGTTGTGGTGTGTCATGAGGCCAAGCCGATCTGGAGATTTGTCGGGCAGGCGCGGCTTTATATGCGGGATGTGTCGGACCGATATATTGATGGCTATCTGGACCGGAATTGGGACAGCATCCGCCATAGTGTCGGCGGATATAAGCTTGAAGAAGAGGGTGTGCGCCTGTTTTCGCGCATAGAAGGCGACTATTTCACAGTGCTTGGATTGCCCCTTGTTGAACTGTTGTCGTATCTCTCTTCCAGCGGAGATTTGGAAACATGACAGGCGAAAAGATACCATTGGCCGGGGTGATCGGGTCACCGATTGCGCATTCAAAGTCGCCCCAGCTGCATCATCACTGGCTTAGGGTGTATGGGCTGGCCGGTCACTATATCCCGATGGATGTGGCGACAGATGACCTTAAATCGGTTTTGCAGACCTTGCCCAAGATGGGGTTTGTCGGGGTGAACATCACGGTGCCGCATAAAGAGCGGGTTCTGGAGATGGCGGATTTGATCACCGACCGCGCGACATTGATCGGCGCGGCGAATACGTTGATTTTTCGCAAGGATGGCCGGGTTCATGCAGATAACACCGATGGCTATGGGTTTATCGAGAACCTTAAGCAGGGGGCGGCGAATTGGAACCCGAAGGCCGGGCCAGCAGCGGTTTTGGGCGCCGGTGGCGCGGCGCGGGCGGTGGTTGCATCGTTGATCGATAGCGGCGTGCCGGAGATTTTGATTTCCAACCGCACGCGCATTCGGGCCGAGAAGCTGGCGGATGATTTCGGCAAGCGGGTGCGCGTGGTGGAATGGGTCAAGGCCGGGAACATTATTGAAGAGGCGGCGCTGGTGGTGAACACCACGTCGCTGGGCATGTTGGGCAAGCCGGAGTTGCGCGTGCCGCTGGACGGGTTGCGGCGCGAGGCGGTGGTGACCGATCTGGTGTATAATCCGTTGCAAACGCGCATGTTGCGGGTAGCGGATGAGATGGGGTGCAAGACCGTGGACGGCTTGGGCATGTTGTTGCACCAAGCTGTTCCGGCATTTGAACGCTGGTTCGGAAAGCGCCCGGTGGTAGATGCGGCAACACGGGCGGCGGCGTTGAGATGAGTTTCCGGCTTGGTCTGACCGGCTCCATCGGGATGGGGAAGTCGAGCACCGCGAAGCTGTTTGCCGAGGCGGGCTGCGATGTGTGGGATGCGGATGCGGCGGTGCATCGGCTCTATGCCAAGGGCGGCGCGGCGGTGGCACCGATGAGTGCCGCCTTTCCCGATGCGATTGAGGACGGCGCGGTATCGCGGGAGGCGTTGAAGCGGATCATTGGCGAAGATGCGGGCGCGTTGAAGCGGATTGAGGCGATTGTGCATCCGTTGGTCGGGCAGGACCGGGCAGATTTTGCCCAAGGCGCGACATCTGACATTCTGGTTTTCGACATTCCGTTGTTGTTTGAAACCGGCGGAGAGGCACGGGTGAATGCGGTGGCGGTGGTGTCGATTGACGCCGAGGAGCAGCGCCGCAGGGTGTTGGAGCGCGGAACGATGACAGAAGCGCAGTTTGAAGCAATACTGGCCAAGCAGGTGCCGGACGCCGAAAAGCGCGCCAAGGCGGATTATGTGATCATAACCGACACGGTTGAGCATGCGCGGGCACAGGTGCAGGACGTGGTGGCCGATATTCGGGAGAAGTTGAATGCGTGAGATCGTTCTGGATACCGAAACGACCGGATTTGACCCAGAGAGCGGCGACCGGATTGTTGAAATCGGGGCTGTTGAGCTGATCGGGCATATGCCAACGGGTGAGACGTATCACCAGTATATCAACCCGCAGCGCGACATGCCGCAGGAAGCGTTCGAGGTTCACGGGCTGAGCGAAGAGTTCCTTCGAGATAAGCCGGTGTTTGCGGATATTGCGCAGGCATTTCAGGATTTCGTTGGTGATGACAAGCTGGTCATTCACAACGCCAGCTTTGACATGAAGTTTCTGAACGCTGAATTGAAATGGGCAAACAGGCAGCTTTTGCCGATGGAACAGGCGATTGATACGCTGGCGATGGCGCGGCGGAAGTTTCCGGGGGCGCAGGCGTCATTGGATGCGCTGTGTCGGCGGTTCGGGATTGATAACTCGGCACGAACGCTGCACGGCGCGTTGCTGGATAGCGAGATCTTGGCCGAGGTTTATCTTGAGCTGATCGGGGGGCGGCAGCCGGATTTCGGGTTGAACGCATCAGGCGGAGGCGGCTCGCAGGGGTCTTCGCGGGATGAAGTCTGGCGCCCCAAGCCCCGGCCAGACGCCTTGAAACCCCGGATCAAAGACGAAGAAGCCGCCGCCCATGCAGCCTTTGTAGAGGCGATGGGCGACGGCGCGCTTTGGAAAAAGTATCGCTAAGGCTTAGCTAACCGGGGCGTCGCCCTGAGCGGCTTGCTGTCTGGAGAGTTCCTGACGGTAGAGCGCCATGAAGTCGATGTTTTCGAGGTTCAGCGGTGCGAAGCCGCCATCGCGGGTCACATCCGAGACGATACGACGCAGGAACGGGAACAACAGGCGCGGGCATTCGATCAACAGGAACGGGTGCATCTGATCGTCGGGAACACCGGCGATAAAGAACAGGCCGACATAGTCGATTTCCATCAGGAAAATCTTGGTCTCGGCGTTGTTCTTGTCGCGGTTTTCGATGTTGAGTTTGATCGAAACTTCGAACTGATTGTCGCCTTCACGCTTGCGCGCATCGAGGTTCACCTGAACCTGAACGTCGGGGACGACTTCGCCGGCGACGCCCTTTTGGGCGATGATGTTTTCAAACGACAGGTCACGCACAAATTGGTTGACCACGTTCATCTGGATCTGGGGGGCTTCTGCGGCGGCGCCGTTGCCATTTTCGGCCATTTCAAAATCTCCGAGGATTAAATTACTGTTGTCCCTGACTTATCGAAACTCAGTGCTTTGTCCACCCCGAAGGCTTGTGTGTGGCCTTATTTGAGGGGTCGATTTCACGAAAATCGCCGTCAATCACGTCACCACCGTCTTGTGGTTGGCGTGTGGTGCGCGGATCGGGGCCGACCGAGAAACTGATCACGGTGATGCGCGACCGGGCCCAATTGAACACGGCACGGCGAATGCCGGGAACGAGCAGGGCAAAGCCGATAGCGTCAGTGAAGAACCCAGGGGTCAAAAGCAGCGTGCCGGAAAACAGGATCATCGCCCCATGAGCGAGCGGTTCGGCGGGGTTGTTCAGCTCGGAAAACGAGCGTTGAACATCGGTGAGCGCGGCGACCCCTTGGGAGCGGACGAGCCATGTGCCCAAAACCGCCGTCAGGACCACGATCAGCAGCGTATAGCCAAGGCCAATCGCGCCACCGACCTGAATGAACAGAGCGATTTCGATCATCGGAATGGCGATAAACGCCAGAAACAGCCACATCTTGGTAACTCCTTGAAGGTGATTGGCGCAATGGACTTGACCGCGCCTCGTATATACATAAGTGCAGGTCACGCCCGTTTCAAAGTGTTGGCCCGAAAGAGGACCCATATGAACTCGCCCATTATCTCGCTTCTTGTGCTGGCTGGTATCGCCATTTTCCTGATTCTGCGTTTGAAAAATGTGCTTGGGACCGCGATGGGTTCGAAGCGCCACCTGCACCGCGCCCGGAAGCGTCTTCAAAACCGCGCCGGGATTTCGAAGTGATCGACGGCGGACCGGACCACGACATTCTGGACCATGCCGAAGAGGGCAGCCCGACGGCGCTTGCGCTGGCGCAGATGAAGAGAGCCGAGCCGAGTTTTCATGTGGCCGAGTTTCTTCAGGGCGCGCGCGGTGCTTATGAGATGATCCTTATGGGGTTTGAAAATGGCGATCTTGCCGGGATCAAGGAGTTCTTGGCCGAGGATGTTTATGAAGCCTTTGCCGGTGTTGTCGAACATCGCGAGAAAGAGGGGCTTCAGATTGAGGCGGAATTCATCGGTGTGCGGGAATTGTCGCTGGTCAATGCCGCGTTCGACGAGGCAACACGCGCGGGCGAGGTTTCGGTCAAGTTTGTTGGTGAGCTGACCAGTGTTGTGCGCAACCGGGCCGGTGAAATTATCGAGGGCGAGGAAGGCAAGGTCAAACGTCAGAAAGATATCTGGACGTTTGAGCGCGTCATGGGGTCGAACGATCCCAACTGGCAGCTTGTCGCCACGGGCGAATGATCCGTGTGGTGCGGGCGCTTTTGCTGGCGGGCCTGATGATGGGCACGTCTGCGTCAGCGTCCGAAGTTGAATACAGCCTGTTGAGTTTTGACGAATTAAAAGGGTGGGAGGATGATGATCATTCTGCCGCCCTTGTCGTGTTTCGCGATACCTGTCGGGATATGGACGATCCTGACTGGCGCTCTCTCTGTGCGCTGGCGGCGGATCAAACCGACGCCAAGGCGTTTTTCGAGCTGTTCTTCCGCCCGGTGTTGATCGAGGACGGCAACGAGCCGCTGTTTACCGGATATTTCGAGCCGGAGCTTGAGGGGGATAAATACCCGTCGGCGCGGTTCAGGTTTCCGGTGTATCGGATGCCGCCCGAGGCCAAGCGCGCGGGCCGGTGGTTGAACCGGCGAGAGATCGAAACCGGCGAGATGATGCGCGGCCGTGGTTTGGAGATCGCTTGGGTCGATGACCCGGTCGAGCTGTTTTTCCTACAGGTGCAGGGATCAGGGCGGATCCGGATGCGGGACGGAACGCATGTGCGCGTCGGCTATGGCGGGTCAAACGGGCACAACTATCGCTCGGTCGGGGTCGAGTTGATCCGGCGGGGGATTTATCAGGCCCATCAGGTGAGCGCGGATGTGATCAAGAACTGGGTGCGGCGCAATCCGGTCGAAGGGCTGGAGCTTCTTCGGCATAACCCGTCCTATGTGTTCTTTCGCACGGTCAACAAGGTGCCTGCGCATAAGGGGCCGCTGGGGGCGATGAACCGGTCGATTACGGCGATGCGTTCAATCGCAGTGGATCGGCGGTATACGCCATTGGGCGCGCCGGTTTGGATTGAAAAGGGTGGCAAGGGGCCGCTGAACCGTTTGATGATCGCACAGGACACCGGATCGGCGATCAAGGGCGCACAGCGGGCTGATGTTTTCTTTGGCACCGGTGATGAAGCGGGTCGCGCGGCGGGGCGGTTGCGTGATCCGGGGCGCATGGTGGTTTTGATGCCGATCCAGCGGGCGTTTGCCATGTTGCCTGTGGATGTGGAATGACCCGGCGCAAGCTGTCTGAGGAAGAGATTGCCCTGTGGCGCAAGGTGTCGCAGACCGCAGAACGGTTGCATCCCGAAGGCAAGCCGCATGAAGCGCCGATCCCCAAGCCGAAACCAAAGCCAAGCAAGCGCCCGATAGCGCACCCGATGGCGCAGATGGGTGGGTTTGAAATGGGGCGCGCGCCATCAAAGCCCGGCGCGCATGATCTTGTTCCGCCGGTTTCCGAGCGGTTGGCCACTGCGCCGGTCAAGATGGATCGCAAGGCGCATGCCAAGTTGAAGCGTGGCAAGATGAAGCCGGAAGGCAAGCTGGACCTGCACGGAATGACGTTGGATCAGGCGCATCCGCGGTTATTGTCGTTCATCCTGCGGGCGCAGGCGGACGGCAAGCGGTTGGTTCTGGTGATCACCGGCAAGGGCAAGCACCGGGATGAGGGCGGGCCGATCCCTGTGCGCTATGGCGTTTTGCGCCATCAGGTGCCGCATTGGTTGTCGGTTCCGCCGCTGGCGCAAGCGGTGTTGCAGGTCGCCGAGGCGCATCTCAAGCATGGCGGTGGCGGGGCGTATTACGTTTATCTACGTCGCAACCGATAGGACCGCGCGCACCCGCGCGACGCCGATCATCATCATCACAGTGGCAAAGACGAAATAGCCCGAGATCAGCAAGAATTGCGTTTCGATGCCAAGGCCAAGGTCAATGCCCAGCCCGGTGATCCCCGGCCCGATGGCAGAGCCGAACACCATGACCGCCGCGACCATCGCCTTGACCGAGCCGATATGACCGGTGCCGTAGATCTCGGCCCAGAAGGCATTGGGCATGGTCGCCATTGTGCCGGATGTGAGGGCAAGGAACAGGAGCCCGATCATCATGCCCGCAACGCCATCGGCATAGGCGAAGAAGACAAAGCCGATGGCGATGGGGATCTGGATAAACGGGATCAGGCGCACGGGGCCGAAGCGGTCGATCAGGAAGCCAGCGATCAGCATGAACCCGGTGGTCATGATCGTATAGAGCGGAAATAGCGCGACGAGGGCGACATGCGACATGCCTTTGACCTCGGCGAGGTGGACCTGATGAAAGAAAAACGCCGTATTGAACGCGCCGGGCCCAAGGATTGCGGGGACCATGAACCAGAAGAGGAAATGCGCGAAGGCCTGATTGCGGGTCCAGTGGCGGCCCTCCATTCCGGTCGTGCTTTCCGAGGCCATGAAGGATTGCGGGGTGCGTTCCTGTCGCAGCAGCGCATAGAGCGCGGGCATGCCGAACAAGGCAACCAGGGCGGCAACGAGCCAGAGCGTGCGCCAATCATAGCTGACCATCAGGGCAACAAAAGTGATCGGCAGCAGGGCTTCGCCGATGGAAAACCCGAGCGTGGCGACAGAAAGCGCCCGCCCGCGCGTGGCGATGAACCAGCGCGACATGGCGACCATAGAGATATGGCTTGTCATGCCTTGGCCGGTGAAGCGGAGCGCGAAAATGACGAGGGGCAGCAGCCATGCCGCGTTGTTGCGGGCCATGAAAAGGCAAGCCAGCGACAAAAGAACAAGGATCGCCGCACCAAGCGCGCGCACGCGGAACCGGTCGGTCAGCCCCCCGGCCCAGACCATGACAATGGCCGACGCGGTGGTGCCGATGGTATAGATCCCGCCCCATTGGCCATGGCTTAACCCGAACTCACCCCGGATTTCACCGGCGAAGATCGAGATAAAGAAGGTCTGACCAAAGCTCGACATGAAAGTGAGCAGAACGCCGGCGGCGAGCCAGCGCAGATTGTCACGGATGAAGCGGAGCGTTCCCATGCGCCATGTGAACCGGAGATTGGCGGGAATGGGAAGGCGGAACTTGCCCTAGCGCCCAATCCAGCGACGATAGCGCAGGACCATTTCGGCTTCGCAGAGTTTGAAGACCATGAAGAAGAACAGGGAAACCACGCCGTAGGCGATGATTTGCAGCAGTTGGATCAGAGCGCCGCTTTGCAGGGCGAGCCAGCCGTTTTCGCCAATATAGCGGAAATTTTGCATGCTGAGGTGCAGGAGGTTGAACGAGGTATAGGCGACGATTACGATGCTGACCCCGGCCAGCGTGAAAATCACGAGGACGGGGTAGCGTGTGATGTCAAGAAAACGCCTCATGCTGTGCCATGCCAAGTTCAGTTGGCAGGGTTATAGCACATAGCGGCTGAGATCGGCAGACTTGGTAAGTTCGCCGAGGTTTTCATCAACAAAGGCGGCGTCGACGGTGATTGCATCGCCGCCACGGTCGGGCGCAGTGAAGGAGAGTTCTTCGAACACGCGCTCAAGCACGGTATAGAGCCGCCGCGCACCGATGTTTTCGACCGACTGGTTCACGTCCGCTGCGATTTTGGCCAGCGCGGCGATGCCTTCGTCGGTGAATTCGACGGTGACTTCTTCGGTTGCCATGAGGGCGGTGTATTGCCGGGTCAGGGCGTTGTCGGTTTCGGTCAGGATGCGCACGAAGTCGTCTTCGGTCAGGGCGCGGAGTTCGACGCGGATCGGCAGGCGGCCTTGGAGTTCGGGCAGGAGGTCGGACGGTTTGGCGATGTGGAATGCACCCGAAGCGATGAACAGGATATGGTCGGTTTTGACCGGGCCATATTTGGTCGACACGGTGGTGCCTTCGATCAGGGGCAGCAGGTCGCGCTGCACCCCTTCGCGGGAGACATCACCGCCGCGGGTTTCCTGACGGGCGGCGACCTTGTCGATTTCGTCAAGGAAAACGATGCCGTTCTGTTCGACCGCCTCAACAGCGGCCTTGTTGACGATTTCATCATCGAGCAGCTTGTCGGCTTCTTCGGAGATCAGCAACTCATAGCTTTGCGCCACGGTCAGCTTCTTGCGGGTGGTGCGCCCGCCGAAGGCTTTGCCGAAGATGTCGCCGATATTCATCATGCCCATCTGGCCGCCGCCGGGTTGGCCGGGAATGTCGAACATGCCGCCCATCGGGTTTGTGGTGTCTGCGACTTCAAGCTCGATCTCGGTCGCGTCAAGCTCGCCCGATTTCAGCTTTTTGCGGAACATTTCGAGGGTGCCTTCGCGGGCGTCTTCACCAGCGATGGCGCGCAACACGCGGTCTTCGGCGGCGCGGTGGGCCTTGGCTTTGACATCCTCGCGCATGTGCTCGCGGGTCATGGCGATGGCGGCATCAATCAGGTCGCGCACGATCTGTTCCACGTCACGCCCGACATAGCCGACCTCGGTAAACTTGGTGGCTTCGACCTTGATAAACGGCGCGCGGGCGAGTTTGGCCAGACGGCGCGAGATTTCTGTTTTGCCAACGCCGGTGGGGCCGATCATCAGGATGTTCTTTGGGTAAACCTCGTCGCGCAGATCATCGGAGAGCTGCTTGCGCCGCCAGCGGTTGCGCAGGGCGACGGCGACGGCGCGTTTGGCGTCGGCCTGTCCAATGATGAAACGGTCGAGTTCGGAGACGATTTCGCGGGGGGTGAGGTCGGTCATAAGAGGCCCTATCCCAGTGATGGCGGAAGTTTCGAAAGTGGAAGGAAGGGCATGGCCCGCAAAAGGACCGCGCGAATGCGATCCCAGAAGGCGCCGAGGATCAACAATGCAACGCCCAGAAGCAGGATGATCATGGCCCAGTTGTTATCGGTATAGATCGTGGTGGCCATGACGACGATATAGCCGATGGCCGTGATCAGAAACGAGCGGCGGTCAATCACGATGGCAACGAGCGCAAAAAGGCCGAGCGCGACAAGCAAAGTGAAGTGCGCGCCTGCGCTATCACGCGCGAGCAGGGATAGCGCGACGGTATTGACCAGCGCGGGCGCGGCGACGACATGCAGCCAGAAGCCGTTGGCGGCGCGGCGGGTGACGCGGTGCGGATCGCTCATGTCGAACAGCATGGCGACGATGAAGACGCCCAGCCCGAGTGCCAGCGTGATCCAGGCGAACGGCCCGTCGACAGAAAGCTGGAACAGGTCGTTGAAATCGCCCGGTGTGCCAGCGGAATTGGCAGCGATCAGGATCGCGGCGAGGAACAACCCGATGGCGATCATGGCAAGGGCGAAGGGCACGCGAAAGCGCCACCAATAGACAAGCACGGCCAGCGCCGAAAGCAAGACCGGGTAAGGCAGGCTGGAGTAGTCCTGTTGCGCGATCATGAAGGGTTGCGATTCACTGGCCGTCAAACCGACGAGCGCATTGATCGCGAAGAGGATCGACAGAGCGATTGCGGGGGCGATCATCCGGCGGCGGCGGATGAAGTATTCCGACAGGAGCCAGAGGACCACGGCGCCGATCCCGGCCATTGTCATGGTCTGAAGGCGGTAGTTTACGATCTCGGTCGCCATGGCGACGGCGTTTACGCTGACCCAGCCAGAGGCAAGGATCAGCAGGCCGATCACGATGAAAATCTCGTTGAAGCCTTTGAACAGCTCGAACGGTTCATCGCCGGGAGCGAGGTTTTCGCGCGCACCTGTGCGGGAATGGGCCAGCCCGGTGAGCGAAGCGGCTTGGGCTTCGGTCAGGATACCGGCCGAGACGGCGGCGCGAAGATCGTCGCGGTCGATCATTTAGAGATCGTCTCGACCGTGAGATTGCCGTTGGTATAGACGCAGATGTCAGCAGCGATGGCCATGGCCTTGCGTGCGATGGTTTCGGCGTCTTGGTCGCTGTCCATCATGCCGCGCGCGGCGGCGAGGGCAAAGTTGCCACCCGAGCCGATGGCGGTCACGTCATGTTCGGGCTCAAGCACATCACCCGCGCCGGTGATGACCAGAAGTTCGCTGCCGTCAGTCACGATCAGCATCGCCTCGAGCTTTTGCAGGTATTTGTCGGTGCGCCAGTCCTTGGCCAGCTCGACCGAGGCACGGGCCAATTGGCCGGGGGTCGCTTCGAGCTTGGCCTCGAGCCGTTCAAGGAGGGTGAAGGCGTCGGCGGTTGATCCGGCAAAGCCTGCGACAACGTCATAGCCACCGGGGCTGAGCTTGCGGACTTTGCGGGCGCTGCCTTTGATCACGGTCTGGCCGAGCGAGACCTGACCATCACCGGCGATCACCACCTGACCACCTTTTTTAACACCGATAATGGTGGTGCCATGCCAACCGGGAAACGCGTCTTTTGCCATCGGGGCCTCCATCTCTGTCGAGCCTATATGGCGATGCGGCGCGGCGGGGGCAAGGGTGGGGTTGTTCCCGCGCGGGCTGGGCCGTAGCGTGCGGCCCATGAAGACACCGAACGTGATGCATTTCTATCTTGAACCGGGCCTGAAAGAGAGCGCCGAGGCGGGGACGCATAATTTCCTGAACAAACTGGCCAATGTCGGGCGTGCAGCGGGGATGACGCTTAAGTTTTCCGGCAACAGCGCGGCGGAATTGGCGGCGTCGGATCCGACGCGGGAATTTGCCGTGGTTCATATGGAGCCCGCGCCGCATGGCCGGGCGGTGACGGTGCGGCGGGCGTATTACTATCCGTTTTGGTCGATCGAGTTGAGCGAGAAGCGCTGGGAATTCGACGTGGCGCTGGATGATTTCTATGCGGCAAGCGTGCCGGTCGAGGAAGCAAAGCAATTCGTGGCGCGTTGGCGGCGCAAGTGGTTTGACGGCTGGGAAGCGCAAGAGCGTGGCCATGTTTATGTGCCGCTGCAGGGCCGTTTGTTAGAGCGACGTTCGTTTCAGGAATGCGCACCGATTGAAATGATCCGGGACGTGTTGGAGTTTGAGCCCAAACGCCGGGTGATCGCTGCGTTGCACCCCAAGGAGAGCTATGGGGAGGCCGAAATCGCCGCGCTTGAGGCGCTTGGCGAAAAGCATCGTCGGTTGAGCGTGGAGGTCGGCGAGATCGAGCGGCTTTTGCCGGGGTGCAAATACATCGTGACGCAGAATTCCAGCGCGGGGTTTGCCGGGTATTTCTGGGGCAAGCCGCTGGTTTTGTTTGGCCGGATTGATTTTCACCACATCGCCGCGAAAGTATGGGAGAGCGAACCCGCAGCTGCGATAGGCATGGCGCCGGATCTTGCGCCGGATTACGACGCCTATCTTTATTGGTTTCTTCAGCTTAGGTCGATTAACGCAGGTCGCCCGGAAGCCGAAGAAAAGATCGCGGCGCGGTTGCGCGGGTTTGGCTGGCCCACGTAGCGCCGCCGCGAAATGAAAAAGCCCCGCCGCGATGGGCAGGGCTTGATCGGTTTGGCAGTTGGGCGTGGCTTAGATCGACTCTTCGATCCAGCTTTGCATTTGCGCTTTGGGGCGGGCGCCGGCGGTGTTGGACACCACTTCGCCGTTCTTGAAGATGAACAGAGCCGGGATACCGCGAACGCCAAGTTGCGCCGGGGAGTTCGGGTTTTCGTCAACGTTGACTTTAACGATTTTGACTTTGCCTTCCATTTCGCCGGAAAGCTCTTCCAGAACCGGGCCGATCATTTTGCAAGGGCCGCACCATTCGGCCCAGAAATCGACAACCACGGGGATGTCGGAATTTTTTACTTCGGCGTCGAAGGTATCGTCGGTGACAGCAACAGTTGCCATGTCATTCTCCTGAGAAGGGGGTTGCGGGCATTGCCGAGAACCTAGGTCCGCGATGGTGTCGGGTCAAGCATCTGGGTGTTGGTAAGCGCGCCAATCACCAGATCGTGTGGCAGGCGCATAAGCGTGGCATTTCGGGTCCAAAGCAGGGCGGTGGCAATGATTTTGCCGGGAAACACCTGTGTCAGAGCCGATTGATAAGCGCCCATTTGCCGCAGCAACCCGTCGGGGCAGGCGGCAGGTGTGGCCGGGACAACCGCGTTGGATTTAAAATCAACGGCGAGGATTTCTGTGTCAGAAATGATCAAACGGTCGATAATGCCGTGGATCTGACGCATGTTTAATTCCGGCAGGCTGGCGGCAACAGGCACTTCGGCCAGTGCATTGCCAGAGAATAGCGCGGCAAGGTCGGGATTGGTCAGCACCTTTTTCGCATCTTGAAGCAGGCTGGCGATGGTGGTGTCGTCGGCAGCATCGGGGCCGGAGCGCAAAAGAATTTGCGCTGTGGCGGGCCAGTTTTCCTGCGGGTGGTCCGGCAGGAATTCGAGCAGACGGTGGATTTGCCGACCATAGCGTTTGGCGGCGTCTTCGTCCTGTCCCGCCTCACCGGGGAGCGCCTTGGCGCCGCCGAGATCGGAGGGCGAGAGCGATTTGGCGCGTGGCTCCGGGATGGGGGCGATTTGATTGTGCCACGGGGGGAGCGCGGCTTTGGTGGTTGTCGAAGCCTCTTCCAAAAACGTCTCTAACCCGGCCCAATCACCATGTTCGAGGCGTAAACCGTTGCCTGCGGCAAAGAGTTTCGGCTCGGCGCCGCGGGCTGTCATGCCGGTTTGGATTTTGTAATACCAACTTTCAGGATCATCCATCGGGTCGCCGGTAGAGGCCACGATCAGCCATTTTTCCGCCCGCGTCATGGCGACATAGAGCAACCGGTCGCGCTCTTCCAGATTGCGCTGCTTGGCGTCGTCGATCAGTGCCGTCACTTGGGGCGGGGTATCATCGGCGCGGGGCTTCCAGATCAGCGGATCGCGGCCAAGCAATTGGGCGCGGATATCGTTTTTGCGCCTGCCGGTGTCGGGCAAAATCACGATGGGTGCTTCCAGACCTTTGGCGGCGTGAACGGTCATTACCCGGATTTGTCGCCCTGCCCCTTCCATCTGGCGCTTGATCTCGACCTCGTCAGTTTCGAGCCAGACCAGAAACCCGGTGAGCGAGGGCACGGTGCCGCGATCATAGGCCAGCGATTGCGCCAAAAGCGCGTCGATCCCGTCTTCGGCCTCTTGCCCGAGACGGCCAAGCAGGTTCAACCGGCCATTGTGCCGCGTCAAAATCCGCTCGATCAAATCATAGGGGCGCAGATAGTCGGTTTGCCGACGCAGATCATCGAGAATGTTAAGCGTTTCGGGGTGATCCAAGGCGGCATCGCGCAGCGCGGCCCAAAGGAAGCCTTTGCGGCCTTGGGCGAGGGTGAAAAGCTCTTGCTCGGACCAGCCGAACAGAGGAGATTTCAGCGCGGCGGCGAGGGAAAGGTCATCTTCGGGCGTGGCGAGAAATTTGAGCAGAGCGGTGATGTCGCGAACTGCCAGTTCGCCGCCGATACGAAGCCGGTCAGCGCCCGCGATGGGCAGGTTCTGGGCTTTGCATTCACGAATGATGGCGTGAAACAGCCGCGAGCGGCGCTGAACCAGAACAAGGAAGTCGCCGGCATGAATGAGACGCTTTGAAATGCCGGGATTGTTGCTCTGTTTCACCGGAATATGCTCGTTTCCGATGAGGGATTTGATTTCGGACGCGATTTGCTTTGCGAGCACATTGTCGGGGTCTTCTGGGCCGACGAGGTCAACCGGGTCGTTCCAGCCTTTGTCCTCTGGCGGGTCTGATTTCTCGACGGGGGGCCAGATGTCAATTCGGCCGGGAAGGGTGTCAAAAAACGCGCGGTGCTTTTGATCGGTCGTAAAGCCAGCAGCGGTGCGGCCTTCGAAAGTGGCATCAACAAGCGAGAGGATCGCGTGGGACGAGCGGAACGAATGTTCCAGCATCAGATTTTGCAGCGGTCGATCGGTCGTGGCGAGGCGGTCGCCAAATTCGGCGCGCATCCGGTCGAATTCACGCGGGTCAGCGCCCTGAAACGAATAGATCGACTGTTTCTTGTCACCGACAACAAAAATAGTGCGGGTGATGTCGGCGCGTGCACCCTGGCCGCTGGTGAATTCCCGTGCCAGTTGGTCAATCACGTTCCATTGCGCCGGTGACGTGTCTTGGGCTTCGTCAACGAGGATATGATCAATCCCGCCATCAAGCCGGTAGAGCACCCAGGCGGCGACATGATCATCGTTGAGCAGCAGACGGGCGCGGTTGATGAGGTCGTCAAAATCGAGCCAGCCACGAACAAGCTTTTCGGCCTCGTAATGGGTGAGGAAGGCGCGGGCGAAGCGGTGCAGAGCGATGGTTTGCCGTGCCGCGGCAAAGCCGAGACGTTGGGTGCGGGCGCTTTCGACGCGCTGCATCCAGTTTTCGAGTTCAGGCATGATCGCGGCAATGCCAGCCTGTGTTCCCTTGGTCGGAAATGAGCCTAACTTGGCTGAAAACGGCTCTTTCGCTCCTTTGCCATTTAGGAAAACCGATTCCAGCACTGGCAGCGACGCGAGGCCCAGCCCGGTGAGCGCAGAGAGTTTTGCGGCATTTTTTTGATCGGTCGATGAACCGGCCTTGAGCGCGGGGATCAAACTGTCGAGGATGTGCTGCTCACTACCAAGAAAAACGGCCGATTCAATCGTTGAGGCGGTGACGCCTTCGGGCAGATCAAAGAACGACAGAATCTCGGATTCGGGTTGCTCTGCTAGGAGGGACTCGGCGTGCTTGCAGATTTCTTGGGTCAGCGTGTCCATCGCATCATCGGCGCCGAGATAGCGGGCGATGTCCTGAACCAGCGGGCGTTCAGCGCCTAGGGCCATACGTTCGATCACGTCTTGACGCAGAAGCGTGGCAGAACGGTCGTCCATCTCAGTAAACCGCGGAGAAATCCCGGCTTCGAGGGGGAAACGGCGCAGGATTGAGGAACAAAACGCGTGGATCGTTTGAATTTTGAGACCGCCGGGGGTTTCGATCGCTCTGGCAAAGAGGCGTCGTGCCTGGGCAAGCTTGATAGGGTCGATTGCACCACTGATGCCAAGCTCGGCCAGTTCCTTGCGCAGGTCGGCATCGGGCAGCATCGCCCATTTGCCCAACCGCCGGAACAGGCGGTTCTGCATCTCTGATGCTGCGGCCTTGGTATAGGTCAGGCAGAGGATGTGCTGTGGGTTAACCTCGTCCAGCAAAAGGCGGGCAACGCGGTCAGTCAACACTTTGGTCTTGCCCGATCCGGCGTTCGCGGCGAGCCATGTGGATTGATCCGGCAAAGCGGCAGTGATCTGGGCGCGGGTGGCGTCATTCATTGCAGTCATGTCAGCACCTCTGGCACCGGATCTTGGGTGATGTCCCATTCGCCGTAGCGGGCGAGATGGTCATAATCGCCAGTGTCCTCGCTTTTGAACATTGCGCGGCGCGACAGGAAGCCTTGGTCTTTGCTCAGATAGCTTGCGATCAGGCTGCAAAATTCCGCCCAGACGCGCTCTGGGGGTTGCTTGTCGAGGGGCGCCGCGAATTGACCGGGTTTTGCGCCTAGGCCGACATAATAGGCGGCGGAGACATGCGTGGCCGGCACATTTTTGAACCCACCTTTTTCGGCGATAACAGTTTCTAACAAGAGCTGTTTGTCGAAATGCGTCTGCTCTTTCACCCCCGGAGGCGCGCCGGTTTTATAGTCATAAATCATCAGGCCCGAGTCGCCCTGATCAATCCGATCGGCCATGCAGGAGAGGGTAAAGCCCAGCTCTTTGATCTCGGCTGTGCCATAGATTTCATAGTCGAGCGGCGTGCCATTGGCCTGCCGCTTATGTTCATCAACGACGAAGCCCCCGGCGACGCGTTCGATCCGGGCGAGCCACATGAGACGCGCGGCGGGCCATGGCACCTTTTGTTCGAGCACGTCGCGGGCGATGGCGATAAGACGATCAGCGGTCAGGCTCTCTGGTGTGTCGGTGCTTTCGCGAACGAAAGCCTCCATCACGTCATGCAGCACGATCCCGCGGGTGAGGGCGTCGGGCGCACGCATCAGCGGATCGAGCGGTTTCAGGCGCAAGACGTGGCGGGCATAGATGGCATAGGGGTCGCGGATCAGGCGTTTGATCTGGGTGACGGAGAGTTTGCGCGGGCGCGTGTCGATGGGCGGGCGCGGGGCCGGTCGGTGGGCCGGTTCAACGGGTGTCGGCTCTTCGAGTGCGTTGGCAACGGCGAGCCAATGCGCGCCGCGTGATTTCATCGACGCAAGAACGGTGTCGCCGCCTTGGTTGGGCAGCCCGTCGAGCAGGTTGACCAACCGGTTGAGCCAGCGGGAGGGAACGTTTTCGGCTTCGTCAGATTTGAGCGACCGGGTGAGCATAACTTCGGGCGCGGCAATCGCTTGTTGGAAGTCATGCGCCGAGAGACCGATACGCCGTTCGGGCAGCAACAGGCCCGCATCGAAGCGCATTTTGCGGTTGAGCCAAGGGTCGGGCGACGGCGGTTCGGGCCAAGAGCCTTCGTTGAGGCCGGAAATGATGAGCAAGTCTGCGCCCTGAACACGCGCTTCGAGCGTGCCCCAGATCAGGATGTCGGGATGGGGCGTCAGAGTTTGGCGCACCTCACCACCGGCGAGAACGGCGTTGAGGAGATTGGAGTAGTCAAACGCCGACATGTCGCCACCGGCATCGGCAGCTTCCTTGAGCGCGGTGATGATCTTATTGGCTTCTTGGCCGTCTTCTTTTTCCCACAGGCGCGGGGTGGCATCCGGGTTGCCGCCGCGCACAACAAGGGCGAGCAAGTCGAGGTGATTTTGTAGTCGTTCGCCAAAGGGGGCATCACCGGGCGCTTCGCGGGCGCAGAAGGTTTCACAAAGCCATGTGACCCATTGCGGATCAACGGTCACCTTCTCACGGCTGGCCCAATCGTTGAAGGTTGTGGCATCTGGATAGGGCGGCCCGCTTGCGCGCAGGAAAAGCTCGAGATCGCGGGTAAAGCGCAGGTGATTGCCACGGTCATCGGCGCCATGGGTGAGCGGATGTTTGAGCAGGGTCAGCAGGCTTTCTGCTGTGAGCGGCCCTTCGAACAATGCGGCGACATGGCGGAGCAAGCGGCCGATGGGTGACAGAGGCAGAGGTTGTCCGGCGCTGTCATCGGGCAGGATGTTCCAGCGGTCGAGCGCGGCGGCGACTTGGCGTGTGAGGCTGCGGTCAGGGGTGATCAGCGCGGCGGTTTGGCCGTCTTGGGCGGCTTGGCGCAGACGCAAGGCGATAGAGAGTGCTTCGAGCCGCGCGGTGGGCGCCTCAACAAGGGTCATGTCGCGGGTTGCGGTCTCGAGCGATGGCAGGGCAGGCCCCTCGCGCATCCATTGGTCGGTTATTGGCGCCGGTCGCAGGGCAAGCGACACAAGCGCGTTGCGTTCGGGGCAGGGCGGGTCGATTTCCGCCCAATTGGAGATGTCACCCAACTGAAGCTGAAGCGCTTTCATCAAAGCGTAGAAGCGGAATTGCGGGTGATCTTCGGCCATGAGGGGATCATCAAGCGTGGGCCAGAGCGCGGCGGGCATGTCGAAATCAAATCCCGGCAGGACGAGCGCGCCTTGGGGCAGTTTTGCGACCGCTTGCATCAAAAGCTGTGTCGCCCCGCGAGACCCGGTAGACCCGGCGACGATGATCGGATGTTCGGGCGGGGTGTCGGCCCAGCGGTTGATGAGGTGTTCGATAACGTGACGTTGGCGGGCTTCGGCATCGGGGGCGGCGTGGGTCGCATCAAAATAGCTTTGAACGATGGCGAGGAAGGTTTGGGTGCGACCCCAGTGGCCTGATTGATCCTCAACATCGAGGCGGGCGATGTCTTCGGGGGTGACGCCCTCGCCCTGCATTTCAGCCATCAACCCGGCGAGGCTCTCTGCGAGGTCAAACAGCGCAGAGCGCGGCGCGAATTCGGGGGCGGCGTCGAGAAATTGCGCGACAAGCTGGAGCAGTTCAAGACGGCGCCGAAGGGGCGCGACCGGCGCAGGGATTTCGGCGAGCGCCACGTCATCGGCAAGATCGGTGACGAGGCGGATGCGCGGCAGCAACAGCGCAGGACCGTCATCGAACAAGGCGCGGATACGCCGCGCCATTCGGCGCGTATTGACGATCAACTCGACCTGAGCGAGGGCTTCGGGGGGCTGCCCATGATGCCGCGCGAGCAGACCCGAGACCAGCGCGCGGGGAAAGTCGACCCCGGAGCAAGGGCGAAGACGCGGGGTTTTGTGGACG
Organism: Rhodobacteraceae bacterium D3-12; assembly: GCA_025916135.1. Taxonomy (NCBI): domain Bacteria; kingdom Pseudomonadati; phylum Pseudomonadota; class Alphaproteobacteria; order Rhodobacterales; family Roseobacteraceae; genus Phycobium; species Phycobium rhodophyticola. Next base: position 4,175,323 of record CP104793.1, on the reverse strand, counting down.
GCTCAAACATCGGGGTGTTCCAATAGGTTTTCAGCCAGCCTTATGCCATCTGGGTTGCCGACATCACACCATTGACCGGGGTATTCGATACCGAACAGGCGGGCGTTTTGCGCCATGCTGTTCCACAGAACATTGAGCGAGAACGCCGGTTCTTGGATCGCGGGCAGCGCGTCGGTTTTAACGATCTGCACGCCTCCATAGACATGGCCGGGGCCGCGTGTGATTTGTCCGTCTGGGCCGAGCAGAAAATCGCCCTTGCCCTTGTGCCCTATTGCGTGGTCGCGGGGCACGAGGATCAACAGCGCGTCCATGAGCGTAGGGTTCCATGCCTCGCGCAGGATGGTCAGCGGGTTCGGGCCACGCCAAACGGCATCAGTGTTCATCGTGTAGACCGGACCGTCCCTGAGAAGCGGCAAGGCGTGGCGCAAGCCACCGCCGGTTTCGAGAATGTTTGGGGTTTCCTCGGAAAACATGACGTTGCGCGTGGCGAGATGCTGTTTGAGGGGGGCGGGTTTGTAGTGCAGGTTGACCACGGTGCGCGACAAATTCAGCGGCTCAACAAGGTCAAGCGCGTGGTCGATCAGCGGGCGTCCGGCGACCGGGATCATCGGCTTTGGCTGTTCGGCGGTCAAAGCGCCCATGCGGGTGCCAAAGCCAGCCGCAAAGAGCATTATGGCGTCGGGACTTGGCCGCATTTGTCTTTTAACCTGTTCAAGAGGGACGCATCAGGCGTGGGAAGAGCCGCCCGCACAATTGGCGCTACAGAAGTGAGCGCGGGGTGATCGAGGTCGCGTTGCAAAAGACCCCAGACGCGCGGGATAAGATCGACGTAGTGGGCCTTGGCATCGCGGAGACACAACCGGGCGAAGACGCCGATGATCCGAAGGTTTCGTTGAGCGCCAAGCAGGTGCAAGGCCCGTTCAAACGCACCGGCATCGACGCCGGATTTGGCAACGTAGCGATCAATCATCGCGCGTTCGGTCGCGGGTGGCACATCGCGGCGGGCGTCTTGCAAAAGCGAGACAAGATCATAGGCGGGGTGACCTGTCATGGCGTCTTGGAAATCGAGCAAACCAACACGGGCGGGGCCGGTGCGTTCAGGCAGCCAAAGCAGGTTTTCGGCGTGATAGTCGCGCTGAATGAGAACCGATTTATCGTTGGCGAATTGCTCTAGCTCAGACTGGAAGGTCCGGACAAACCGGTCGCGGGCGGTGGGATCGGGCGTGGTCGCCTGGCCGAGATACCAATCGAACGCCAACGCCGCCATGTCCGCCATAAGCGCAGGATCGTAAGCCTTGAGCGAAGGCGGAAGCGGCGCGTTGTGGAGGTTTAGCAAGACATCGGTTGCTGCCTGATAGAGGGGGGTTTCAAGCGCGGGGTTATTTTGGAGCACGCGGGCGAACAGCGCATCACCGAGATCTTCGAGCAGGAGAAACCCCAGCGCGGAATCCTTGGCGATGATGGTCGGGGCCGACAGGCCCAGAGCCGCGAGATGTTCGGCAATGTGCACGAAAGGGCGGGTGTCTTCGCCCCGATCCGGTGGCGCATCCATCAGGACCGCTGGCCCGAGGGTAGGATGGGAAAGCCGTTCATATCGGCGGTTCGACGCATCCCCGGCGAGCGGCGCGCGGGTGGCATCTGCCCATCCGTTCGATTTGAGAAAATCGTTGATGAGTGTCTGTCTGTCAGCCATCCAAGAGCCCCTTTAGCCGCGCGTCCCAACCCGCGTCTTGCCACGTCAGGGTGAGTTGCCGCTCACCTTCGGCAAGACCCAATGCAAAGGCCAGCGATAACGCACCCGGAGGCGCAAAATCGCCCAGACGGTCGGGCCATTCAACCAGACATATTGCAGTTTCGAAAGCGTCGACCAGCCCGAGTTCTATGACTTCATCGGGTTGGCTAAGACGATAGAGATCAGAGTGCCAGAGCTCTCCCGCGGGGGTGTCATAGACTTGCACCAGCGTGAATGTCGGCGAGGGGACATCCTCAGGCTGGGTCTGAAGTGACTGGATCAATGCGCGGGCAAAATGGGTTTTGCCAGCGCCTATCCCGCCAGACAGCAAAATCGTATCGCCGGGCGATAGGGTTGCACCCAAACGGGCCGCTAATTCAGCGGTTTGGTTAGGCGACGACAGGGAAAGGTGAAATGGCGATAGCGGCATGGGGCGAGATTACTCACACAGGCCGCCCCTGCAAGTCACATTCGTTGTGTTAGTGGGGTTCGCTTTGCTCGCGCTGAACCTGACGTGGCGGGCCGATGACGGGGCGCAGGCGAAACCCAACGAGCGTTGCGCCGCCAGCAAGCGGTGTGACACGGCATTCCAATGGCGTTCCGGTTTTCATGGTAATGTCGGCAAACCTCTCAGAACGGTCTGTTGAGTCGGCCAGATAGTCGCGCAAGCGGTGCCAGAACGGATCGTTCCCGGCGGTGGACTGCCAGTGGCGCAGAGCATCGCGTATGGTTACATCTGCGAAGCTTTTGTCGGGGTCGAACATCCACAATTCCCGATACGTTTTGTTAGAGCTGGTCAACGTGCCGCTTGCCGAGAACACGACAATTGCCTCGTCGAGCGTATCAATCACCGCCTGCCCCAAGCTGAGCTGTGTGCGGAAGCGCCGGGTGAGCGAAATTTCGGCGCTGATGTCTTCGAACAAAAGGGCGATAGCCCCGTCCGGGTGGGGCCGCCCGGTGACGCGGTATGTCAGGCCAGAGGGCAGCGTCCATGTTTCCTGAAACCGGCCATCGACTGAGGCAATAACGAGATCGGTGATCTGTTGTCGCCAATTGGCGTAATCCTTGGGCTCTGGCATCATGCGCGTGTCGCGCAAGCGGTCAAAGAAGGAGACAAGCGTAGGCTGTGCCGACAGGAATTCGGCGGAAAGGCCAAGAAGGTCAATCAAGGCGGGGTTGAACAGGGCGAGTTCGCGGTCGCGGTCAAAGATCGCCAGACCGGCAGAGAGTTGCGCGAAGGTTTTGGTGAGTGTTTGAACGAATTTGCGCTGGGCGATCTCGGCGTTGATCACTGCATCAATATTGGTCGCAAAATTCAGGTTGGCGCCGTCTTCCGACTTGGTTCGGGTGACGTTGTACCAAATGGCATCGGTGGTGTTTTGCGGTTGAACCATGATGCGTTTGTTTTCTGTGCCGGAGTCGAGGCTTTCTGAAAATTCAAAGCTCTGAATTTTGGAATCCGGGCTGTTCGGGTCGGTTTTTGCGCGTAAGTCGCGATAGGCGGTATTGGACCAGTCCAGCTCGCCGCGATCAGATAAAACCCAAAGCGGGTAGGGATAGAGGTTGGTGGCTTTGCCCACACGCCGCAGCATTCGGCCATGTTGTATGCGAAGGTGCCGGTCGGCGACGGATGCGGGCGACGGGTCTTTGATGCCAACGCGTAGCTTTCCGTTTGAGAGGGTAAGCGTGACAACGGCCGGATCGTTTTCTTTGTCTGTGGGCAATTCGGTTGGTGCAATTGCAGCGGCGGCTTTGGCGTCACGCGGAAGGCCGGGAAAACGCAAAACGAGCGCGCGGCGCATGTGATGCCATAGCAAAGGGTTTCTTGAACCGACCTCGCGCAACACGTCCATGCCTTCTCCGGTGGCATCGACCAAATCGTCACCGTCGAACAGGTAAAACACCCCGTCGCCCCGGGGTGTCAGGTGACTGTTGTAGCGTCGATCCAATTGGCTAATCAGCCAGAGTGTTGCGAAGGCCACAGCCAGACAGATGCTGGCCAAGCCCAGAATTGTTAAGACGTTCAATCCGTCCCCCGGTTGAGTTCAGTCCCCTTTGCTCAGCTTGCGCCCGAAAGATTAATAGATTATTAATTCGGCGCGCCTGATCAGGATTGCAGGGGTTGGTTTTCGCGGTGCTCAATCTTGTGATCACCAAACCGGGCATCAATTTTCGCAACCGGCCAACTTACCATGACAAGCGCGCCGCCGCGCTCGCCACGCGGTTGGTTTGAATGAAGCGGGTCAGTTCCATTGGCAAACCGCAGTTCGGCACCGCTTCGTTCCAAAAGGGTTTTCGCAATGAAAAGCCCGAGCCCCATGCCTTCGTAAGCGGGGCGCAACGCGCGTTGTGCGGTGGAGCGCCGGGCGCGCATAAACGGGTCGCCGATCCGACCGATCAGGTGGCTTGGATAACCCGGCCCGTCATCTTGGACCCGGATGGAGATTTGGTCTTCGGTCCAAGAACATTCGATCCAGACATTAGCCTTTGCGAAATCCACCGCGTTTTGGATGAGGTTGCGCAAGCCATGCACAATTTCGGCCCGCCGAAGGATCATCGGTTGCGGCAGAGACTGCGGCATTGGCGCGGTTTCGAAGTGAACGGTTTTGCCGCGGTCCAGATGCGGGCTTGCGGCCTCCTCTACGACGGTGGTGAGGGGGGCCTGCTGCATATAGAGGTCTTCTTTGCCGGCGCGGCCCATGGAGTGCAGGATGTCGCGGCAGCGGTTGACCTCTTGCCGGATCAGCGCCACGTCTTCGAGCAGGTCGGGGCTATCTTTGAGGTCTTCCATCAGCTCGGAGGAGGTGAGTTTGATGGTGGCAAGCGGCGTGCCCATTTCATGGGCGGCGGCGGCGACTACCCCGCCGAGATCGGTGAGCTTTTGTTCGCGGGCGAGCGCCATTTGAGTGGCTTGCAAGGCGTCGGACATGGAATGCGATTCCGAGGCGATCCAGCGTGCGTAAACCGCGAGAAACACAATGGAAATCACGATGGCGATCCAATTGCCGAACACGAAAAGATCGCCGACCTGAAGAACAAACCCATCCGTGGTTTCAAGCGGCAGATGGAACCGCGCCAGAAGCGTGACCAGCAAGATGGCAATCGCCCCGAGCACCACGGTCGAGCGCGTCGAAAGGGCGGCGGCGGACATTGTGACCGGGCCAACGACAAGGATGGTAAACGGGTTGTGCAGACCGCCGGTCAGATACAACAGCGCGCAAAGCTGTAAGAGGTCAAACAGCACGGTCAAAAAGTTTTCCCGCTCTGTCAGGCGCTTGGTTTCGGGAAAGATGAACAAGGCGGCGAGGTTGGCGATCACCGAGAGGCCGATCACCATGTAGCACAGGCCGATTTCAAGCTTGAGGCCGTAAAACTTCTGACCGATCAGCAGAGCGGCAATTTGTCCTATAATCGCGGCCCAACGCAAAAGGATCAACGTACGCAGCCTGATCCAGTTGCCGCGCTGCCTTCCGTCGATCAGCCCAAGGGACGTGTCGCTCATATTATGCCTGTCTTTGGTTGCATCGCCGTGGTTGATTGTTAGATGTGTCCTGCAATCCGATCAATGGCGGGTTGCGCGGGTCAGGAGGAACGGCGGGATGACGAAATTCTATGCATGGATCGCAGTGGCGGTCGCGGCGGTGGTGTCGGTGGCGATGGTGGTGATGACGATGACCACGCGGGACGGTGACAAATACGCCCAGTGCCGCAGCACCAAGGTTGCCGGAGAAGCGGCGATTGGCGGGCCCTTTAACCTGATTGACGAGAACGGCAAACCGGTGACCGAAAAGGATGTTATCGACGAGCCGACGCTGGTCTATTTCGGCTATACTTTCTGTCCTGATGTCTGCCCGTTGGACAATCAGCGGAACGTGGAAGCGATTGAAATCCTTGAAAAAGGCGGCATGAGTGTAAAGCCGGTGTTTATCTCGATCGACCCGGCGCGCGACACGCCCGAAGTGTTGCGCGACTTTACCGACAACCTGCATGATCGCATGCTTGGGCTGACCGGAACCGAAGAACAGGTGCGGGCAGCGAGCAAGGCGTATCGGACCTATTTCAAGAAGCAGGAGCCGGAACCGGGCGACGAGGAATTCTACCTCGTTGATCATTCGACGCTGAGCTATTTGATGTTTCCCGGTGAAGGGATGATCGAATTGTTCCGCCGCGATATGGGGCCGGATGATATGGCCAAGCAGATCGGTTGCTTTCTGGACGCACGGTAAAGTTAAACGCCAGAGTCACCTTCGTTTGACGGGTGACAAAGCGCGAGATAACATCCACTTAGGTATCGCACCAAGAGGAGGATAAGGGCTTGGCTGACGACCAGATCGACATCGGAGAAGACAAATCGCTTCTCATTCTTGACGATGATGAGCCCTTCCTTAAGCGGTTGGCCAAAGCCATGGAAAAAAGGGGTTTCGAGGTTGAAACCGCCGGATCCGTCGCGGCCGGTAAGGCGATTGCGACGGCGCGGCCACCGGCCTATGCGGTGTGCGATTTGCGGCTTGAGGATGGCAACGGGCTCGACGTGGTCGAGGTGATCCGCGAGAAGCGGCCCGACAGCCGGGTCGTGGTATTGACCGGATACGGCGCGATTGCGACGGCGGTGGCGGCGGTCAAGATCGGGGCGACCGATTACCTGTCCAAGCCTGCCGATGCCAAAGACATCATGCAAGCCTTGCTGGCGGACGAGGGCGAATTGCCGCCACCGCCGGAGAACCCGATGAGCGCGGATCGCGTGCGCTGGGAACACATCCAGCGGGTCTATGAGCTGTGTGATCGCAATGTGAGCGAGACGGCGCGGCGGCTGAATATGCACCGGCGGACCTTGCAAAGAATTCTTGCCAAACGCAGCCCGCGTTAACGATCGAATCAGGGTCGAAAAAGGGGGTGACTCCCGGCTGACTCTTGGCTGACATCCGGCTGCCGGGCGCGGCGGAGTGGTTAACGCGCGTAAACCTTAACGCAGCGCACGCTTTGGTCAGCGCAGATCGTAGCGTTTGGAAATTTTCGACACGATGAGGCCATTGCCGAGCGCGACGTTGTCATCGCGGGTCCAATTTTCGAATCCGCGGGATTGGTAATAGGCCAGACCGCCGGAATTGTCGGCGCGGATGGTGGCGTTGATCCAAGCATAGCCGAGGGCGCGGGCGGCGGATTGGGTGGCGGTGAACAGCCGCGAGCCGATCCCAAGACCGGTCTGGCCGACGCGCACGAAGGTGGCGACATCGCAAGCCTCAGGCGGCAGGTTGTCGTGTGGGCCGATGAACTGGAAGCCGAGCAGCGTGCCGCCGGAATCTTCGGCGAGATGCCAAGCGGAGCGGGTGGCGTTGGTTTGCATCCAGCCTTGCAGATCGCGGGCGGTGACGGGGTCGGTTATCGCGGTGGTGCCGCCCCGCGCGATGATGGCGTTGAGGAGATCGGCCATGGCAGAGGAGTCAATCGGACCAGCGCGGCGGATGTGGATCATGGGGAGAGAACCTATTTGGAGAAACCGAGAAGATGCGGCGCGAAGCCGGGGCATTGTTAGCCCCTGGGCGGACGATCCAGCATTTGTAATAAAACGCTTTATGCCTGCCAAGTCTTCCCAAAGAACGAATGTCTCGCTGCTCTCACACAATCGTCAGCCCGTGGGAGGGGCTGACGATGGCCCGGCGGCCTGCGGCCTTGTTCCGGGCGTGGTAGTTGTTCAAACCGGGGTTTCCGCTGTGTTAGAGACTATATTTCCGCCAGAAGCGTTTCGTGCCGTGCGGTGAAATCGCGCCGCACGTCGACCGGCGGGCGCAGGTGGATGTCGAGCCCTTTGGTCAGCGCGGGATCGGGTTTGCCAAAGATCTTGTCAGCCTCGGCCACGGTGAAGCCGGCGATTTGCGTCGCTTCCATCCAAGCCGAGACACCATCGGCGCGCTTGATCTGTTTCTTGATCTTGACCGGCGTGGCCGCAGGCAGGCCAAAGCGGATGTGAATCGCCGCCATCAACCGGTCATCCAGCGCGCCATAGCTTGGACCGACCGCCGCCTTGACCGGCGAGATCATGTCACCGATCACATATTCCGGCGCATCATGCAAAAGCGCGGCGAGACGCCATTTGGGAGCGATTTTAGGCTCTAACCTTGCGAAAATCGTTTCAACCAGCAGGGAGTGTTCGGCCACGGAATAGGGCCAGTCGCCATGGGTTTGCCCGTTCCAGCGGGCAACAAAGGCGAGCCCGTGGGCGATGTCTTCGATTTCGATGTCCATCGGCGTGGGATCGAGCAGGTCGAGCCGTCGGCCGGACAGCATGCGTTGCCATGCGCGGGGTTGTTTCATTGCCTGCTCTCCTGCTGTGATAGGCATATGCCTAGCGTCGGGATGCGGGGCTGTAAACTGTGCCAAGAGCCGGGCAATTGCGGTGTGAATCCGTCGATAAAAAGACATGCCCCATTTCCGCCACATTTGAGGCATGAGTTGACCACAATCGAGGCGCAGCATGGCCTTGTTCGGATCACCAGCTGCCAATGGATGATATGGACGCGCCCGGCCAATCTCTCTCGGGTTGCTTCATGTTGTCTTGATCCCTTTAAGTAGGATCCCTTTGATATGAAGGGGGCGCCGGTCATTTGTTCCTCCAACGGGCGCCCCTTCGTCAAAGAAAGTAGAAGGAAGGGTAGAGCCGTGTTGAGACGATTGATTGCCGCTGGCCTTGGACTTGGGGCCGTGATTACCGCCATTCCAGCACATGCCGCAGACAATTGTGCCGAGCGCGCGCAGGTGGTGACGCGCCTTCAAGAGCAATATTCAGAACAGTTGACGGCGGGCGGGTTGCATGGCCAGACGAGCAAGACCTCGGTTGTTGAGGTGTGGTCCTCGCCCGAGACAGGCACATTTACCGTGATGGTGACCGATGCGCAGGGCCAGAGTTGTATCGTGGCGACCGGCACGGATTGGTATGCCCAGAACGCAATGGCGTTGAGCGAAGATACGGCAAGTTGACGCGATCGCCTTGCGGCAATGTTGTAGCAATAGAAAATAGATGATACGGCCCTGCGTGACTGACCTTTTTTCACGGAAGCCGAGACATGTCTGCTGATTACATTGTAAAAGATATCGCCCTTGCCGAGTATGGCCGCAAGGAACTTAATATTGCTGAAACCGAGATGCCGGGCCTGATGGCGCTGCGCGAAGAATACGGCGACAGCAAGCCGCTTAAAGGCGCGCGGATTGCTGGTTCGCTTCATATGACGATCCAGACCGCGGTTTTGATCGAAACGCTGGTGGCGCTGGGTGCTGATGTGCGCTGGGCGAGCTGCAACATCTTTTCCACGCAGGACCACGCGGCGGCGGCGATTGCCGAAGGTGGCACGCCAGTGTTCGCGGTCAAGGGTGAATCGCTGGAAGAATACTGGGACTATGCCGACCGGATCTTCATGTTTGAAGAGGGCGGCTGTAACCTGATCCTGGATGATGGTGGCGACGCGACCATGTATATTCTGATCGGGGCGCGGGTTGAGGAAGGCGAGACCGACCTGATCGAAACCCCGCAGAGCGAAGAGGAAATCTATTTCTTCAAGCAGATCAAGAAGCGCATGGCCGAGACCCCCGGTTGGTTCGTTAAGCAGCGCCACATGATCCAAGGTGTATCGGAAGAGACCACCACCGGTGTGCACCGTCTGTATCAGCTGATGGAAAAAGGCCACCTGCCGTTCCCGGCGATCAACGTGAACGACAGCGTGACCAAGTCGAAGTTCGACAACAAATACGGCTGTAAAGAGAGCCTTGTTGACGGTATCCGCCGTGCGACCGACACGATGATGGCCGGTAAAACGGCGGTTGTTTGCGGTTACGGTGATGTTGGCAAAGGCTCGGCTGCGTCGTTGAGCGGGGCCGGTGCGCGGGTGAAGGTGACCGAGGTTGACCCGATCTGTGCGCTTCAGGCGGCGATGGACGGGTTTGAGGTTGTGACGCTGGAAGATGCCGTGTCGAGCGCGGATATCTTCATCACTACCACCGGCAACAAGGACATCATCCGCATCGAGCATATGCGCGAGATGAAGGACATGGCGATCGTTGGTAACATCGGTCACTTTGACAACGAGATTCAGGTCGCGGCGTTGAAGAACCACAAGTGGACCAACATCAAGGAACAGGTGGACATGATCGAAATGCCAAGCGGCAATCGCATCATTCTGCTGTCCGAGGGCCGGTTGTTGAACCTTGGCAACGCGACGGGTCACCCGTCGTTTGTGATGTCCGCAAGCTTTACCAACCAAGTGTTGGCGCAGATCGAGCTTTGGACCAAGGGCGATGAATATGGCAACGAGGTTTTCGTTCTGCCCAAGCATCTGGACGAGAAGGTGGCCAAGCTTCACCTTGATCGGATCGGTGTGAAGCTGAGCACGTTGAGCAAGGATCAGGCCGATTACATCGGTGTGAAGCAGGACGGCCCGTTCAAGCCCGAGCACTACCGCTACTGATCCGTCGAGACGGTTTGAAAGAATTGGAACGGCCACCTGAGGGGGTGGCCGTTTTTTTGTTGCGTCACCCCGCGCGGTGCTTATGCTTTTTGGAAAAGTGAGGGGTGCGGTATGCGGTTTCTATCTATGTTTGCAGCGGGCGCGATGGTGGTCGCCTCTGGTTTGGTCACGCCCGGCGCGGTGCAGGCGGACGGGAATTTCAAGCTTCACGCGCGGGGAGTGACGATTGACGGGCTGATCGGGCGCACGCTTGTCGGGGTGACGCGGAGCAATTCGAACATCTGGAGTGTCTCTCTCGGCCGCGATGGCACCGCGCGATATCTCTATTCCAACGGCGAGCGCAGGACCGCGAAATGGCGCAAACGCAGCCGCAATATCATCTGTTTTACCGGGTTGATCCAGAGTTCGCCGAGCAAGGAGATCTGTAAGCTGGCCCGTGCGCATGGGCGCGGGTTGGATTGGCTGACGGTCCGGATCACCGGCAAGACGGAAAGCGGCACGATCAAATACGTTTCAACCAAAAAGGGCGAGACGCGGGGATCGTCGCAGATCGTTTACTCTGTGCCTTTTGGCGCGCGTGTATCGCAGATCAAACCGAGCGCGAACATTTACAATTTTCGCGGCAAGGCCGTCATCGGGCGGACGTTGAAGGACAAGGAGATCTGGGCCGCCGAGATCAAGTCGAACGGGCGGTTGTCCTTTGCCTATGCGTCGGGCAAGCGGTTTACCGGCAGCTACAAGATCAACGCGGGCGCGATGTGTTTCACTTTTCCCGGCGTGCCACAGTTTGATTCCTGTCACCGTTTAGAGCAGCGAAACGGCAAGCTGTTGTGGAAGAACACGGCCACGGGAGGCGCGATTTCCGAGGTGGTCTTTACGCACAAGCTGGACACGCCCAAGGTGATGCCGAAGCCCAAGGCGGCACCGGCCCGCAAAGCCGAGCCGGTTTTGACATCGGGGCCGAACGCGTCGATGCTCGGCTCGACCGTGGGGTCGGATTCGGGGTCGAATTCGAGCAGTTCCACCGCGCCGAAGACGAGCGTCACGACGCCCACGCAGACGGGGAACAAGAACCTTGTCGGAAACCTCTCGCTCTCCAATGGCGCGCATATGGCTGTTGCGTCGCGGGCGGGAAATCTGGCGGTGGTTCTGACCAAGAAGCCGACGAAGATCTCGCTTTATTCGCTACCCGGGCGCTATCGCATTGGTGAAATCGTCGGGTCGTATGATCGGGTCGCCATGGATGGTGAGCGCAATATTCTGGCCATTCGGCGGTCGCGAATGTCGCTGTTTTCGCTCAAAAACGGCGCCCGCACATGGACGCAGACGATTTTCGGGCGCGGGTTGTTGGCGGCGGAGTTTGTTGGGGCCGACAACAGGTTTGTGGTGCTGGGAGATGCGAAAGGACAGCTTTCGCTGCACGAAAGGTTGACCGGTGCGCAGCTGGAATTGAAGAAGACCGGCACGTCGATCATTGACATCCGGACGCTGCCGAGCAGTTCGCGGTTTGCCACGCTTGCCAAGGATGGCGTGATCACCGGATGGCAAGTCGGCCCCAGCCGTCGGTTGATGAAGAAATGGACCCTGAAAACCGGCAAATCCGACGGGGTCATGTTTGATCTGACCGAAGGGTCGCAACACCTTGTCGTCGGGTTTCGCAACGGCGACATGCGGATTTATGACGTGTCGGAGGCGCGGCCCGAGCTGCTGCGCGATGCCAAGAAGGTTGTGAGCCGGATCGACTCGCTCGAGCTTGCGCCGGGAGACGGGAGCGTTGCGGTGGCCGAGGGCAGCCGGATTTATCTGTTGCCTTATCCGGCATTGATCAAGGCGCGTGCGCCGGTGATTACGGGTCGCAACCTGAGCGCGCCGCATGTGTTTAGCGCGGAGGGCGATGTTTTGGCGCTGTCGGGTGGGCAGGTGAAATTGTTTGCGGCCAGCGGCGCGCGGGCGAATGACCTGCGCCAGCGCGGCCACCTGAAACTCGGCGCTGACAAGGTGCTCGCCACGGGTTTCCGCACGGCGCAGAAGGCCGAAAAAACCCGCCATAGCAGGGTCTCGGGTCAGGCGAGGGCCGCCTTTGATCGGGGCGATTGCGACGCATATGTCAAGCTGCGCGCTGAGGTGGGTGTCACGCTTACCAAGCCGGCCTGTCTTCGGATGTATGCCAGCGCCCAGTTGCGCAAACAGTTCAAGGCCAAGATCGCGGCGCTTGATTGTGATGGCGCCGACCGGATCGCGCAGAAGAGCAAGAGTTCGCTGCAGCGCAAGCAGGTGGCCGAATGCCGCAAAAAGGCGGGGAACAACGTTGATTTGCGCCGCTTTCAGCAGGCAAAGGCCGACGGAGATTGTGATCTCGTCGAGCAGCTTTGGGCGAGGGTGGGTGGATCGCCGGCGGATGTGACGCAATGCCGCGACGCCAAAAAGCCCGCGCCCGCCGCATCCGCGAGGACGCTGTTCTTTGCTGCGGTTAAGAAGGAGACGTCGCGGGATTATCGCGGGGCGATGGCGCTCTATCAGGAAATCATGGACACGTTTCCCGAGGATAGCCTTGCCATTGATGCGGCGAAGCGGATTGTCGAGCTAAACGACAAAGTGCAGGAGTAAGGTCGGCCGGGGGGAGTTTGCGACAAGTTTTCCCTTTGTGACGGGCGGCGGAATCGCTAGTCTCCCCTCAGAGCCGATCATGGTAAATTCAACGGGCGGAAACGCCACACAGGTGGGAGACCAGACTATGGGAAAACGAGACGAACTGATCGCGAAATACGCGGAAGATCTGAAGTCCAAATGCGGAATGACGCCGGACATGGATCTGCTGACCAAGGTAACGATCGGCTGCGGCCCGGCGATTTACAACGCCGATGCGTCGACAGTTGCAGCGAGCCAGGACAGCGAGCTTGAGACCGTCAAAACCAACTTCCTTGTGAAGAAGCTTGGGCTTGCGGATGGTCCGGCTCTTATGGATGCGATCAAGTCGGTTCTTGAAACCTATGGCATGAGCGAGCGCAACAAATACCGCGCGGTGGTGTATTACATGCTGGTCAAGCATTTCGGCAAAGAGTCGGTATACAGCTAAGGCTTTGTTGAAGCTGAGATGATCCGAAAGCGCCCGCATGCGATGCGGGCGTTTTTCATTTGTAGCGTATTGTCGGTATTTGGAATTTGCGCGGCGCAGAGAATGCGCGTATGCCTGTCACATCCGAGCCAGGACGGCCGGACCCAGTTTTAAGAACACGTGTGGTGAGTAGGGAGCACGTGGGGAAACGGAGGGTTCAGCGTGTCCGCGGGGCCCTCCGTTATTATTACCGGCAATCGCTCGGTCTTCGCGTTTCAGAACAGGTTGAGCACGAGGCCGATCACACCGCACCCAAAGGTCGCATAGCCGCCGTCGATCAGAGTTAGCTTGAACGGGCGCATGCCGTAGGCGTTGTTGATCATGATCCATGGCGAGATGAAAAACGCGCCAACGCCAAGCCCGCCAATCAGCCCTTTGATCGCCGTATCAATCCCGGCCATAGCAAAGACGTGGCGCATCATTCCGGCGACAACAAGCATTGCGATCCCGGCAAGAAGGAAGGGCAGGAGGCTGCCGCCCTTGGGTTTGCCGGTTTCGTCAACCTCGATCCCGGTGGCGTCGAGCCAAGGTTTGGACAGGCCCATGTACCAGAGCGCGCCGAACAGAAAGCTGGCGGCGGCGGCGACACGAACGGTGATGATGCCCATGGAAATTCCCCCGATTTGTGCAACTATCGCTGGAATAGTGCCGTATTCCGGGGAAATCACAAAACGGTTTTAGGGATCGGTATCGGCCAGATCGCAGATAATTTTCCATTCCTCGGCGGTCACGGGTTGCACCGAAAGCCGGGAGTTTTTCACCAGAACCATGTCGGCAAGGCGCGGATCGGATTTGATTTGATCCAGCGAGACGGGGGTTTTGACGGGTTTGACCGCTTTGATGTCAACGCATTCCCAACGCGGGTCGTCGGTGGTGCTGTCTGGGTGGGCTTCGGCGATGACCTCGACGATGCCGACGACAGATTTTTCCTTCATCGAGTGATAGAAAAAGCCGAGATCGCCGCGTTTCATCTCGCGCATGAAATTACGCGCTTGGTAGTTGCGCACGCCGTCCCATTCCTCGCCCGTGTCGCCTTTGGCGAGCTGGTCGTGCCAGCCCCAAGTGTTGGGTTCGGATTTGAACAGCCAGTAGCGCATCAGCCGAGGACCTTCTTCCATTCGATCAATTCGACCGAGTCGAACAGCCCGGCGTTGGCGTAGGGGTCGTTGGCGGCCCAGTCTTGGGCGTCGGACAGGGTTTCCATATTCAGGATCACGAGAGAGCCGGACATTTCGCCAGCGTCATTCAGCAAGGGCCCGGCCTGAAACACCGCATCGCCGGAGGCTTTGAGGTAGTCGAGATGGGCGGCGCGGTTTTCCTGACGGATGGGGAGGGCGCCGGGTTTGTCGCGGGCGATGAGGGCTATGAGCATTTATTCTTCCTTGAGTGGTCGCGACAGAAGCATCTCCATCGCGCGGCGAACGTCAAGTTCGCCGTTGATAAGGGCCGTGACGGTGGCGGTGATTGGCATGTCGATGCCGAGCGATTTGGCGCGGTCATGGGCGGCAAAGGCGGTGGCGGCCCCTTCGACGGTGATGGATTTGTCAAAGGGTTTGGCGCGACCGAGGCTTTGACCAAAGCGGAAATTGCGCGATTGCTCGGAGGTGCAGGTGAGGGTGAGATCGCCAAAGCCGGACAGGCCGGCGAGGGTTTCGGGCTTGGCCCCAAGCGCGAGGGCCATGCGCTGCATCTCGGCGTAGCCGCGGGTCATGAGGGCGGCGCGGGCGCTGTCGCCGAGTTGGGCGCCAATGACCACGCCACAGGCAATTGCGATCACATTTTTCAGTGCACCGCCGAGTTCGGCACCGGTGGTGTCGGTGGTGCGGTAAATGCGCAAGTTGGGCGTTGTTAGAGACTGTTGCAGGGACCTCGCCGGTGGTCTCATCGCCGCAGGCGAGCGTGAGAGCGGTGGGCAAGCCGCGCGCAATATCAGCGGCAAAGCTGGGTCCGGTGAGGATGGCGGGGGTGGCGTCGGGGATGTGATCACAAATGGTTTGGACCGGGCCGAGCAGGGTGGAAAGGTCCATCCCCTTGCAGCAGGCAACCAGCGGGTGGGTGGCAAGCACGGTGGCGTGTTCATCCAGAACGCGCGCCAGTTGTTGCATCGGCACGGCAAGGAGCACGGGGCTGTCCACCGGCAGAGACGCGAGCGATGACACCGGCAGGATTTGCGACGGCAGCGGGACGCCGGGCAAGCGGCGGGCGTTTTCGCGGCGGTGACGCATGTCATCGACATGGGCAGGATCATGCGTCCAGAGACGCACCGGGCCACCATTGCGGGCAAGGGATACGGCGAGCGCGGTTCCGAAGGCACCGGCCCCCATAACGGTGATCATGCTTTTGCTCCTTTTCGGCCCGATCCAAGCATGGGTTGGCGGGAGGTGTCCAGCGGCCAGCGCGGCCGGGCAGAGAGGGTCATGTCGTCACGCTCGCCCTGCGCGAAGCGTTCCAGCCCGGCATAGGCGATCATCGCGGCGTTGTCGGTGCAAAGCGCCAGTGGTGGGGCAGTGAAAGTGACGCCGAGATCCTGCGAAACAGTCTCTAACCTTGCACGAATGGCCGTGTTTGCGGCAACGCCACCGGCCACGGCAAGGGTTGGCACGGCAGGGTTTTCAGCAAGGTAAAGCGCCAGAGCGCGCGCGGTTTTTTCGGCCAGAACATCGACAACGGCGGCCTGAAAAGAGGCGCAGAGGTCGGCGCGGTCTTGTTCGGTCAATCCGCCCTTTTCGGCCACCATGGCATCGCGCGCGCGCAAGAGCGCCGTTTTCAGCCCGGAAAAGGACAAGTCACATCCGGGCCGGTCAAGCAGCGGGCGCGGGAAGCGGATACGCTTGGGGTCGCCACGGGTGGCTTTGGATTGAACCGAAGGGCCACCGGGTTGCGGCAGGTTCAAAAGCCGGGCGGTTTTATCAAAGGCCTCGCCCGGGGCATCGTCGATGGTGCCGCCAAGGCGCGAGAAATCATCATGCCCGCGCACGAGAAGAAACTGGCAATGACCGCCAGAGACCAACAGCATGAGATAGGGAAACGCCACGTGATCGGTCAGCCGGGGCGTGAGCGCATGCCCGGCAAGGTGGTTGACCCCGACAAGCGGCAAGCCGGTTCCCGCCGCGATCCCCTTGGCGCACATCACGCCCGAAAGCACCCCGCCGATCAGCCCCGGACCAGCCGTCACGGCAATAGCGTCAATCGAAGAAAGAGGCATTTCCGCCTGTGTTAGAGCCTGTTTTACCGCGATGTCCATACGCTCGGCATGGGCGCGTGCCGCGATTTCGGGCACGACGCCACCGAAGGCTTGGTGCAGCTCGTTCTGGCCCATCACAACCGAGGACAGCACATGCGCCGCAGCGGGCGCACCGCGCACAACGGCGGCGGCGGTGTCGTCACAACTGCTCTCTAGGCCCAGAATGGTGAATTCGTCGCGCATGGTCTTTCCGTTGCAAGCCGCGTGTGGCGCAGGTAACACCTGTTAGACCCCGATCACAACATGGCAGAGCATATGCCCATTATCCTTTTGACAAGGCCAGAAGAGGCGTCACGGCAATTTGCCGAGCGGTTGCGGCTGCGTCTTGGGGAGGTGGAGACGGTGATTTCGCCGCTTTTGGAGATTGGTTTCAAACCGCTGGACGCGCATGACGGCGAAGAGATCCCGATTTTTACCTCGCGCAATGGGGTGGCGGGGTATCTGCGCGCGGGGGTGATGCCTGTGGGCGGTGCTGGTGCGTGGGTGATGCGACGGCGAAAATCGCGCGGCAGGCCGGGTTTCGCCCGCAGAGTGCCGCAGGGGACGCCGATACGCTGGTTCAGTCGATCCTTCAGAGTGGGGCGCGGGGGCCGTTTGTGCATCTGCGTGGGGAACATGCGCGGGGCAATGTGGCCGGTCGTTTGCGTGACGCGGGGCGCGAGGTGCGCGAGGATGTGATCTATGCGCAGGAGTTGCGCGGGTTGACGGCAGAGGCGCAAGCCGTGCTTGGGGGTGAATTGCCGGTGATCGTTCCCCTTTTCTCGCCACGCACGGCGGCGCAGTTTGATGCGGTGCATAAAGGAGGCGCGCCGTTGTTTGTGGCAACAATGAGCACGGCGATTGCCGAGGCGCTGGGTAAGCTGCACACGATGGAGACGATGATTGCGCGGCGTCCAAACGCGCCAAGCATGATTGACGCGGCGGAGAGACTCTTCGACGCAGCGCAACGCCTTGAGGGTGTATAACCCGCCAAGTAAGGTTGGCGGAGTGCGTTAGAGTTTCGGCAGATTCGGGAAGGGCTGTTCAGGTGGCAAAAAAGGCTAAACCAGGTAGAACCGCAGGTAGGACTCCGGGTAAGGGCCCTGATAAGACCTCTGAGGCGAAAGCCGACGATAGCGTTGAAAAGATTGAAGAAACGACCGGCGGCGTTGAAGATGCGAAGACGTCCGGCAGCGGCGCTGCTGGGGATGAACCACGCGCGGCCAAGGATGCGGTGACTGGCGAAACAGTAGATGCGCCCGGTGGAGACGCCGGAACAGACGCGGGCAAGGACGCTGGCAAAACCCCCGATGAGACGCCCAGCGAGGCCGATGCGCCTGCTGATCGCCAAGATGTTGAGGGCGAGATCCTGTCGCCGGGCGACGAGCCCAAGCCGAACGATGGATTTTCAGGCAAAACCGAGGCGGAGCCCGAAGCGCGCACAAAACCGAGCGCTGACCCGACGCCAATTCCGGTGCAACCGCCAGAGCCGGTCATCATCCGCAAGGGTGGTTTCATCCCATTGGTGCTTGGCGGGATTGTTGCGGCGGCAATTGGATTTGGCACGGCGCGCTATGTGCTGCCCGAGGGGTGGCCATGGCCCGGTGCCGGGACGGACACGTTTCAGGCCGATGTGACCGCAAAGCTTGAGGCGCAGGCGAAAACGCTGGCCGACGTGGCGGCGAAAGAGCCGGACTTGGCGCCGATCAATACGCAGTTGGCCGGGATACAGGCCGCTGTTGATACGCTGGCCGGGCAGGTGACTGCTGCCAAGGGGCGGATTGACGGGATGGAAGCGCGGCTTACCGATCTTGAGAAGCGGCCCATCACCGAGGGCGCATCGCCTACGGCGGTGGCGGCCTATGAACGCGAGTTGAAGGCGCTTCAGGAGGCGATGGCGACGCAGCGGGCCGAGATCGAGAAGATGGCGAAAGAGGCCGCGGCCAAGGAAGCCAACGCCGAGATGACTGCGCAGGAAGCCATGCAGCGCACCGCGTTGAGCCAGATCCAGACCGCGCTGGATACCGGCAACGGTTTTGCCGAGGCAGCCGCGAGCCTGACGGCGTCAGGGGTAACGGTGCCGCCGGTTTTGGCGCAAGTGGCCGACAAGGGCGTGGCGAGCGGCGCGCAACTGGCCGACGCCTTTCCCGATGCGGCGCGTGCGGCGTTGAGCGTGGCGCGCAAGGCCGAAGGCGGTGGCGGGCTTGGCGGGTTCTTTGCCCAGCAGTTCAACGCCCGGTCGACCGCACCGCGCGAAGGTAACGACGCGGACGCCGTTTTGAGCCGGGCCGAGGCCGCCGTCAAAGAGGGCCGGTTGAGCGATGCCATGGCCGAGCTTGAAGCGCTCTCTGAAGATGCGCGTGCCGAGATGAGCGCATGGCTTGGAATGGCATCGACGCGGGTTGCTGCATTGAAGGCGGCGGACACGCTTGCCGCTGAATTGAACTGAAGTCGAGGATAACAGAATGCTCTGGTCGCTTATCAAGATTATCGTTTTTGTTGTGCTCGTTGCTGCGGCGACCATGGGCGCGGGGATGTTGTTGGAAACCGAAGGCGGTGTGCGTATCGCCTTTGCCGGCAAGGAATACACGCTGACGGCGCTGCAGACGGTGGTTGCCTTGGTAGTGATGGTGGTCGCGGTTTACCTGCTGCTCAAGCTGCTCAAGCTGTTGATTGCGACGTTTCATTTCCTGAACGGAGATGAGACCGCGATCTCGCGCTACTTTGACCGCAACCGCGAGAAGAAGGGTCTTCAGGCGCTGGCCGATGGGATGATGGCGCTGGCCTCGGGCGAGGGGAAAGTGGCGTTGGCCAAGGCGAGCAAGGCTGAGAGATACCTTGAGAAACCGGCGTTGACCAACCTGTTGACCGCGCAAGCCGCCGAAATGGCGGGCGACCGGGCCAAGGCGGAAGAGGTTTACAAGCGGCTGTTGAAAAACGACGCGACGCGGTTTGTCGGCGTGCGTGGCATCATGAAGCAGAAGCTGGAAGCGGGTGAGACCGATGTGGCTCTGAAGCTGGCGAAAACGGCGTTTGCGCTAAAGCCTGCGCATTCCGAGACACAGGACATTCTGCTCAAGCTGCAAGCCGGTTCTGCCGATTGGAAAGGCGCGCGCGAGACGTTGGCGGCGAAGTTGAAACACGGCACCCTGCCGCGCGATGTTCACAAGCGGCGCGAAGCGGTTTTGGCCTTGTCCGAAGCCAAGGACGTGGTCGCAGAAGGCTCGACCGTGGAAGCCCGCGAAGCGGCGATCGAGGCGAACCGCCTGTCGCCCGATCTGATCCCGGCCGCGGTGATGGCGGCGCGGGGCTATATCGAGGAGAGCAAGCCGCGCTATGCCGTGCGGGTCATCAAGAAAACGTGGGAAGCCCGGCCACACCCCGATCTTGCCGCCGCATTTGCCGAGATCGCACCGGATGAGACGCCCGCCGAACGCCTGAAACGGTTCCGCCAGCTGACCAAGCTGCGCCCGGAGCACCGCGAGGCGAAGCTGCTTTTGGCCGAGTTGAACATCGCCGCCGAGGATTTCCCACAGGCGCGCCGAGAATTGGGCGATTTGCTGGAAACCGATGCGGATGCGCGTGTGTTCACCATCATGGCGGCGATTGAGCGCGGCGAAGGCAAGTCCGACGCGGTGGTCAAAGGCTGGTTGGCGCGGGCATTGACCGCCCCGCGCGGCCCGCAGTGGGTGTGCGACAAGTGCCACCATATCCATGCCGAATGGCGCCCGGTCTGTGACAATTGCGGCGCGCTGGATACGCTAAGCTGGACCACTCCGCCGCAAGCGGATGTGGCGATGCCCGCAGGCACCGAGATGCTGCCGCTTATCGTTGGCGCAATCGAGGATCGCTCGGACGAGGCGCCAGAGGGCGACGATTATCCGGCGGACAATGGCGACACGGTTGAAATTCTGGATGCCGAGGAAGTTTTGACCGATCCGGCGCCCGAAACGGACGGTTCAGCGGGTGAGGAACAGGGCAAAAAATAGCTCTTTTCCAAGTCCGGGCGCGGTGCTATAGCCCCGGCCCACGGAACCTAGGTTCCTGTGCCGGTGTAGCTCAGCTGGTAGAGCACGTCATTCGTAATGATGGGGTCGTAGGTTCGAGTCCTATCACCGGCACCATCTAAACCCAAAATATTGAGTTTTACGGTTACTTAACGGTTTATATCGGTGCCCTATCCACCTTTGAAACCACCTTGCTGCCGGTGATGATAGGCTTCATTTTGCCAATTTCTTGTTTTGTGAACGCACGAATTTGCCTGCCCACGCCGGTCCTGAAACCGCCACCGCCAAACTTTCACACTTTGGTCTGGATCAGATAACAGCGGGCGCGCGAGGAAGGGGCAACCGGTTGAGTCCGTATAGACGTGCGTTTCACCGGTTTATGCGCGTTCTTAGTCGACTGCGACTGAGTTTTGCGAGTGCTATACTTGCTCCCGAGATTTTCTGGAATGCAGCGATCTGAAGATATGAGAACCGAGCTTTCACTTTCATGCAGATGTCATGTGAGCATCACATAGCTGTAGTCGTCCGGTGGTTTACGGAAGCGAGCCGCGGGGAGCAGATATGTTCTCCGCTGAATCACACCCGCCTCGCAAATCGCGAACCGATCGGAGAACTGCACGATGAATATGAACCGACGCCATATCATGGGCCTGATGGGGGCAACTGCCTCTGGGCTCTTCCTGCCGAGCCATCTGCGCGCCCAGCAAAACCGCCCCTCGATAAAAATTGCGGTACAGCAAGTCGTCATCAACAACACGCTCGACCCTTGGAACGAGCAGTCGAATGTTGGCGAACGCGCGCTTTTTCCAAACCTCTGGGAAGGTCTGCTTCTGCGCGATTGGATGGGCAACCAAGGCCCAGTCGCGGGTCTGGCGACGGAGTGGAAGCGCCTAGACGAAAAGACCGTCGAGCTTAAGCTGCGGGAGGGTGTGAAATTCCACAATGGTGATGAGATGACCGCCGAGGATGTGGTCTTTTCGCTCTCTCCCGAACGGCTGTTTGGAGACACACAACCGGCGGGTGGCAAGACCATTTATAGGGAAGACTATAGCCGCTCCACAGGCAAAGACATCCCGGCCGCCATGCCCGGTATCGCGCGTCGCAAATGGCCCTCGCTGGCCGGGGTCGAAGCCGTCGACAAATATACCGTGCGTTTTCACAACGCGACGCCCGATGTCACAATGGAAGGCCGTCTTTATGCTGGCGGCAGCATTGTGGCCAACCGCCGGGCTTGGGATGAAGCAGCATCCTATGACGTCTGGGCAAAAAAGCCGGTCACAACTGGCCCCTATTACGTTGAAGACTTTCAGCCGGACGTCTCGCTCACCTTGCGGGCGCATGACGACTACTGGGGTGGCCGACCCCCATTGGAAACGATCACCTTCGTAGAAGTGCCCGAGGTCGCAAGTCGCGTGAATGGTCTTTTGTCCGGCGAATACGACTTCGCCTGCGATCTGCCGCCCGACCAGATTGGAACCGTAATGAATACGCCCGGCCTGGAAGTGCAGAACTCCACCATCTGGAACCACCGCGTTAATGTTTTTACCCAAGACCATGAGCAGCTACAAAACCCGCTTGTGCGCCGCGCAATGACCCATGCGATTGATCGCAAGGCCATTGTCGAAGCGCTTTGGGCTAATCTGACAGAAGTGCCTGCCGGTCTTCAGTTCGACAGCTTCCGGACCTCTGATATGTTCATCGAAGGCTGGGCCGCACCCGAATACAACCCGGAACTGGCCCGCGAAATGCTTAAAGAGGCCGGCTACAAAGGCGATCCGATCCCCTTCCGCCTTTTGAATAACTATTACATCAATCAGGTGCCAAACGGGCAGATTCTCACCGAGATGTGGAACCAGGTTGGTCTTAACGTCGAGATCGAGATGAAAGAGAACTGGGGCCAGATCCTCGCCCAAGACACGCCACGTGGGGTACGTGACTGGTCTGCCTCTAACACGATCAACGATCCGATCTCACCGATGGTGGTGCAATTTGGACCGAATGGTTCAGCCCAGCAGTACCGTGAGTGGACAAACGCAGAGTTCAACGATCTTTGCCAAGTCATGGAGACGTCAACAGACCGTGCAAAACGCAAACAAGCCATCGCACGGATGCTGATGATCGCCGAGCGCGAAGACCCGGCCTATAATATCCTTCATCAGAACGCGGTCTTCACAGGCATGCGCTCGGACTTGAATTGGAAGGCGGCTCCCGCATTTGCCATGGATTTCCGCGCTTCGAACTGGCCTGGCCAATCCTAATCTGTAGCGGCGCGCCCCGATCCGGGTGCGCGCCCTATGCTCATGCGAAGGACGTCTTATCCATGAACACTCTGGTCGAGATTAGAAACCTGCAGGTTGCCTTTGACGGCGTGCCGGTGCTGCATGGCATCAATCTTGATGTGGCTCCGGGCGAAGCTTTGGGACTTGTCGGGGAGAGCGGTTGCGGCAAATCAGTGACTTGGCTCGCGGCCCTTGGCTTGTTGCCGGGTAAAGCCACTGTTAGCGGCTCGGTCAAATTACAAGGGCAAGATCTGGCGGCTGCGCCTCGTCAGACGCAGGAGCGCGTGCGCGGAAAACGCATTGCTATGATTTTCCAAGACCCGTCAAGCGCGCTCAACCCCGTAATCCGGGTAGGCCGACAGATCCTTGAGGCATTGCGGTTGCACCGTGGTCTGACGGGGGCTGCAGCCAAAACCGAGGCTTTGCGGTTGATGGAGCTTGTCGGCATTCCCGACGCGCACAACCGGTTCAACCTCTATACCCATGAATTTTCCGGCGGACAGGCACAACGCCTGATGATCGCCATGGCCCTTGCAGGCGAGCCTGACCTGCTGATTGCTGATGAGCCGACAACGGCGCTTGATGCTACGATACAAGCGCAAATTCTCGACCTGTTGATCACTTTGCGTCGCGAAATGTCGATGGCGATAGTTTTTATAAGCCACGATCTCGCGGCTGTGGCCCAAGTCTGTGAACGGGTCTGCGTGATGTATGCGGGCAAGATCGTCGAAGAAGGCCCTGTCGCGCAGCTCTTTGATACACCGCGTCACCCCTATACGCGCGGGTTGTTTGACGCGATCCCTTCTCTTTTGGGCCCACGGCGGCGGTTGGTGCCGATCCCCGGCACAGTGCCAGACCCTCGCCAGTTGCCCGCAGGCTGTGCGTTTGAGCCCCGTTGCGGGCGCGCCCGCGAGTTTTGCACGCAGCACCAACCAGAACTGCTCCCACAGCCGGAGGGCCGCCAGTTGGCCTGCGCCTATCCAGTGCCGGTGGCGCATGACGCAGTTGAGCGAGAGAAAGAAAATCAATGAGCACTGTGTTAGAGGCCCGCGATCTGGTGCGCATCTATGAAACCCGCCGTGGCCTGCTGGGACGTTCTTCGAATGTGCGGGCTGTAGATGGGGTCAGCCTTGAGGTTAGACGCGGTGAAACGCTCGGGGTGGTTGGCGAAAGCGGATCGGGCAAGTCTTCGCTGGGGCGTATGTTGTTGGGAATTGATGCGTCTCAAGGCGGCGCTGTCTATATCAACGGGGAAGCCATGCCTGCTTTTGGCTCCGCCGGATGGCGGTCTCTGCGGGCGCGCATACAAATGATCTATCAAGATCCCCTCGCCGCGCTGGATCGGCGGATTAATGTGGCAGAACAACTGCGCGAACCATTGGATATTCACCGCATCGGTGATTTTGAAAGCCGCATGGCGCGCGTTCGTGAAGTGATGCAAGCGGTGGGTCTGCGTCTCGACCAAGCTGATAAATTTCCGCACGAACTTTCAGGGGGGCAGCGGCAGCGTGTCGTTATCGCGCGGGCCCTCATGACCGAACCCGAATTGCTGGTTTGTGACGAGCCGGTTTCAGCCCTTGACGTATCCATTCAGGCACAGGTGGTGAACCTGTTGGCTGACCTACAGCGCGACCGAGGCCTTGGCATGGTCTTTATCAGCCATGATCTGAAGGTCGTTCGCAATCTCTGCGATCGGGTGGCTGTGATGTATCTGGGCCGCATCGTCGAGGAGGGCCCCGCGGATACGATATTCTCCGACCCGCAGCATCCCTATACGCAGGCTTTGGTCTCTTCGGTGCCGCAACCCGGTCGTGCGCTTAACAGCCGCATCATTCTTCAGGGGGAGCCGCCGAACCCCGGCAATCGTCCGTCCGGATGCGCGTTTCATCCGCGTTGCCACAAGGCCGAGGACATCTGCCGCCACACCGTTCCCGAAACCCGGACTACCAGCGATGAGTGCCGCGCAGCCTGCCATTTCACAGGCCATGTTGTGCAGGCGGAACTGGTTTGAACAGGAGCTTTAAGTGATACATTTCGTAACCTCCCGCCTTTTTCGGGCCGGGCTAACGGTATTGTCCGTGATGACGTTTGCCTTTGTTGTGCTGCGCATGTCAGGCGATCCGGCACAGGTGCTGCTAGGGCCGGATGTCCCGCAAAATGTAGTGCAGGATTTCCGCGACCGTTGGGGGCTTGATGACCCGATCTGGCGCCAATACCTCGCTTATCTCCAAGCCATGATGCAAGGCGATTTCGGGCTTTCGATGCGCGACCGCTCGCCCGCCATTGACCTTGTGATGCAGCGCATTCCGGCAACGCTACAGCTGACGATCCCTGCGTTGCTGTTGCAATTGGCGTTCGGCATCCCGGCAGGGATCTATGCCGCGCTAAAACGCGGAACACTGGCGGATCGAAGTGTGATTGTTGCCTCGATCATCGGGTTCACTGTCCCTTCCTTTGTGATGGGTTTGCTGTTGGTTTTGATCTTCGCCGTCACCCTTGGGGCTTTGCCTTCCGGTGGTGCCACCAGTTGGCAACATGCGATCTTGCCTGTGTTGACCATGAGCATCGGCGGCATCGGCGTTCTGGCCCGCTTTTCACGGTCCGCGATGATTGAAGTCATGGGCCAGCCTTATATCCGCACGGCTTCTGCCAAAGGGGTTAGCTGGCGCAATGTTGTCCGCAACCACGCTTTGCCGAATGCAGCTGTGCCAATCGTGACAATCGTAGGTTTCATGGTGGGCTCGTTGATCGCGGGGGCCATCATCGTCGAAACAATATTTAGTTGGCCGGGCATGGGGCGGTTGCTGATCGTGTCGGTTACCAATCGGGATCTGGCGGTGGTGCAATGCATCCTGCTTTTGGTCGCCGCCGTTATGGTCGTGTCAAACCTGACAGTTGATCTTCTTTACGGTTGGCTTGATCCGCGACTGCGTCAGACAACCCCCGCACATTAAGGAACTGACATGGCTGTCACTACTGTCACCCCCCCGCAATTTGCCAAACGCCGCCGGCTCCGGTCACCCTTCATAGTGCAGCTGGCCTTGCTTTGGCTCTTAGCTGTGGTCATTTGCGCGCTTTTTGCAGATTTACTGCGCCCCTATCCGATCACCCAGATGAACCTCAGCTCAAGGCTCGCCGCACCCGGCACGCCGGGGCATTGGCTGGGCACGGATGAATTGGGCCGCGACGTCCTATCGCGGTTGATCCAGTCTGTACGATCCTCACTGATTATCGCTTTTGGGGCGACCTTGCTTTCAGCGCTTTTTGGCACCTTGCTGGGGTTCATGGCAGCCAAGTTTCGCGGCGTAGTGGAGCACGTGGTGGTTATGCTAGCTGATTTCCAAGCCGCGCTCCCTTTCCTGATTATGTCGCTGGCGGTCCTTGCGTTCTTTGGATCGTCGATGCTGTTGCTCGTGTGCTTGATGGGCTTCTACGGTTGGGAGCGCTATGCACGCATCACCCGGGGACTTGCGATTTCAGCAAGTGCGCAGGGCTATGCCGCTGCTGTCGTTCAACTGGGGGCAAAGCCGTCCCGGGTCTATCTACGCCACATTCTTCCCAATGTGGCATCGACGCTGATCGTTTCTATGACACTCACTTTCCCCGAAATCATCCTGATGGAGTCCAGTCTTTCGTTCCTTGGGCTTGGGGTGCAACCGCCTGATACCAGCCTTGGGAACATGATAGGCTTTGGGCGTGAGTACCTCACCACCGCACCTTGGATCATGCTGTCGCCCGCCGTGGTGATTGTGCTGACAACATTAGCGATCTCATTGGCCGGAGACTGGCTGCGCGACCGTCTGGACCCGACGCTCTAACGTCAGAGTTCAAAGCTCCCGATTGGTCGGCTTGCATAGCGGTTCAGGGAGAGGATAAGGGCGGCCCCGCGGGCCGCCCCTGACAGTTAACGCGTGAGGATCACATCGTTGCTGTCGACATAGTTGTCAAAATGCACCAAGGTCTGATCCGCATCGGCAAGGATCAACGCCATCTGTGCTGGACCGTCAAGCTCTTCGAATGCACCACCATCGAGGTTTACAGTTACATTGTAATGGTTTCCCGACATGGTGGTGAAGGGAATGCCCCGCCACAGCGCAGTGGAGTTAAAATGAACATGGCCAGCAACCACCTGCCGAACGTTGCCGTGTGATGCGAGCAGATTAGCCAATCGCGCGCCATCGCGCAGGATGATGCTGTCGACCCGAGTGAAGAGAGGGTTTGCGTGGTGATGCAAAATGACGATGACGGGCTTGTCATGGGCCTCTAGCAACTGCTCCTCAAGCCAGTCGTATTGAGCATCGGTGAGCACACCCGGATGGATGCCAGGCTCTGAAGAGTCGAGCAAGATGGTCCGGTACCCTTTGTGATCTATGACTTTATCAATGCAGCCGGTCTCCGCTTCATAGTCTTTCCCAAAGACCTCAAGAAAAACAGGCCGATCATCGTGATTGCCTATGGTGATGTGGCAGGGAATGGTTAGGTCCGAAAGGATCGCCTTCAACCGGACATAAGCTTCAGCTTCTCCCAGGTCGGCCAGATCCCCCGCCAGAACACAGAAGTCCGCATCCGCATGGCGGGCATTGATGGCTGCCACGCCGCGCGCCAATCGGTCTGCAGTGTCGAGCGTGTGGGTTGTCTCACCTTCGCGAACGATATGTAAGTCGCTTAGCACAACGATCTTGAGTGTCATTGGCCCAGTCCTTCATGTGTCAGATAATCAATCGATGCTGGAATGCCGGCTTTGTCGCGGAGTTCCATGATCAGCCGTGGCTTTTCTTCCAGTTTGGCGAGAGCGCGAAAAACCGCATGCCAGCAGATTGTTCCTTCTCCGATCGCCCAATGCCGATCAGCATAGCCATCGGCGTCTTGCAAATGGATATGATCCAGCAATCCAGCAGCGGCGCCGACGTAGTAGTCAACAGGCGGTGCGCCATTGGTGCCATGGGCATAATGGGCATGGCCCGTATCAATCGACAGACGCACCGCGGAAGAGTTAAAGCTCTCCACCAATCGCCGACGATCCAGTGGTGCAATATCTTCGATGTTCTCAATGACCAAGGTAACACCCTGATCTTCAGCACGTTTCACCGCGGCTGAGAGCGTTGCATGCGTGTTCTCGATCACCCTGTCGCGGGCGTTCTCAAGGTTGTCGAGGTTATTATAGTCCCATGTCGTATAGGGCGAATGGAGTACCATCTGTGTTGCCCCAACGGCCCGACAGACATCCAGCCCTTGGTTAACCCGTTTGGTCACCACCGCGCGAACGTCCGGGTCAATTGAATGAAGGGTGAAGCCCCAAAAGGGTCCGTGGATGCCCAAACGACCAGTATAGCCGTCCAGAAGCGCATTAATCCGGTCTGCTTCAGGCTGCCAATCTCCTCCCAGCACATCAGGCGCGTGAAAAGATTGAAGTTCAAGGTCACGCTGTTTTTCGAGTATCCAGTCGCGGTGAGTTTCTAGGTCTGCGGTGCCGAGCGCCGCGCCGATGACGGGAGGGGTCATGTTTTGTCCTATTGTTGAGAATTATCCCGTTTCCTTGCGGCTGTTATGTAATGACTGAGCGAAGGTTCAGTGAAGGTTTCGTTAAGCGAGGCCAAACAGATGCAGTTTAGCTTTGACGGGTTATGTGAGCCTCTCGCAGCCTTCTCGCGTAACGGGAACGCGCCGCGTAATAAAACCAACAAGATGAACTAGATACTCTCTTAGTTCAGGCCGCCTTTGGTTCCAAAAACCCTGATGCGAACCCTATGAACCAGCGCTACGACTCTTGGTTGAAAAAGTGACCTATGTGAGATTGTGAACGTATCCCTAACGGCTTTCGACAACATGCCGGTCAGGGTCGATGCGGCTATGCTGGACATGATGAAAAAGGTTGATCGGGTGTTCACCAAATCTCTTTACGCCGGACGATTTACTTTGGCGCGGCTTGCAGCAAGCAAAGGCAACATGAAACTAAAAACCGATAAACCTCTGAAACATTGCAAATCTGTCAGGAAAGACTGGCTCACTTCAGATGTTGGCCTAGAGGTTTAAACAGAATCCACAGAAAGATGTTGAAATGAGATTCATGTGCACCGACGTGTCAGTCCTTTCCAAGGAATGCCAAAAATTGGAAATGTTCGACACATCGGGCGGTTTGCGGTCGTTCGATGCATCCTGGGCGAACGGCAGCGATGCGCAGAAAGTGACTTTTGCAAAGTCACGCGAACGGCCCTATGCGGACATTAGGTAGCTGACAAGCCGATTAAAGAACGGGAAAGCGCGTAGCCGTATTACCGGGTCGCTGTGGGACGGAATGACACTGGGAAAAAAGGTGTTGGTGTCGCAAAATTGGTAGCAAAACCACACCTGAACGACGCTTGAATTACTTGCAAGCGGGGCATAGACCAGAGGCAAGGAGGACAGGATTTATGGCCGTTTCAACTGGTGCAACTCAGATCGAAAATGGTCTTCACGCTCTGCCGTACACTGTAGTGAAGATCGAGGGAGAGAGTGTCGCACAGCCGGGGGCGGTTAGTTCAGGGACAGGTTTTTTCTTCAGGCTCGATACTAAGTCTGGGCCAATCCTAATGATTGCGACGAACAAGCATGTAGTGGACGATTTGGATGTGCTGCGTTTTCATATGTCGCTCATGGATGACAATGGAAAACGAATTTTAGCGCCAGCTGAGACTGTAGATTTCAGCATGGTAGGTTACCCCGTCTTTCGCCATCCTGATCCAAACGTAGATTTGGCGATGATTCCCGCATTTCCCGTTCTTGACGAGATTGGAAAGAAGGGAAAGAAACCATATTTTTTGTCGTTATCAAGAGACAACTTTCCGCCGGGATGGCTCATTCCCAAGCTAACGGCGTTCACTAATGTCATAATGATCGGATTTCCGAACGGACTGATGGATGTTGCAAATAATCTGCCAATCTCTCGCCGTGGTATCCTTTCGACGCTTTACTTCGCGGACCACAATGGTGCAAAGAACTTTGTTGTTGATATTGCTGCATTTGGTGGTTCATCAGGTTCGCCTGTATTAGCTTATTTTGAAGGCATGGTACCTACGGCTGATGGTGGTAATACACTTGGTAGCAGTCGAATATATCTCATAGGCGTTTTACACTCTGGTCCAGTGTTTTCAGCAGAAGGTGATGTCGTACCTGCCCCTATCCCAACTTCGCGACAGATTACGAAGACAAGTTTGATGATGCATTTGGGTTACTGCGCGAAAGTAAGTCAACTGAATGATTTTGTACCTCTGCTTGAGAAGTATCTGGCTGACAATCCACAAGCCGGTAGGGCAACATCAGAAAGCTGAGCAATCTTTTAGCTAAATGCGAATGACCGCCTTTCGAGTTCGGTTAGCCCGATTGTGCGCTAGCAGTAATAGTCCGTACATATCACGATATGCTGGCAAGCTATGCCTGCTTTGGGCTGGGAGCGGCCATTAGACGGTTTTGCGCGAGCGGCAGCTTTGGGCCGGAAGCGGCATAAGAACATTAACGTTTGAAGGTCCGTTACGCGGACAAAACCGCCCTTTGCACGCGCAGCTATTGCTGACGCAGCATTCTCTTGCAGGTGCAGAAAGTCGGTCTCTACAATGTACCATTGTAGTCATTAGAATACGATCTCGGGGACCAAATCCAAACTACTCTTTTGGTGTGAGCGGGTCGAACAATCTGGTTACTCAACAAGCAGCCCTTATTGTTCTTCTCATCTACCGCGCAAGCTATAGCTCATATGCTCGTTACTTTCAGATTAAGGGCACTGTCGCGCATCTTATGGACGAATACCGTTTTGTTATTCACTTGGCGCGTTCTCCAGAATCACGCTGTCATTTAGTCTGCGCTCATTTATCTGTTTGACGCGTCCGTGCTATCAATTTAGCAATGCCGTTAATATCTGTTGGGGTGCCCTTATCCGGGCTGAGATGCACAAGCTGCAAACCCATTGAACCTGAACCGGTTAGGACCGGCGGAGGGAACAGCTTACGGACCTCGCATCCGTTATGGCCTGCGCCCTTTCCTATCCTGATCCCAGAACCAAGGTGCTATGACATGGCAGCTAGGGTGTTAACGATTGCCGGGTCCGATTCTGGTGGCGGTGCTGGTATTCAGGCCGATCTCAAGGCGTTTTCGGCAATGGGTGTTTATGGTGCTTCTGTTGTGACGGCGGTTACGGCACAGAACACAAAAGCTGTTACAGCCATTCATCCAATCCCGGATGACATTGTTGCCGCGCAGATCAAAGCCGTTCTGGATGACATCCAGATTGATGCGATCAAGGTGGGGATGCTCGGGACACCGTCGCTGATTGCAGCGGTGTCGGAGGCACTGGCGGGTTACGCCGGGCCGGTTGTGATTGATCCCGTGATGGTGGCTAAATCAGGCGACACGCTACTGGCCGATAGCGCGATAGATGCTTTGAAATCGGTCCTTTTCGCACGCGCGACACTGCTTACCCCTAACCTACCCGAAGCGGCGAAACTGGTGGGCGAGGGCAGCACGCAAGCGCAGGCGAAGGCCCTTTTGGACCTTGGCGCCGGTGCGGTTTTGATGAAAGGCGGCCATGCAGACGGCGAGACCTGCACCGATCATCTTGTGTCGCGAACGGGAACGCAGGACTTTTCGGCTCGACGTGTGAACACCCGCAACACCCACGGCACGGGATGTTCCTATTCCTCTGCAATCGCTGCGGGTTTGGCGCAAGGCATGACGTTGAACGATGCGGTGGCCCAAGCGCACGCGTGGCTCCATCTGGCGATCTTGCATGCGGATGAATTGTACGTTGGACAAGGTCACGGGCCTGTTCACCACTTTCACGCGCTTTGGACATGAGCGACCCGTTCACCATCATTGGCGGCGGTGTTTGTGGCCTTGCCATGGCGGCAGAGCTGTCTGAGCGCGGCGCGCAAGTCACGGTCATTGATCCCAATGGCGCGCCTGGCGATCATGCCTGTTCATGGTGGGCGGGCGGCATGTTGGCTCCCGATTGCGAAGGGGTAAGCGCCGAGCCCGAGATCGTGCGCCAAGGCCGCAAAGCCGCCGCATGGTGGGAAAGCCAAGGCGGCACAGTGCACCACGCGGGCACCATCGTCGTTGCACTGGGGCGCGACCAAAGCGATCTGGCAACCTTTGCGCGCCGTGCGCCGAGCGCGATACCTCTGACCAAAGCGCAGATCGCCGCGCATGAACCGCATCTGGCCGAGCGTTTTTCCAAAGCGCTGTTTTTGGCAGACGAGTGGCATCTTGACCCCCGCGCGACCCTTACTGGGCTGCATGCGCGACTGGACCAAAGAGGCCTGCGTTTCGCCGCTGACATCGGTGACATCAAAGGGCAGCTGATCGATTGTCGTGGCCTTGCCGCCCGCGACACCCTCACAGATTTGCGCGGTGTGAAGGGTGAGATGCTGGTGGTGCGCTGCCCCGACGTGACACTGTCGCGCCCTGTTCGGCTGCTTCATCCGCGGTTTCCGTTGTATATCGTGCCGCGCGGCGACGATGTGTTCATGCTGGGCGCGACCCAGATCGAAACCGGCGAACGCGGGCGCGCCACCCTGCGATCCGTGATGGAGCTGATGAATGCCGCCTACGCCCTGCACCCCGCCTTTGGCGAGGCAGAGCTGTTGGAGATCGGCGTGGACGCGCGCCCCGCCTTTCCCGACAACCAACCGCGCATTCGACGGATCGGGGATGTGGTTTACGCAAACGGCCTGTTTCGGCACGGTTTTCTGCTTGCACCTGCCGTGGCGCAGATGACGGCGGACCTGTTGTTAGACGGCAAAATACCGGAGGTTTGGTATGAAGATCATCGTGAACGGTGAAGCATTTGAGACCCCTGCGTCAACGCTGGCCGCGCTGTTGGAGGAACTGGGTAAGGGCGACGCCAAAGTGGCCACCTCGGTCAACGAGGCGTTTGTGCCCAAAGCCCAGCGCGCGGATTACAGGCTGCAAGACAGTGACCGCGTCGAAATCGTCGCCCCGCGCCAAGGAGGTTAGAATGCCCAACTTTTACGGCACCGAAGTGGCATCGCGCCTGATGCTGGGCACCGCGCAATACCCGTCGCCCGCTATTCTGGCGGATGCGTTTCGCCGCTCAGGCGCTGGGATCGCCACCGTATCTGTACGTCGCGAGGCGGGCGGCGATCAGGCGGGACAGGATTTTTGGGCATTGATCAGGGATTTGGGCGTCGCCGTGCTGCCCAACACCGCAGGCTGCTATTCGGTGCGCGAGGCCGTGACGACAGCCCAAATGGCGCGCGAGCTGTTCGACACCAACTGGATCAAGCTTGAGGTCATCGGCCACGCCGATACCTTGCAACCCGACCCCTTTGGTCTGGTGGACGCCGCTGAGCAACTGGTCGAGGACGGGTTCAATGTCTTTCCCTATTGCACCGAAGATCTGGTGCTGTGCGAGCGGCTGGTTGAGGTCGGCTGCAAAGTCTTGATGCCCTGGGGCGCGCCCATTGGCACGGGGCTGGGGCTGAACAATATCTACGGTTTGCGCAGCTTGCGAGCGCATTTCCCTGACACTCCTTTGGTCGTGGATGCAGGTTTGGGCCTGCCCTCGCACGCAGCCCAAGCGATGGAAATGGGCTATGATGCAGTGCTGTTGAACACTGCGGTTGCCAAGGCGGGCGATCCTGCAGCGATGGCACGCGCCTTTGCGCTGGCGGTCGAGGCGGGCGCGCTGGCCGCGGGTGCCGACCCTATGGATGCCCGCGATATGGCCGCCCCCTCCACACCCGTTTTTGGAAAGGCGATCCTATGAGTTTGCCCCGCTTTTATCCGATCTTTGATGACGTGGCGTGGCTGCGGCGCATGTTGCCTTTGGGGTCAAGCTTGTGCAACTGCGCATCAAGGACCAGCCGCAAGACGCGCTGCGCGCCCAACTGACCGAAGGCCGCGATTTGTGCCGTGCCCATGGTGCACTGCTGGTGGTCAATGACCATTGGCAACTGGCCATTGAACTGGGGTGTGACTGGGTCCATCTGGGCCAAGAGGACCTTGATGGGGCGGATGTGTCTGCGATACGTGCGGCTGGTCTCAAGCTTGGGATTTCGACACATGACAAGGCCGAACTTGCCCGCGCACTGATGTTGAAACCTGACTATGTGGCACTTGGCCCGATCTATCCGACGATCCTGAAAAAGATGAAATGGCACCAGCAGGGCATTGAGAAACTCAGCGTGTGGAAGGATATTGTAGGGGATATTCCCCTCGTTGCGATTGGCGGGATGAGTACGGACCGCGCAAAGGGAGCGTTTGATGCAGGGGCGGATGTTGTCGCGGCGGTCACAGACATCACGCTGCACGACGATCCAGAAGGCCGCGTCACGCAGTGGCTCAAGGCCTGCGGATGAGCCGTTACGCCCGCCAAACTGCGGTGCTGGGGGACGGCGCGCAAGCCCGCATTGCTAGCGCATCTCTTCTTGTCATTGGGGGCGGCGGCCTGGCAGCACCCGTGATGCAATACCTTGTGGGCGCGGGTGTCGGGCATGTCCGTATCGCGGATGCAGATGTGGTAAGTCTGTCCAACCTGCACCGCCAAACACTGTTTCGCGAGGCTGACATTGGCCAGCCCAAGGTCAGCGTGATCGCACGTACGATGACCGCATTGAACCCCGACACCACCCTTGAGCCTGTTCAACAGCGCGTCGACCCGTCCAACATTGCGGCCCTGTGCGATGGCATGACGCTGGTCCTTGATTGCGCTGACAGCTTTGCGGTCAGCTATATGGGGTCCGATCATTGCCTTGAAACTGGCCAACCGCTGATCAGCGCCAGCGTGGTGGGCTGTAACGGCTATGTCGGGGGATTTTGCGGCGGCAAACCTGGGCTGCGCGCGGTGTTTCCCGATCTGCCGGACCAGCTTGGGTCTTGTGACACCGACGGTGTGCTGGGGCCAAGTGTCGGTGTGATCGGCAGCCTTCAGGCCCAAATGGCGATGGCGATTCTGACGGGCGATGAACAAGGCTTGGGGCAGCTTGTGACATATGACGCGCGCGCGCTGCGGTTTGGCGGGTTCCGCTTTGACGCGGCCGCTGATCCCGCACCCAACCCCGCCTTTATCGCCCAGCGCGACATCGCCGCGACGGATTTTCTAATCGACCTGCGGGCTGTAGGCGAACAGGGCCCCGAGCTGCCACACGCAACTCGCCATGCAGTGTCCGACTTTGGACCATATGGCCCCACACCACACCAAAACCAACGTGCCGTTCTGGCCTGTCGGTCGGGCCTGCGGGCCTGGCAAGCGGCAGAACGGCTTTCACGCCACTGGCGGGGCGAGATCAAACTTCTCGCTCTCGGAGGGTAAGGAGACCCAAATGAAACACCTCATCATCGCGGCGGCAATCTGCGTCGCGACACCAGCCTTTGCTCAGGACAAGATGACTTTATTACTGGATTGGTTCATCAATCCCGATCACGGGCCGATCATCTTGGCCGAAGAGCTGGGTTATTTCGCCGATCAGGGTCTCGAGGTCGAGATTATCCCCCCCGCTGATCCGTCCGCCCCGCCGAAATTGGTGGCGGCGGGCCGAGGCGACATTGCTGTCAGCTATCAGCCCAGCCTGCATTTGCACGTGGCCGAGGGTTTGCCGCTGATCCGTGTGGGTACGTTGGTGGCGACGCCACTGAACTGTCTGCTGGTTCTCAAAGACGGCCCCATTCAAGAGATCAGCCAGCTTAAGGGCGGCACAATTGGGTTCTCTGTTGCGGGCGTCGAAGAGGCCGTTCTGAGTGCTATGCTGAACCGCCACGGTATCAGGCTGGAGGATGTCCAGATGGTGAATGTGAACTTCTCGCTCAGCCCGGCATTGATGTCAGGTCAGGTTGATGCGGTCATCGGCGCTTACCGCAATTTCGAGCTGAACCAAATGGAGATCGAAGGCGTTGAGGGCCGCTGTTTTTACGTCGAGGAAGAGGGCGTGCCGACCTATGACGAGCTGATCTATGTGGCGAACCCCGACCGCATGGATGTGGGTCAGGTCCGTCGTTTCCTTCGTGCCACAGAGCTTGCGACGCAGTACATTGTCAACAACCCTGACGCCTCATGGGAGCTGTTCAAAGGCTACGCGCCCGAGCTGGACAACGAATTAAACGCCAAGGCTTGGGTCGACACGCTGCCCCGTTTTGCCCTGCGCCCTGAAGCGCTGGATCAAGGGCGATACGCAAGGTTCGAGGCGTTTCTGGCCAAGAGCGGTCTGGTTGAGGGCACGCGCCCTGTCTCGGCGCTTGCGGTCGATCTGGGGGCGGAATGAGCTTCGGGACCACCTTCGCGGCGTGGCGGGATAGCACGCCCGCTTGGCTCGCCTATACCCGTCATGCGTTTGTGCAGGGCTTGGGCGACGGCACGCTGCCGCACGCCGCCTTCCTGCATTATCTGAAACAGGATTACGTCTTTTTGATCCATTTTTCGCGCGCTTGGGCTTTGGCGATCACCAAGGCCGATACGGTCGAAGAAATGCGGCTTGCTGCGGGGACGGTGAACGGGTTGATCAACGACGAAATCGCCCTGCATGTCAAAACCTGTGCTGCGGCAGGCATCGACGAGGCAACGCTGTTTGCAACGCAAGAACGCCAGGAAAATCTGGCCTACACCCGCTATGTGCTGGATGCGGGACATTCCGGCGATTTGCTGGACTTGCTGGCGGCCTTGGCCCCTTGTGTCATGGGCTACGGTGAAATCGGTGCGCATCTGGCCGCCGCAAAAACGTCGGACACCTACGGCGACTGGATCGACACCTATGCCAGCGACGACTACCAGCAGCTCTGTCGCGATGTGGGCGCGCTGATGGATGGGGCGGTTGCGCGGCGCATTGGCGACGGTGCAACGACTAGCCCGCGTTGGATCAGCCTTCAGGCACGGTTTGCGATGGCCACACAGTTGGAAGTCGGATTTTGGGACATGGGGCTGGATCCGTGAACCAGCCCCTGAGAATGACAGGTTCGGCGACGATTGACGGGACGCCGATCTTTTCCCAGTTGGACCTGACCCTGCTACCGCAAAGTTGGACCTGCCTTTTGGGGACGAGTGGTGTGGGTAAATCCACGGTGCTGCGCCTCTTTGCTGGTCTGGCCAAGGGCGTTACTTTTGACGGGGTTCTTAGCGATACCGGATGCGTCGCTATGATGGCGCAGCAAGATTTGCTGATGCCGTGGCTCAGCGTCTTGGAAAATGTCATGCTGGGGGCGCGCGTGCGGGGAGAGCGTCCGAACAAGGCCTTGCCCGAGACAGGCTGGCACAGGTGGGATTGGCGGATCACGCGGATAAGTCGCCTGCGGCCCTGTCGGGTGGTCAACGCCAACGCGTCGCTTTGGCGCGCACCTTGATGGAAGACCGCGCGGTTGTTCTGCTGGATGAACCGTTTTCGGCGCTTGACGCGCTGACCCGAGCCCAAATGCAGGAGTTAACCGCAGAACTGTTGGCCGGGCGCACGGTGCTGCTGGTTACCCATGACCCCAACGAGGCCGCGCGCTTGGGCCAGAAAATTCTGATCATGACGCCATCAGGATTTGTCGAGGTTGCCGCCCCTTTTACCCCCATCCCGCGTGACATCCACGCGCCAGATGTGCTGCGCACGCAGACAGATCTGTTTGATCAACTTCGGAGACCGATATGAGCGCCACACACCATCTGCAATCGCTTGTCGCAGAGGACTGGCACGCCGCGACGCATCATGCGTTCACCAATGCTTTGGCTGATGGGACGCTAAGCCGTGAAAAGATGGCGGGATACTTGCAACAGGACTACCAGTTTATCGAAGGGTTTGTGCGGCTTTTGGCATCCGCCGTGGCCCATGCGCCCACATTGGCCGATGCCGTGCCCGGCGCGCAATTTCTGGGTTTGATCTGTGGTCCTGAAAACACCTACTTCCTGCGATCTCTGCAAGCGCTTGAGGTTCCGTCAAACGCGCCCTCTGCACCTGAGACGATCGCGTTCCAACAGTTGATGGATCAAGCCCGCCACTCGGGGCGCTATGAGATAATGCTGTCGGTTCTCGTGGTTGCCGAATGGATGTATCTTGATTGGGCCTCTCCGTTTGAAGACCGCGCAGAGGGTCTGCCGTTTTGGCTGGGGGAGTGGATAACGCTCCATACCGGTGACGGATTTGCGCAGGTCGTCTCCTATTTGCGCGATCAACTGGATACCTCTTGGGACACGCTGGACGACGCCGCACGTACGCAGGTCACCGCGACCTTCTCAGAAGCCGTACGATTGGAGCGCGCGTTCTTTGACGCGTCCTGGGCTGGTTTTGCGGTCGCAAAATGACGGGTTGGCGAGCAGGCATCGCGGCGACCTGTCTGGTGTTGGTGCTATGGCAAACGGTGATCTGGACCACAGGTGTCGCCCGTTTCATCCTGCCGCCTCCTGCATTGGTCACGCAAACAATCTGGGAAAGCCGCGCACTTTTGGCGGAGCATGCGCTTGTCACGATGGCCGAAGTGCTCATCGGCCTCGTGCTGGGTGCCGCGCTTGGCTTCGTGTCGGCCATTGGGCTGGTCGCATCACCAACATTACGCGCGCTGGTGCGCCCCATCCTAGTTTTTAGCCAAGCCGTTCCAGTGTTTGCTTTGGCGCCGATCCTGACCCTTTGGCTTGGCTTTGGCCTATGGTCCAAGATCACAATGACCGTCATCATCATCTACTTTCCTGTTACGTCATCATTTTTTGACTCCCTGATGCGCACGAACCGTGACTGGATCGGTTTGGCCAAGGTGATGGGCGCAAGCCCCGCACGGATTATGTGGCACATTCGCATACCCGCGGCCTTGCCGGGCTTTGCATCGGGTCTGCGATTGGCCGCGGTTTACGCACCCATCGGGGCTATCATCGGCGAATGGGTCGGAGCCTCGAAGGGCTTGGGGTATTTGATGCTGTTGGCCAATGGACGCGCCAAAACCGACCTGATGTTTGCCGCCCTGATCGTGCTTGCGGTTCTGGCGATCCTGTTGCACGCAGCCGTGAACAAGCTGTGCGAAAAGACACTGGACCGTCCGGAGGTCTCGTAATCTGCCCTACTTTTGCCCGCGCTCTTCGGCTTCATGTCCGTCGTCACGCGCTCGCGCAAGAAATTGGCCAGTTTGAAGTCTCCATTGCCGTGGCACGCACCTGCGAGGCGGACGGATTTGCTCCCAACGTTCCTCGAGATGTGTCGAGCGCAGGTTTGATGATTCCGGTTCACAAATTGCTTTTCCGCACAGATGAGGCATCGTTGTTACATAGCGAAAGCTGTTGATTTGCGTACCCAAGTCGCCATCCTTTGTACAAGAAAACCGGTTTTCCGTGTCACTTACGCCCCTGCAACAACCGCCCCTGGATGCGCTCGGCCGTTTCCGTGAGCGTCTGGATCAACTGCTCCTGCTTGCCAGCGTCCTTCAAACGGACCGGCGCCAGAGATACATTCGCCGCCGCAATCACCCGCCCCCGGCGGCGCGGATCGGAACGGCAATCCCTGCGATCCCCTCTTCCAGTTCGCGGTAAACCATGGACCAGCCTTGCTCGCCATCGCGCCGGATCTTCTCATAAAGCCGTTTCGGCTCGGTGATCGTCCACGGCGTAAAAGGCTCTAGATAAGCGGTGTCGAGGTAATGGCGTAGTTCACGATCAGGCAACTGTGCCAGCTGGATCCGTCCCATCGAATTGGCATGCGCCGGCACGCGGCTCCCTACATTGAGAGAGTTCCGTAGAATGCGCTGTGTCTGAACCCGTAGCACATAGACGATGTCATGCCCGTCCAGCACCGAAATCGAAGAACTTTCTCCAACCTTCGAGGCAAGCGCCTGAATATCCGCCTCGGCAAACCGCCAGATTTCCGAGGACGCCAAATATGCAAACCCCAGATCCAGTATCTTCGGTGTCAGAGAAAAGTACTTCCCGTCGGTCGCGGCATATCCCAGCGTAACCAGCGTATGAAGAAGCCGGCGCGCCGTCGAACGCGTTACCCCCGTGCGCTCGGCTACATCAGAAAGCGTCAGGATTCGCGACCCTTCGTCAAAGGTCGTAATGACCTTCAGACCGCGCGCAAACGTCTGGGCATATGTATTTGATGGTTCAACCTCTGTCATGGGCCCGCCTGTTCTCTATTCAAACAAATGATCCGTTTTCCCAACTTGTCCCGTTTCGACGGATTGACGGACGGTAGAACCTCACCGCACCCTCCTAGCGAACTGTTTGAATACATCGATATGTGTTCGAATATCAAACATTTTCAACGCGAGGAGATGCGCATGAACGTCATGGGCGAAGATTTCGAAACGGATTTCTGGAAAGAGGTGAACGACAGATCGACATGGGACATGATCGTTCCGGGCGAGTTGCGCGAAACCCGTCCCGTCACGCTGACCAAGCAGATTATTCAGGACTTCGCCCGCAAGGTGGGCGAAGACAATCCGCTCTACTTCGACGAGGAATACGCCCGCGCCACCCCCTACAAAGGCATCGTTGCGCCCCCCTCCATCCATATCCTGCTGATGTTCGCTTGCACGACATCCAAGGACTGGATGCGCTCGCCCGGGACCATCAACGCCGGGCAGAACTGGTATTATCATATCCCTATCCGTCCCGGCGACACGATTGAAATGCGCGGCTCGGCGTTGGACAAATTCATCAAGAAAGACAGGTTGTTCGCAGTTCACGAAAACCTCTTCACCAACCAGAATGGTCAGGTCGTCTGCTCTGGCCGTGGCCAAACCATTCGCCCGGTATAAGGAGGCACACAGCATGACCGTTATGGAAAACTTCGAGAAAATCGAACTGGGCGAGGTCGTTGAGGGCCGCTCTTTCACAGTCACAACCGACACGATCCAGGACTTCGGCGACGCCTCGCTGGACTATAACCCGCTGCATTTCGATCCCGACTGGATGGAGAAAAACGACTTCGGCGGCACGTCCTTCGGCAGCGTGATCATGCATGGCATGCAGAACTTTGCTCTGATCACCCGCACGCTGACCGATTGGTTGATCCCGCGCGGCGGATACCACCGGCGGCTCGAAACGCGTTGGATCAAACCGGTCAAACTGGGCGATACAATCACGCCCGAAGCCACCGTTAGCCGAAAAAACCCGACCGACGGCGGCCAGTGGGTCCAGTTCGACGTTGTCGTTCGCAACCAGAACGGAGAGCCGGTCGCAACCGGTCATGCGCTCGCAGAATTTCGAGAGACCATCCCTGGATGAGGAGCAGGCAGGCGCATGCCTGCCTGTCAGGGATAGACACAAACAAAATTGGGAGGAAATACAATGATCAAGACACTTGCAAAACGCGGCGCTATGGCGCTGGCTATCGCGACACTTCCGGCCATGGCCATGGCCGAAGACGTGCCGAAATTCTTCAAGATCGTCTCCACCTCACCTGGCGGGCTGTGGCACACATTCGGCACCCAGTTGTCCGACAAGCTCGGCAAGGCCTTTCCCGGAATGGCCGTCAGCCATGTGCCCGGTGGCTCCAACGTGAATCACAAGCTGGTCAGCTCGGGCGACGCTCAAATGGGCTTCAGCTTCTCACCCACCTCCATTCAGGCCTGGAACGGCGAGGGCAGCTTCGACCAGAAATGGCAGGACGCGCGTGTCGTGGGCACCTTCTATCCGGCCTATCTGCACGCCGTGGCCCGTGACGGGTCGGGCATCGAAAAAATGCAGGACCTTCAAGGCAAGGTCGTCAGCCCCGGCAAGCGCGCGTGGTCAACCGCCGCAATCGCAATGCAGATCTTGAACGAATTCGGCATCACCGAAGAGAGTCTGTCGGCAAACGGCGGCCAGATGCAGTTTCTCGGCTTTGGCGATGTGACCAACATGATGGCCGACCGCCGCCTTGATGCGTTCATGTATTACGCCTCTGCGCCCAGCCCGCTTCTGCTAAAGCTCAACGAACAGCCGGGGATCAAGATTGTCCCCTATACTCAGGAAGAGGTCGACCGCATCCTGCCCAAGCTTACTCCGGCTGGCGCCTATGTCGAAATGACCTATCCCGCCGACCCCTACAAGGGCAGCGCCGGGAACTTCCCAGTGCCGACAATGTGGTCTATCTTCGTTGTGAACAAGGACGTGCCCGATGCCGTCGTCTATGAGTTGACCAAGATCCTCTACGAAGACGCCGATCTCAAGAAATTCATGGGTGCGGATCCGTCCCTCTCGCTGAAGCACGCGACGGTCGGGCTTAAAGGCGGGGCAATCCCCTTCCATCCGGGCGCTCAAAAGTATCTGGAGGAGAAAGGCGCATATTAATGCGCCCTTCGCCAACCCGCGAGCGGATAGAGGGCCAATAAAGTGGTAGAAAGACAAGAAACCGGATCGGCAACCGACGCCTACCTGTCTCGCCAGGCCCTGCCCGTGCCAACCTGGTTGGTCGCCTTAATCATCGCGGTCTCTTTGGGGACCGCGATGTATCACGTGCTCGGCGGCTTGTTCGGCACCGCAGAAGCGTTTC
Organism: Rhodobacteraceae bacterium D3-12; assembly: GCA_025916135.1. Classification (NCBI taxonomy): domain Bacteria; kingdom Pseudomonadati; phylum Pseudomonadota; class Alphaproteobacteria; order Rhodobacterales; family Roseobacteraceae; genus Phycobium; species Phycobium rhodophyticola. The sequence goes on along the minus strand of CP104793.1, from coordinate 4,133,093 downwards.
GCCACCGCACGGTGCATATCACCCTGTTCCTCGTGCTCGCCTTCCTGTTCTATCCGTTGGGCCGGCGCGCATGGCACGATAAACTCCGCTGGACCTCCGTCATCGACCTAACGCTGATCACTTGTGCCGTGGGCGTGCTCCTCTACCGGATGCAAGACGTCGATGCCCTCGCCTCGCGCTCCAGCTTTCCCAACCGCGGCGACGTGGTGAGCGGCACGATCCTCGTTCTCCTCGTGCTCGAAGCGGTCCGCCGCACGGTTGGCATCGCGCTGGTCATCCTGCCGGCGCTCTTCATGTTCCACGCCCTCTACTCGGATCATTTCCCCTCGATATTCCTTGCCGCGCCAACGCGGTTTTCCTCGCTGATCGGCTACCTGACCGTCGACCTTGACGGCATGCTCGGGGTGCCCATCGCCGTATCATCCTCTTTCATCGTCATCTTCATGCTTTATGGCGCGGTGCTGGTCAGGTCCGGCGCGGGCACCTTCTTTACCGACATTGCCTTTGCCGCGACTGGGTGGATGTCCGGCGGCGCGGCCAAGGCGGCGGCGCTGGCCTCTGGCCTCTATGGGACGCTATCGGGCAGCACCACAGCAAATGTCGTAACAACCGGTTCCTTCACCATCCCGCTGATGAAAAGCTCGGGCTTCACCCCCCGATTTGCCGCCTCGGTCGAGGCGATGGCCTCAAACGGCGGCCAGATCGTACCGCCGGTGATGGGCGCGGCGGCCTTTATCATCCCGATGTATATCCCCGGGGTCAGCTATCGCGATGTGGTCTTGGCGGCGGCGATCCCGGCGCTGCTCTATTTCATCTCGATCCTCGCCATGATCCATTTTCAGGCCGGCAAGGCCGGGTTGACCGGCGTCCCGCGCAAGGACCTGCCCAGCGCATGGATCACCCTGCGCGAAGGCTGGCCCATCCTCATCGCCTTTGGCGCGATCATCGGCTTTCTGCTGTTCGGCTTTACTCCGATGATCGCCGGGGCGACGGCGCTGGTGCTGACCGTGATCGTGACGCTCTTTCGCGCGCAAACACGCCTCACACCCGGCGATCTCTGCGCCGCGCTCGAAACCGGTATCCGGGCAACTATTCCGATCGTGATGGCTTGTGCCGCGGCCGGTATCATCATCGGGTCGATGGACCTTTCCGGCCTTGCGGGGCGGGTCTCGGGCGCCGTGACGCTGTTGGCAGATGGCAATCTCGCGCTGGCGCTGGTGATCACGGCTATCGTCTGCGTAATCCTCGGCATGGGGATGACAACCACCATCGTCTATATCACGCTCGCCGCTCTGGTCGCCCCTTCGATCACCGAAATGGGCGCGCCGGTGATGGCTGCCAACCTGTTCATCTTCTACTTCGGCTGCCTGTCCGGCGTTACCCCGCCCGTCGCGCTGACCACCTATGCCGCCGCCGGCATCGCCGGCTCGAACCCCTGGTCAACCGGGATCGAGGCCGTGAAGGTCGGCATCGCATCCTTCCTGATCCCCTTTATGTTCATCTACACCCCCGGCCTCCTGCTCGAGGGAGCATGGTATCTCATCCTCATCGACAGCGTCACCGCCGCCATCGGCATCATCTGCCTCGCCGCGGCGGTACAGGGCTTCTACCGGCGTCTCCTGCACCCTTGGGAGCGGCTCCTCCTAGGCGCGGTTGCGCTGCTGTTCATCGTGCCGACATGGCAAACAATGTTGCTGGCAGCCGTCGTTCTCTCGGGGCTGTGGGTCCGGCTGCGCCATACAGACAGGGAGCAAACGATTGCCTAATTTTCTTCTCCAATGGCTCACTTTCCTGCCGGTTCTGGCTCTCGCTGTGGTGCCGGCATGGCTTGGTATCCACTTCCGGGACTTCCTGTACTACCTCGGGTGTATCGTCTTCTTCGCCGTTGTCGCCCTCGTCTGGCTACATCAGGCGCGCAAACAACCGGACCAAAACGATGACTGATTTGCAGAGTGCGTTCTCCGGGCTGAAGGTTCTGGATTTCACCGCTGGGGTCGCTGGACCGCATGCTACCCAGATCATGGCGCTCCACGGCGCCGAGGTGCTCAAGATCGAACCATTACAAGGGGAATGGGGCCGCACGCTCGGCCGAGCTTACGAAGAACACACAGCCCATTCGATCGCCTTCAACCGGGGCAAGAAAAGCATGGCCGTCGATCTGAAAAACCCCGAGGTTCTCAAGGCCGTGAAAACCCTCGTGCGCTCCGCTGATGTTGTCGCCGAGAGCTTTCGCCCCGGCGTGATGGCGCGGCTCGGGCTGTCCTATGAGGCGCTATCGGCTCTGAATCCCGGCCTAATCTACCTTTCGATCTCCGGCTTTGGTCAGCAAGGCCCCTATGTAGACCGCCCCGTCACCGACGCTGTGATTCAGGCGTTTTCAGGCTGGATGACGATGAATGCCAATGACCAGGGCACGCCGCAAAGATCGCGCATGGTCGCCATGGACGTGATGACCGGCCTCTATGGCGCCAATGCCGTCGCCATGGCGATGATCGCCAAGCTGCGCTTTGGCCGCGGGGCTTGGATCGACTGCAATCTCATGCAGGCGGCCGCCGCATTTCAAACCCCGAAAATCATCGAATACCACCTGCAAAATGGCGAGATCGGCAACCTCTATGCCCCGGTCGGCGCCTATCCGACCCGCGATGGTCAAATTAACATCACCGCCATGCGCGACGATCACTTCGCTGCTCTTTGTCAGGTACTGGGCCGCGCCGAGCTGATCGACGATGCGCGCTTTCTGACAGGCCGCGAGCGGCTCGAAAACGAGACCGCGCTCAACGAAATTCTCTATGCTGAATTCGCCAAACGCGACTCTGCCGATTGGTCCGAGAGGCTAACGCAAGCCGATGTGATGAACGCCGTCGTCAACAGCTATGCTGACTACCTCGCGGACCCGCATGCCAACGCGGTGGAGTCCTTCCTGTGGCTCGATCACCCCGTTGTTGGTCGCGTGCCCGCCCCGCATATGCCGGGCGCATCGGACAACCTCGGCCCCAGCCCTGCCGTAGGTGCCCACACAGAGGCAACTCTGCGCTCCGCAGGCCTATCAGAGTCGGAGGTTGCAATTCTGCTCAAGCAAAGAGCAATCAATTGCGGAACATAAAAATCCCCGATGACTCCGACGTCAGACCATGCCCAACTTTAGACTCACGACGTATAGCAGAATCGAGCCCGTTGCCGCGACTGATGCTCCTCAAACATTGGGCTGTTTAGAAAACTCGATTTTGATCCACGATCATGGTTGTATCACACCGTGTCACTGGCTTCGGCCCGAGTTTTCGCTACTGACGCACCGCCCGCTCAACCGGAGCTTTTGGAGGCCTGGGAAACGGCTTTTCGAGCTGAGATACACTACAACCAGCATTCCGAGACGATCTGCTGTGGCAACCGCAGCTCGGCGCGCAGGCTCGCTCCGAGCGATGGGCGCCTCTAGCGATCAGCCGCGCGAGTTAACACTAATTCGCTTTGTACGCGTCTCAGTTTTTGTTTGATCACTTCACGGAAGCGACTGAGGGGAAGGTTGTAGCCAAATTAGATGCAGTGCTTGGAAAAGCGGGGCACAGGTGGGGCGCGGATGGCACTCAACATTCGCGCGGCAATCCATATCAAGAACGCAATGCCGTGAAAAACATCAGCGCCTCGCTGGAAAACGAAACGCCCAACAGCGACTTAGACGCTCAGGCGTGATCGCCTCGTGCGGCGCTTCGTGCGAGCGCTGCGATGAGGTCGGTCCGAGTAACGATGCCGACGATCTTTTCGTGCTCTAGAATGGGAACCGCATCTGTTTCTCCGTCCGCCATCATAGGGAGCAAGGCGCCAATCGCCGTATCGCTGTTGGCGCGGGGGCCAGTGACGTTCATGATGTCGCGAGCTTTCATAGGTTTATCACGGTTTGAGTCTAGAAGACGCCGGAGCGCAGCCCGATATCCCCGGTCCAGTCGTAGAGCATCGGAGCGTGCCTTGCTGATGAGGTTCATCTGAAAAATGATACCCAAGAACGTATTGTCCGGCCCGACGACAGGAAGGGAAGCGAACCGGTGTTGTCTGAACAGGTCTGCGATCTCGCCCAAAGGGGTGTCTGGGCGGACCATGACCAGGTCGTGGGACATAATATCCTGAGCTGTGAGGGGGCTTGAAGAGTGCGCGGCGACTTGTAGCTCTGCCGCGCCGATCAGTCGGGCCAGATCCTCGACGCCAAGGTTGAACGACTGGCTATATCGTTCGAGGATACCGGTGAGTTCGTCTTCTGATAGTCCGAGCCGTTCTGCGGGATTGCGGTCTTCTGTTCCGTGTGTGCTTGGATCATCGAACTGCCGGAATGGGTAACGCCGTCCGGTGAGCCGCGCATATAGTGTTGCGAGCACCACCAGGACAGTGGTTCCCAAGGCGATGGGCGTAAGCGCGAACCAAAAGCCCAACTCTGCAATCGCATCCGGGGACATGGCGGCTGTCATGGCGACGGCACCGGCCGGGGGATGGAGTGCGCGGCACAGGATGGTGGCGGTGATTGCGAGGCCAACTGCGAGCGCAACCCGCAGGGTCGGATCGGTTACGGCAAGGCAGACCGCCACAGCCACAATCGCCGCGACAGTGTTGCCACCAATCGCCGACCATGGCTGGGCCAGAGGAGAGTTTGGCACGGCAAATAGGAGCACCGATGAAGCGCCGAAGGGCGCAACGAGGTATAGGCCGAGTTGCGGGTCGATATGGGGCGACAAAAGCAACAGACCGATGAGCAGCAGACTGATAAATGCCCCTAGCCCTGCCCGCATGGCTTCGATGACTGAAACGCGGGCTACGACCGGGCCGAGTGATCTTAGAATATGCAATTTCGCGGCTCCATCTGTCACGGCTGGTATGAGCACAGACAGATTGTTAGGTCGAGCCTCTTTTGGTTTGGATCAGATAACTGCGGGCGCGCGTGGAGGGGGCAACCGGTTGACTGTTAAACAGGCAAAAGAAATGAGCGAGGCTGGTGTCTAGGCTTTTAGGGGCGGCTCATGGCGGGCTGTGGGGCGACAGCCCTATGACATCTAAATCAGTGCAAATATGCGCTCTCGGCGTCTTCGTCCGGGGTTTCAACCGGGTCGAGCACCAACAGCAGTCTGGTTTCACCTGTGCCGGCAATCGGGGGGAGCGATGCAGCAAGCCCGAAAGCGGTGATTCCGGCCAGCGTGTTCCGCGCAGGACAATCGCTGAGCCGGTCGGCACGGTCATGATCTCTTGAGGGTCGTGGCCGTTTTCGGAAAGGCCATAATGCGTCCCGGTTCCGCGATAGGTGCAGACCAGTCGGGCCGTTACGGCATCAATGTGGAATTTGCGACAGGCATTTGTGTTAACCACATCAAGCCGCAGCCTGATGTAGGCGCTGTTCATAACGCTTGCAAAGATAGAGGACAGTGCGGAGGCGTCTTCGATCAAGAGGTTGCGGTCGGAACACTCCGGCATGCCTTGTTCGCGGGTGGCATGAATCAGCGCATCACAGACGGCTTCGGGGCGAAGGATCATGCGCGTTTTTGGCAATTGCTCCGGCGGCAGAGCATCAATCCAACGCTGGAACCGCGGTAGCGGGTCACGTTGCCAAACCGTTGCGGCGCAGGTCGGTTGGTGAATGGCAGAGAGGCCTTCGGGCGCGGAGACTGTCGTTGTGCAGTCGTCGAGTGTGGGCCTTGCGAGACTGCTGCTAATCTTTTTGAGAAACATCGGGCGGTCTCCGTTGTCTGGGTATTGGCTTCGGGCGTCTTGACCTATGGCTGGTAGGGCAATGATGAATGGTGCAGGACGATGCGCAGGGTGCCTGCCGCGTCCTTTTTGTAGCCGAAGCTTTTGTCGACCGTGGTGACGGAACCGTCCTTGTTGGTCAGCTTGATCCAGCCCATCCACATCGCGACATCACCCTGTATGAATGTGGTCGAGGTGATGCTTTCGCATGCCCGCCAGCCCATGATCGCGAAACCGTTGTCGAGCGGGTAGTCTTCGGAGTGGCCGCAGAAATAGGCCAGCGCACCTGCTTTGGTCGGGCGGAAGGTCTGTTTGCCGCTTGCCATGGTCGGTTTGAAAAGGACCGGCCCAAGGTTGTAGCCATAATAGGTGTCGATATTGGATGAAGCGACCTTGCGGGCGGCGTCGATGCCGCCCTCCTCGAATGCCTTTGAAATGGTGATTTTACCATTGCCCCAGATGGTGAGGGCTTGTTCGATCTCGGTTTGGGTGATCTGCAAGAGGGTTTCCTGTTTACTGTTATGGCTCAGTTGGCCTGCGTTGAGTTGCGTGAGGGGCGCGGCTTGGTTTGTGGGGGCGGCGATTAGTTTTTACCGCTGGGCGGTTGCGCCTCGGCGACCAGTGCCTGCACCGCGACGTCCAGCGGCACGGTTTGGGTTTTGTCGGTGCCGTGGCGGCGGATGGTGACGGTTTGTTCCTCGGCCTCTCGCCCGCCGAGGGCGATCTGCACGGGGATCTTTTGCAGCGCATGTTCGCGCACTTTGTAGCCGATCTTTTCGTTGCGTAGGTCGGCCTCGACCCTGAGCCCGGCGGCTTTCAACGCGGCTGTGACCTCGTTCGCCCAATCATCGGCGGCACCCGTCACGGTGGCCACCACCGCTTGCACCGGCGCGAGCCAGAGCGGCAGGTGTCCGGCGTGGTGTTCGATCAGAATGCCGGTGAAGCGTTCGAGCGAGCCAAAGAGCGCCCGATGCAGCATGACCGGGGCCAGCTTGTCGCCCGACGGGGCAACATAGGTCGTGCCGAAGCGTTCCGGCAGGTTGAAGTCGACCTGAAGCGTGCCGCATTGCCAATCGCGCCCGATGGCATCGCGCAGGACGTATTCCAGCTTGGGCCCGTAAAACGCGCCTTCGCCTTCGAAGATCGTGTAGGGGTGGCCCGCTTGATCCAGCGCTTCGCGCAGCGCGTCTTCGGATTTGTCCCAGCTTTCATCGCTGCCGATGCGGTTTTCAGGGCGTGTCGACAGTTTGATGCGCACATCGTCAAACCCGAAATCGCGATAGATCGACAGGACCAGATCGTTAACCTTGAGGCATTCCTCGGTCAGCTGTTCGGGCGTGCAATAGATATGCGCGTCATCCTGTGTGAAGCTGCGCACCCGCAAGAGGCCGTGTAGCGCGCCCGAGGGCTCATACCGATGCACTTTGCCGAATTCGGCGATCTTCAAAGGCAGGTCGCGATAGCTTTTGACGCCTTGTCCGTAGATCAGCATATGGCCGGGGCAGTTCATCGGCTTTAGCGCATAGTCGCGGTCATCCTCGGTCTTGGCGAGGAACATGTTTTCGCGATAGTTCTGCCAATGGCCGGAGGTCTCCCAAAGGGCGCGGTCCATGATGTCGGGGGAGTTTACCTCGACATAGCCTGCGTCCTCCTGACGGTCGCGCATGTAGCCGATCAGCGTTTGGAACAACCGCCAGCCTTTGGGGTGCCAGAAGACCGAGCCGGGCGCGACCTCTTCAAAATGAAACAGGTTCATCTCGCGGCCCAACCTGCGGTGATCGCGCTTTTCGGCCTCGGCCAGCATCACCATATGCGCATCGAGTGCGGCTTTGTCGGCAAAGGCCACGCCGTAAATCCGGCTGAGCATCTGGTTGTTGCTGTCACCGCGCCAGTAGGCCCCCGCCACACGGGTCAGCTTGAAGGCGCTGCCCGCGTCGCCGGTGCTGCGCATATGCGGACCACGGCAAAGGTCAAGCCAGTCGCCCTGACGGTAGATTTTGACCGCCTCGCCTTGGGGGATCGCGTCGAGCAGGGCCAGTTTGTAAGGCTCGCCTGCTGCTTCAAAATGCTGTTGTGCCTCCTCGCGGGACCATTCTTGGCACGTGAACGGCGTCTTGGCTGCGATGATCTGGCGCATCTTCTTTTCGATGACGGGCAGGTCTTCGGGGGTGAACGGCGTGTCGCGCTCGAAATCATAGTAAAAGCCATGTTCGATCGCGGGGCCGATCGCTGTTTTGGTGCCGGGCCAGAGGGCTTGCACTGCTTCGGCCAAGACATGGGCGAGGTCGTGGCGGATCAGCTCCAGCGCGCGCGGATCATCGCGCGGCATCAATTCCACCGTTGCCCCATCGGGCAGCGTTGCCGCCAGATCGCAGACCTCGCCATTTACAACTGCGGCCACCGTGCGTTTGGCAAGGCTCGGGCTGATGGATGCCGCAAGATCGGCGGCAGTGCTGGCAGGATCAAGCGCGCGGGTTGCGCCATCGGGCAGGCGAATTTGGATCATTCCGGGGGCTTTCTTAGTGAGAGTTAGGATCGCGGGCTATGGCTTTTCCCGCCCGGTTGATTGCAGCGGCAGGGTCATCGCCCGGACGAAAAAACCGCCGATGAGGCCGCAAAGTGCCGCTGGCGCAGTCGGGTGTCTTGGGGTGGGTGAAGCGGGCAAGCATCGCTCAGACCTGCTTGCTGGCGGTGTCGACCATCATGCCGCCGGGTAGGCTCTCTCCGGCGGCGCCTTCTTCGGGGCGCATCAGAAGCACATCAAGGCTGCGCTTGAGCTCTGGCTCTTCAATGTTGCGCGCGATGACAACGACGCGGCTTGTGGTGTCGTCGCCTGACCAGCTTTTGAGCGGCACCGGCGTGTCGAAGATGTGCTGGACCCCGTGAAAGACAAACGGATACTGCAAGCCTTCGACATGCAAGATGCCTTTCATTCGCAGGATGTCCGGGCCTTTGAGTGTGATTAACGTGTCGAGCCAGAAGTCAAAAACATCTGCGGGAATGGGGTCTGTCACTTCGATGGACGCAGAAGCAATTTTGTGATCGTGCCGGTCATGCGCCGTGGACGGCGTGGGGCTAAAGGTTGCCTGTGTCGCGGGCTTGGCCGCGAAGCCCGAAAGACCCGCCAGCGGATCGGGTTTGGCCGGTTCCGACGACAGCCCGAGCCAGCTATCGACATCCGAGGATGTCACGCCTTCGCGCATCGCGGACAGGCCGAACAGCGCCCCGACGGGCACTTTTCCGTGGTCTGCATGGATGCGCCGGGCCGAGGCGTTAAGCCCCTCTAGCCGGTTTTCGAAGCGGGATAGATCAAATGGATCGACCAGATCGGTTTTGGACAGGATCAAAAGGTCGGCGATAGCGACTTGGTGAACCGCTTCGAATTGTTGGTCGAGCGTCTTCATGCCCGTTGCCGCATCGGCCAGCGTCACAACACCATCCAAGCGGAAAGCCTGTGCGATAAGACGCTCTGTGACCATACTATGAACGATCGGCCCCGGATCAGCGATGCCGCTGGTTTCGATCACGATCCTGTCGAAATCGACCGTTCCGGCATCGCGTTTGTCGAGCAATGCTTCGAACGTCTTGGCAAGATCGCCCAAGACCGCACAACAGAGGCACCCCGAGGGCAGCAATACGACCTCTTCGGTGAGCTCTTCGATCAGGTCGTGATCAAGGCCGACATCCCCGAATTCATTCATTATGACAGCAATCCGCCCGGCCTCGGGATCGCGTATCAGGTGGTTGAGCAGCGTTGTTTTCCCGGCCCCCAAGAACCCCGTCAACAAGGTGACTGGAATGCGTTTATCTTCTGGTGCCATTCTGGAGCGTGCCTCTTTACAATATAGTCGCTTTCCGTCACGCAGTGATATGTTATAACATTCTGCACTGCAAGGGAGCCAAAGAGACCGAAATGACGAAATTGGAGTTTCACCCCCGCCAGACCGTTGAACAGGTCGAAGAAGGCACGGATCTTGCGCCCAAGTTTGGCGAAGATGGTTTGATGCCCTGCATTACGACAGATGCCGCTACTGGTGAAGTGCTGATGCTTGGTTGGATGAACGAGGACGCCTTTCGGCTGACCATAGACACGGGTGAGGCGCATTATTTCAGCCGCTCGCGGCAGGTGCTGTGGCACAAGGGGGCCTCGTCCGGGTTGGTTCAAAAGGTTGTTGAAGCACGTATTGACGACGATCAGGATGCGCTATGGCTGCGGGTTGAAGTAAGCGGGTCCGGTGCGTCCTGTCATGTTGGGTATCGGTCCTGCTTTTATCGGGCGGTGCCGCATGGTGCGCAGGCGGGTGATGCGCTGACTTTCCGCGAAGACCACAAGACATTCGATCCGGTGGCGATGTATGGCGATGCGCCGAACCCAACCCAGCTCTGACACCCGTTGGATGCAACGCGCCCTTGCGCTGGCTAAGGGTGCGCGGGGCCAAATATGTTTGGCCCAATCCGCCGGTGGGCTGCGTATTGGTCAAAGATGGTGCGGTTCTGGCAGAGGCAGCCACCCATCCCGGTGGCCGCCCCCACGCAGAGCGCGCCGCAATCGAGCGCGCCACGGCACGGCGCGACGTGAGCCCCAAAGGTGCGAGCCTTTACGTGACGCTGGAACCTTGCTGTCACTGGGGCAAAACCCCGCCGTGCACGGATGCGATCATCGCGTCAGCTGTGCGCCGCGTCGTTTGTGCCATTCAAGACCCCGATCCACGGGTAAACGGCGGCGGGTTTGAGCGGCTTAGAAACGCCGGGATCGAGGTTTCGGTCGGGCTTGGTGCAGAGGAGGCAGCGCAGGTGATGTCGGGGTTCTTCCATCGCATCCGAACAGGGCAACCGGAGGTGATGGTGATCGAGCGCGAGATCGAGACCATCCCCGAGGGCGCAGACGCGCTGCTTTCAACGCGCGGCGGTTGTCTTTCATTGCATAGCAGAACCCCAGAGGGCGTTAAAACGGAGGCGATCCCCAGCGGTGCAGAGTTGGGTCTGCTCGCCAGATTGGCCGATATCGGGCTGACCAGCGTTGCTGTCTCTGCTCAGGACCGCGTTGCCAGAGCATTGCTGCGCACCGAGAGCGCCGAGGTTGAATAGGGGTGGCATGACAGAGCGCACTCCGATGCAAACCGCAAAAACCCTGTGGCACACGCAACGCATCAAGCGGTTGGTCAGGGAACGCCTTGGCGGCGGGGCGGCCTGTCTTGTTTCGGTGCGCGAAACGGTTTGCACCGACCCTGCTTGCCCCGGACTGGCGACCGAGGTTCGCATAACAAACCTGAGCTTCCACGAAACCCGCTTCACACTCCACAAGCCCGTTTCCGAAGTGTCCTATTCAGACATTGCCGAGATGCTTTGACTGCTTAGAAAATTCGGTGATTGAGATGCTGAAAGCGGTGACTCTAACCTGACGAACTGCATCTCTATCGAAGCCAAAGCCATCTTTCGGACCTTTGAGGGGTTGGGTCACATAGTCTTCACTTGTCGATGGAATATTAAGATCAAGTCACTGCGTTATGGCGCAACATTACGCAACGGAGATCATCGGAAAACGGGTGGCGCTGGCTTTTTGCCTGTGCTTAGTTATCCAAATTAGATTTTAAGGGTTAGCCTATGAAAACGACAAAGGACGTCTTGCGACTGTGCCCTGCTGTTTGGTGTCAGGGCTGTCCGCAATCATGACGACTTCTGAGCACGTTCAAAACATCAATATATTTCAGAATGTTCCGGCATTTTGCGATCTGGATGAACCGACTTTGGCCCGTATTCTGGCCGTTGCGTCCCGTAGATCAGTCAGTCGCGGCGAGGTCCTTATCCATGAAGGAGCGCCGGCGGATGATCTGTTTATCGTTCTGCAGGGTCGGTTCTCGGTCTTGGCGGCCGGAGCGCGGCCAATCGCCGAGATTAGGGTTGGTGAGCCCATCGGAGAGCTGGCTTTCTTTGCGGGAGGCGTGAGAACGGCAACCGTTGTTGCGGCGCGGGACAGTGAAGTTTTGGTGCTCTCGAATGAGCAATACAATCAGTTGTCACGCGAAGTGCCCGTCATGGATAAAACCATTCTGGCGTCCATTGCGGAACGACTGGCGCGTGTTACTGTGACCAGCCCAAAGCTGCGCCCCAGAGCGGGTGAGCTTGTGGTGGTTCTGCCTGTTCCGGGGTATGAGTTGCCAGAGGGATTTGGTGCCAAGCTTGCCGATGCCATGGCCGCACATTCCGACTGGATCGTCAGGTATGCGTCTGAAGAGACGGCCCTGATGTCAGGAGATGGCCACGATGTAGCGCGCCGGATGGCCGAGATTGATGCCGCCGATGGGCGCACTTTGATCATTTGCGATCAAGGTCCAGACGCCGCATCGACATCAGTACAGATCGCTGGGCACAGCGACACCGTTTATCTAGTGGGCAAGCAGGCGGAGTCGAGCGACCCTTTGCCTCTCTCGGATGCCGAACGTGGTTTGGCGGGCGCGATGTTGAAGGATCACCAACATCTGGTGTTGGTCCGCGACCGCTCTGAGGCGCCGATCGAGAACACGCAAGCGTGGCTTACGGGGCGCGAAGTTGCCTTGCATCACCACTTTGCGCTGGACGCGCCAGAGGATGCCGCGCGATTGGCCCGGTTTGTCACGGGGAACGCTGTCGGCTTGGTGCTGTGCGGGGGTGGCGCGTTTGGGACCGCACATTTGGGCGCGCTGAAGGCGTTGCAGGAGCACGGGCATACCGTCGACATGGTTGGCGGCACGTCGGTCGGGGCAGCGATAGCTGCGGCTTTGGCGCTTGGCTATTCGCCTGACGAGGTCATGAAACTATGCGAGCAAATCTTCGTCAAAAGTAAAGCGATGTCCAAGCTGATGGTGCCTTTGCACAGCGTGATCGACCATCGCAAGATTGACGCGGCCTTGAAGGAGCAATTCGGCGATGCGCGGATCGAAGACACGCCGATTAGTTATTATTCTGTGGCGACGAGCCTGACCAAAAACGACATGCATATCGCACGCAGTGGCCCGCTCTGGCAAGCCGTGCGCGCGTCAAGTTCGATCCCTGCTGTGTTTCCACCGATGGTGACAGACGAAGGCGAGGTTTTGGTTGACGGTGCGATGTTTGACAATGTGCCGATCTCTGCGATGCGCGATTTGAAGCCGGGTCCGAACCTTGTTTTGAATTTCAAACAAGGCCGGGAATGGCGGGTTAAGGCGAAATACGCGGATTTGCCGGGACGGTTCGAGGCGTTTTTGCGCATGTTCTGGCGCAAGCGCGGACGACCACGGCACCCGACCATCTTTTCCATTCTGACCCGTGCGATGATTGTGTCGTCCCGTCGACAGCTGGAACAGACGTCGATGGAGGGTGACATCCTGCTGGAAATCTCGACCCTGAAGGGCATGGGGTTTCTGGATTGGACCAAAGGCAGCCGGTTGTTCCATAAGGCCTATGAAGACATTAGCGCCGCATTGAGCGAGGCCGCAAAGCAGAGTGACGACAAAACCGAGCAGTTGAGGCTTGTTGCCGCTGCGATCAATAGCAAGTCTTCGGACGCGCGCTGATGAGCCTTGGCGCGGCCCTTGTTCTGCTGATCGCCCTTCAGACGAAGCATCTGGTTGCGGATTATCTGTTTCAGACGCCCTATATGTTTCGCAACAAAGGCACCTATTTGCATCCCGGTGGTCTGCTTCATGTGCTTTTACATGGGGCGCTTACGCTGGGCGTTCTTTGGGTGGGCGTTCTGGGGGTGGCCGGAACGGCATGGGGCGTCGTTGCTGTTGTCGTGATTGCTGAGATGCTTGTTCACTATCACATTGATTGGACGAAAGAGTTTATAAACAAACGCAATGGTTTAACCCCTGAAATGGCGCGGTTTTGGCATCTTCAAGGGCTCGATCAATGGCTGCATCAGTTGACGTATGTGGCGATGATTGCGGTTTTGGTCGGCGGGTGAGTTTTCTTGTTTTTGTATTCTGGAAATAAAATCTTAGCAAAGAATATGGGGTCGAAATAGCAATGTCCGAGATGGAGCAGACCGACTCCGAGCTTTCCCGCGAGCTTAGAATCCACCAAGGCGTTGAGGTTGTGGCCTCGCTGCCCGGTGTTGTTCTGGCTTATACATTTGCGCCGCTTGTCATGGTGGTGCATTCGGGCATTGGCGTGTTGCTGACATGGAAGGTTGGTGTGCCGCTCTTGCTGCTCACCGCGTTTTCGATCGTTGGCTTGTTGAACTGGGCCAAGCTACGAGGTCTGCCGCGACCGGAGTTTGTGTCAAAACGGCGGATTCGCAACCTGACCATTGCTTCGGCGATTCAGGGCAGCTTGTTTGCTTTGTTTTTGCTGGGGTTGGCCGTTGATACCGATCACAGTGGCCGGCTCTATGTTCTGACCCTCGCGATTATCTCGATCTTGGGAACTGTTGGGATCTATTCGACCAGCGTGGCGTTGGCATTCGCGATCCCGAGTATTCTTTGCGCGGCGACTTGGATCATTGCGACGGGCACGTTGTCGCCTGCCACGGGCTTGATCACATTCGCGACGGTGTCGATCACTGTTAGCCAGTTTGTCCTGCGGACGCGGCGGGCGACGCTGGCCAGTTTGGAACATGTTCTTGAAAGCCGCAAAGCGTTGAGCGAACAGTTGAACGCCGAGGAGCGTTTGCGCGCAGCCGAGGCCGACGCCGCCCGAAAAGAGCGGGAACGCCAGAACGAAGCGGTGAAACTGCAACGCGATATCATCAATGCGATTGCGTTTCCGATGGTGATTTCCGACGGAAACGAGGCGCTGGAAGTGACGCCAGCGGGTCGGGTCGTGTTCAAGGTGCCCGAAGGCCCGCTGGACGGGGTGTTGCTCAGCAAGTTTTTCGCCGACCCGAAGGACCAATTTGCCCTTGCCGCAGAAGTGGAAGCGGGCCGGAGTGTCGACAACTATGAGGTTGTGATGAAGGACACGGAAGGCACGGCCTTTTGGTGTGCCGTGTCCATGCGCCCGTTGGTCTATAAGGGGAGGGCGTGTTGGTTGAACTCGATCTATGTGATCGACGCCAGAAAACGCATGGAACAAGACCTCGCGCGGGCCAAGGACGAGGCCGAGAAGACCTTGGTGCAGTTGAAGACCGCGCAGGAGTCTCTGGTTCATGCGGAAAAGATGGCCTCGCTCGGCGAACTGACGGCTGGTATTGCGCATGAGATCAAGAACCCGCTGAATTTTGTGAACAACTTTGCCAAACTCTCGGCCGATATGATGGAAGAGCTTGCCGAGATTGTGCAAGACCCGATCCAGTCGCTTGACGAAGACGCGCGCGAGGACGCCGAAGACATCCTGACGACGGTAAAATCCAACCTGCTCAAGATCGACGAGCACGGCAAACGCGCCGATAGCATCGTCAAGAATATGCTGTTGCATTCGCGCCAAGGCAGGACGGAAATGGACAGCGCCGAGCTTGATCCACTTGTCGAAGAAAGCGTGAACCTTGCCTATCATGGCGCGCGCGCTGCTGATCCCGCTTTCAACATCGAAATCAAAACGGATTTTGGCGCGAAAGACGTTTCGATCCGCTGTTTACCGCAAGAGCTTCAACGGGTTATCTTGAACCTGTGTTCCAATGCAATGTATGCCGCCGTTAGAGAGACAACGCATCCGGAGGGCCAAGGCCCGGTTATGTCTGTCGCGACATGGACCAACGAGGATCGTGCGTTTGTAATGGTGACAGACAATGGCGGTGGCATTCCGAAGGATGTTCAGACAAAAATATTTGAGCCGTTTTACACGACCAAACCAACGGGCGAAGGGACGGGGTTGGGCCTGTCCATGAGCTTTGACATTATCAAGCAACACGGTGGCACGCTGTCTGTCGAAAGCGAGGTCGGCGTGGGAACGAGCTTTACGGTAGAGCTGCCGCTGGTGACCAAGGGCTGATTGGGGAAAGTGACGTGTCTTTGAAGATTCTGATGGTTGATGACGAACCAGATGCAGAAATTCTATTCCGGCAGAATTTCAGGCGGGAAATTCGCAAAGGGGTCTATGATTTCTTCTTTGCTCAGTCGGGCGGTGACGCGTTGACCCTTTTGGAGGGTATGGAACTGCCGGATGTTTTGGCCTTGTTGTCCGACATAAACATGCCCGGCATGTCCGGCGTCGAATTGCTGGGTGAAGTGAAGGAACGCTGGCCTGAGCTACCTGTCATGATGATCACCGCTTACGCCGATCCCGGCACAGCGGCCTGCGTTAAGCAAAAGGGTGCTCAGGATCTGGTTACGAAACCCGTTGATTTCGACTTTCTCAAACAGCAGCTAGAGCAGATGTCGGCAGGCGCCCGGGGATGAGCGGCCCGGTCCAAATTCTTGTCGTCGATGACGAACCCGACGTGGAAGCGCTTATCACACAGCGTTTCAGGCGTGAGATACGGAAAAACGAGATGTCGTTCGTCTTTGCCTATGACGGCGAGGACGCGCTGGAAAAACTGGGTGAAAATCCGGATGTCTTGATGGTTTTGTCAGACATCAACATGCCACGGATGGATGGTTTGACCCTGCTCACGCGGCTGCATGAAAGCCATCAAAACCTGAAGACGGTGGTTGTGTCGGCTTATGGCGATATGGGCAACATCCGCACGGCCATGAACCGGGGTGCTTTTGATTTTCTGACCAAGCCGCTGGATTTCGGGGATCTGGAAGCCACCATCCGAAAAACGCTGTCGCATCTGGAGGATTACCGCGCGTTGCAACGCGACAAGGCAGAGGCAGAATTGGCAAAGGTTCTTCTGTCACGCTATTTTTCCCCCAAGGTGGCCGAGGCGCTGGCCGATGCGGGCGCGGGGTCTCAATTGGGGGAGAGCGCCGCGAGGCGACGTTTCTGTTTACCGATCTAGCCGGGTTTACCAAGCTGATCGAAGGGACAGACCCCGCGATCGTCATGCGCCTTTTGAATGGCTATCTGGACGGCGTTGCAAAGATCATTTTTTCCCATGATGGCACGGTGATGAAGGTGATCGGCGACGCGGTCCATGCGATCTTTGGCGCACCTGTTTCGCAAAAGGACCATGCGGCGCGGGCTGTTGCCTGCGCGTTGGATATTGACGATTTTTCCGAAGCGTTCCGGGCTGATTGGATCAAGCAAGGTGTCGATCTGGGGGCAACGCGGATCGGGATCAACACCGGTGATGCAATCATCGGCAATTTTGGCGGCGAGTCCTATTTCGACTATTCCGCCTATGGGGATGCCGTCAATCTGGCTGCCCGGCTTGAAGCCGCGAACAAAGTGCTCGGGACGCGGATTTGCATTAGTGAAAGCGTCGTTGAGCATATCGAAGGGTTTTGCGGCCGCCCCGCTGGCAAGCTTAACATCGCGGGCAAGTCCGAGCCGATCATGGCGTTTGAGCCGCTGCGCGATGAACGTGCGAAGTCAGAGGACATTGCGCAATACCGGCAGGCCTATGAAAAGATGGCGACCGGCGACGAGGATGCCAAAAGCGCATTTGCCGCCCTAATGGCACGGATGCCCGAAGACCCATTGGTGTTGCTGCACCTGAAGCGCACGCTGGGTGGGACATGTACGGACACGATCACAGAGGTCGTTAAATAGGTGCGCCAAGCCTGCGACACAGGGGCGATCGCCTGTGCCTGCTGCGTGGCACCAACCGCACAGTTCCGTAAAGATGACATTGTCTCCTTACGCAGGACAAACTTTAGACACACCGGAGTGGTGTTACCCCGCCGAGAGAACAGCATTAGATGAGGCGGCGATGACGTGCTTTGAAGGAGTTTTGGAGGGCCTATTTTCCTGGGTACTGCGGGGCTTGGCCTAATTGCCACTTTGGTGATGCTCTGGATGGTTAGATTCCAGAGATTTCACGGCAAGCTTTTCTATGCACTTACTTTCATCGCTATGACCTGGACTTTGTTGATGGTCGGGCTTGAAGTTGCAACAAGCTCTTATTCTTGCAAGTTCCAATTCGCTATTTTGGCATGGTTGGGAAATGCGTTGGTGCCGGTTGCGTGGTGCTTCTTTGTTTATGCCTATGTTGATAATGCGTCTTGGTTGAGCAAACGCTGGGTCCGAGCGGTTCTTGTGATTGTTCCTGTCGCGGTCTTTGCGTTTGCGTCCAGCAACCAGTGGCACCACTTGGTATACACCGAAGCAACAAATCTCCCGCGTGATGCCGTTGCCATCGAATATGTGCATGGGCCGGGATTCTATGCGATTATCGCAACTCTATACGTTTTTGTGCTTGCCGCTCTCATTTGCCTTGGACGGGCATTCACGCGGGCGAAAAGGGCCTCTTGGCTGCTTTTGAGCATGCTGATTGCCATTACGCTGACCCCATTGACTGCGAATGTTGCCTACGTCGTCTTTGGCTTCACTGTTTTCGGCCTAGATCCGACGGCGTTTATGTTCACGTTAGGCATTCTTGCCTTCACATGGCTTCTTTTGACGAACAAAACGATGGATATGGCGTCTGTTGGTCGGTCGATCCTGTTCGACACCATGAGCGAGCCAGTCATTCTAGTGGACACGCACAAGAATGTCGTTTTGCAGAACGCGACTGCGCAACGCAGCAATCTTTTGGATCAACCCGATCTTATTGCGAATGTGATACGCGCGACGATCGAAGGCTCTGGCACCCAAGAAGGCCCTATCCAGTTGTGCGTCGGGCAACGGGTTTATGAGCCGCGGGTTCAGGAAATTGAAAATCCGCTGAACCCTGCGGACGCTGCGCTTGGGTGGAGTTTGACGTTTGTGGACATCACGGAGCGGATCGCAACGTCTTCGGCCCTTACCAAAGCGCTTGAGCTTGCTGATGAAGCCAATCGCGCAAAGGATGTGTTTATCTCAACTGTCAGCCATGAGTTGCGGACGCCGCTGACCTCTCTTCGCGGTGGGCTCGCGCTTGCGATGAGCGGCCACGCCGGAGACATTTCAGGCGGCGCCAAGAAGCTATTGGTGATTGCAGAGCGTAACAGCAACCGCTTGTCTCGCCTCGTTGACAACATTTTGCTGGCGCAAAAGATCGACATCAACGCATTGTCTTTAGATCGCACTCCCGTCGATCTTTGCAGCCTTCTGGAAGAGAGCTTTGAGGAGAACAGGATTTTCGCCGTCGAGCAGGCTGTGCAACTGGTTAGAAAACAAACGGATGAGTCGGCAATTGTCCTGGGGGATGCTTTCGCCATCCGTCAGATCGTTGACAACCTGATCTCGAATGCAATCAAGTTTTCCAACAAAGACGGGGTCATCGAGGGACGCATTGTGGTTTCCGAGGGTCGCGTCAGGCTGTCCATCAAGGACACGGGCCGGGGTATTCCTGATGGCATGGAGGACAAAGTTTTCGGCCGCTTTGAACAGGTTAAACACAGTGGGCAAGCTGCGACTCAAGGGTCTGGTCTTGGATTGCATATTTCCAAGCTGCTGGCCGATCAGATGTCGGGCGATATGTTCTATGAAAGCCAGATCGACGTCGGGACGACGTTTCATATTGAATTCGATTTGGCGCATCAAGACGTTACCGAGCTTGAACAAATTGGCGCTTAGATACCACTGATCTTGCGGTTGCGGCTATCGCTTCGATGTCGTTGATTTGAAGACCAACAGACACCGAACGATAGCCTGATAGCTTCATAACCTCATTACAAAGGGCGACGGGAACTCATCGTTCATGTCGATCCAAACGGCTTTGGTTTCGAGAAATTGCTCAATCGCAGCCTGACCACCCTCGCGGCCAAGCCCGGAATTTTTGTACCCGCCGAAGGGGGCTTGGGGCGCGGAGGTTCGATAGGTGTTCACCCATACATTTCCGGCTTCGACCTTTGCAGCGAGTTGATGCGCGCGCTTTAGGTCGCGGGTCCAAATTCCGGCGGCCAAGCCATAGTCCACGTCATTGGCAATCGCGACCGCCTCGTCATCGGTAGAAAATGTCATCACTGACAGAACGGGTCCGAAGACTTCGCGCTTTGCGATTTCCATGTCTGGGGTAACATTGCGGAAAACCGTCGGTTCGACGAACCAGCCGTCTTCGCATCCTTTGCCCTTATATGGCCCGCCGCCTAGCAACAGTTCTGCGCCTTCGGCCTTGGCGCGGTCAATGAATGCAAGGATGCGATCGTATTGCGCGCGGGTCGTGACCGGGCCGACTTGGGTGTTTTCGTCGGCGGGATCGCCGATTCTGGCCGAGCGTGCCAGATCAAGAAACTTTTCCAAAAACGGCTCTGCGATGGAGTCATGCAGCAAAAGGCGCGACCCTGCGATGCAGGTTTGTCCCGACGCGGCAAAGATGCCCGCGCAGGCGCCTTTGACAGCGTTGTCCAAGTCAGCGTCTTCGAAAACGATATTGGCGGATTTTCCGCCCAGTTCGAGCGTCACAGGTACGAGGCGGCGCGCGGCAACCTCTCCGATGGCGATGCCGGCCATTTCGCCGCCGGTAAAGGCGATCTTCCTGACCAATGGGTGATTGACCAGAGCCTGACCTGTTGTTGGCCCCTTGCCTGTGACGACGTTAATGACCCCTTTGGGGAGCACATCGGCCCAAAGCTCCATCAGGTGGAGTATAGACGAACTGGTGAATTCAGAGGGCTTGATGACAACCGTGTTTCCGGCAGCCAGCGCCGGGGCGATTTTCCACATTGCCAGCAAAAGCGGGGAATTCCACGGTACGATGGCCGCGACAACGCCCAAAGGTTCGCGCCGCGTATAAACCAGAGTTGACGGTTTATCGACGGGTATGACCCGCCCTTCGACCTTGTCAGCCAGACCGGCATAATAGGTCAGCCATTGACCGAGATACCGGCATTGTGCGGCCATTTCCGTGAGCAGTTTGCCATTGTCACGGGTTTCGATCTGGCCAAGCTCTTGTGCGTGATCCTGTGTCACCTGCGCCAAACGGCGCAGCAATTCGCCGCGCTGGTGGGGCAGCATGTCTGCCCATTCCGGCGCGCGGAAAGCCCGGTCAGCCGAGCGCACGGCGCGGTCAACATCATCGGGCTGGCAATCCATCACCTCGGCCCATGGCTTGGCCGTTACAGGGTTATCGCTTGTGAAATAGGTGGCCGTTTCAGGCGATTCCATATTTCCATCAATGAAGGGACCATAGCGTTTCATATTAGACTCCGAAGAAGAAGATCACGACGAAGCCGAGGGCCACGGATGCGATGCGTAACAGGATGTTCGGCTTGGTTCCGACCACGCCGAAGGAAAAGAACGTCAGCCCGATCAGGATCTTGACCATCGCGAGGAAAGCGAAGGCGGGTTGTGATCCGAGCAGCAGAAGCGACGGGTTGGCGATGAAGGCCATTGGCACAAGAAAGAGGCCGACGCCGATCGACATCGAGCGGAATGCCACGCCAAGCCACGGGGTTTGCGCGATGCCAGCGGCGATGAATACATTGCCACAAACCGGCGGTGTGATGGTGCAGAGCAACGCGTACCAGAACACGAAGAGATGCGCATAGAGGGGTTCCAGCCCAAGCTCGACAAGCGCCGGGCCGGCCACCGCTACACAGATCACATAGGCCGCCGGTGTTGGTAGCTCCATCCCCAGAATAAGCGCCGCAAGTCCGGTCAGAGCCAGCGCGAGCCAGAGGTTTTCGCCGGAGACGGACAGGACCAGCGAGGTGATCTTGACGCCAAGGCCGGTCATGCTGAACACGCCGACGATCAGGGCGGCGCAACAGATGATGGCCGTGATCTTGGCGATTTGCGTCGCGGCGTCCTCGATCGCGAGCCACATGCGGTGGACCCAGCGAGACAAGGACATCCGCCCGGTCGAGTCGAGCAGCAAGAGCGCAATCATGGTGAAGATCGCGAAGAAGGCCGAATACGGGGCGGTGTAGCTGGTGAAGGCCAGACAATAGATCAGAATGCCCATCGGCACGACAAAGAAGGGCAGTGTGCGCGCCACAAAGCCCCAGCCGGGCAGGTCTTTGCGGTCGATGCCTTTGAGGTCGTATTTGATGCCGTATTGATGCACCGCGATCCATGCGGTGGCGAAGAACAGGATAGCCGGAAGCGTCGCAGCGACCATGATCGTGGTGTAGGGGATCGTCAAAAGCTCGGCCATGATGAAGACGCTAGCGCCCATCAAGGGCGGCATGATCTGTCCGCCGGTCGAGGCGACGGCTTCGGTCGCGGCGGCAAGAGAGCGCGGATAGCCAAGCCGGATCATCGCCGGGATCGTCACAATCCCGGTGGACGCCGTGTTGGCCGCAGCAACGCCCGAGAGCGAGCCGTAGAGCGCCGAAGAGATGATCGCGATCTTGGCCACACCGGCGCGAAACCGGCCGGCCACCTGCGTTGCGACGGCCATGAAACCAGTGCCGGCAGTGCCCGCGGAGATGAACGCGCCAAGGATGATGAAGGGGGCGATGACTTCGGCAGAAATGCCGGTGAGTTCGGACCAGAGCCCGGCTTCGGTCAGCACCAGCGTGCCGAGGAAATAGTCGACCGGAAGCCCGGCATGGCCGAAGTCCCCCGACAGCAAATGCCCGAAGGCACCGTAGATGAGCACGATCAGCGCCACCAGCGGCAAGACCCATTGAATAGCGCGCCGCGCCATTTCGAGCGTTACAAGGATCAGCCCGCCCGTCGCCCAGAGTTGCCATGTGCCGCGGGTGGAGCCGTATTGGCGGGTGATATCGCTGTGACCGAGCATGATCCAGCCCGCGCCGACAAGGCCGATGAGGAAGAAGACCGGCGCGCTGATCCGGTCAAAACGGGTGTTTTGCGGCAAAAGGAAGAAGATCCATGGCAAGGCCAGCATGAAGTGGATCGGGCGCGACACCAGCGCCGGGATCAAGCCAGAGTAGACCAGAAACATGTGAAAGCCGACAGAGAGCAGCGCAAAGAGCAGGACGGCCCAGCGGAACCAGCCGACCTTTGCTATCCCCTCGGCCAGGGGCGAGCGCGCGGGAACCCCCGCTCCTCTGAAAACACGATCAACCCGTCACTCATTTCTTCCCTCCCGCTTTTTTGCACCATCGGCGCGCCACAAGCTGTGATCTATGCCGGTGCTTCGCTCAACTGAAAATCTTTTTCACGGCCCGGCGTGTGCCGGAAGATTCGTTTGGAAAGATTTCTGTTTCACATTAAGTACGTACTTGAGTATTTTGTGCGGACAATATATGACACCGGGCAGACCTTCAACTGTAATTTTGCCTGACGGCCGAGATGAGGAAGACCCATGAAGCGTTTTATGATCACCGGAGCAAATGGCAGCTTGGGTCAGGATATCATTGCGCATTTCATGCAAGGTGCAGGCGACACGCCGGTTGAAATTACCGCTCTTGATCGCGAGGTTGGGGCGACGCTTGGGTCCGAGAATTGTAAGGTCAACTGGCATGGGTTTGACCTTACCCAAGGCGATATTGCAGCGTTTTTTAGGGCGACGCGCTTTGATGCGGTACTGCATCTGGCTGCGATCACAGGTCAGGCTGCCGAAGACGACCCTGCTTATACAACTGCGCTGAATTTCGAAACGACGCGGAATTTGCAGGCGCTTTGCGCTGCTGCTGACACCCGGTTCGTTTTTACCAGCTCTATCGGTGCGATCGGCGACGCGAATGGCATCAGCGTTGCTGACGAAACAACCCCCTGTGCGCCAAGGTCGCAGTATGGTCAGACCAAGCACAAAAGCGAACAGTTCATTGGTCAGGAGAACGCCGATGGCGAAGATTGTTGGGCGTTGCGACTTCCGACCCTTTTGCTGCGTCAGAAAGCACGGACCGGCCTGCCCACAACAGGATTTCTGAGCGATATCAGCCGCGCGCTTTTTACGGACGGTCAGGCGATGTCACCAATGCGGGCAGACTATAAGGTTGCCGTCGCATCCATCGCGGATGCGAGCCGCGCGCTGATCAGGCTTGCGACCCAGCCAATTCCAGAAGGGACGCCTGCGGTCTTGAACCTGCCGGCGTATTCCGCAACGCCGGCCGATATTCTGGCTGTCATTCGAGAGTTCCGCGACTGCTCTCTTAGCTATCCTGATGAAAACAATGAACGTATTCTGTCTCTCACAGGGTTCTGGCCGGGGTCTCTTGTGTCTTGCGCGAGTGATCTGCTTGGTGTTGCGAATAACCGGAAAAGCCGTGAAGAACTTCGCAAAATCATGCAATTGGCGCTGCCTGGGGCGCTTGTTTAACTCTGTTCCGGGGATTCACCCACGGCCAAGCGCATTCGCATCGAGACGGCGTCCGCTTTGTGGATTGAATGCGCATGCACGACCGGATTGCTGCGCTCGTCAAACATCAGGCGTCGCACCTCTAGTGCGGGCGCTCCCTCGTGGAGTTCAAGCATTTCCGCGACTTGGCCAGAGACCGATGTTGCGCGGATTTTCTGATCTATCAAAACGATCTTGAGGCGATACGCATCCTCGATCACTTTGAAATTCGGGCGCTGGCTTTTGCCCATCAAATCCTTGGCACCCTCATAGAGACCATCAAAGGCAAACCGTGTCCATGACACCGGGATCGTCTCGTCATCGGCCCAACTGCGCCAGCCCAAATACTCGATCCAGCGCCCTTTGATTTCGGGTTCGATCTCGTGTTGTTTGGACAGTTCTTCGCCGGTCGTTTCGCTGAATTCGACAATGTGCAGCTTGGTTTGCTGGGCAAACTGTTCAAGCTGGTCAAGCGAGCCTATTTGGCGTTGGAAAACCTGTTTCGGTTTTGTCGACACCAACAACGTCCCGCGCTTGCGCTTGCGTGAAATCATTCCCAGCCCCTCAAGCCGGCCCAAAGCAAGGCGGACGGTTGAGCGGCTAACGTCGTATTGGGCGACCAACTCCAATTCCGAAGGAAGCACATCGCCGGTTTTCCATTCGCCGAGGCTGATGCGCTCCAACAGCTTGTTGGAGACGGTTATGTATAGTTTCTCAGCCACGGTCGTGCGGTTCTCCTCCAAAGGGTATCGGCGGGGAAAAGGGGAGGTCTGATTTGATCAGACCGCTCAATTCCATCGCAGAAAGTAGAAAACAGGTATGCGCGTCCAAAGCAATAAATAACCTATTGCTGTAGTGGGTCGATCATGTTAGCGATATTATGTACGTACTTTAATAGTATTGCAAGATGCAACCCTGTGCTCTTTCCAGACGCAGCGGGTGCCCAACGGGAGGAAACCATGTCTATCAAGAAACTCGTGACCTCGATCACGTCTGCCGCGCTTCTTACTATGCTGCCGTTTACTGCCGCAGCCGAAGAACGCATTGTCCTGAAGTCTGCTAAATCGACCTCATCGTATTATGTGATGATGGTTCAGTTGTCCGAAATCCTGAAAAATTCCGGTGAGTTCTCACCGACCGTGGAAGAAAGCCAAGGCTCTGTTCAAAACGTAATGGAGTCCCGTGTCCGCCCCGGAAACTTT
Organism: Rhodobacteraceae bacterium D3-12; assembly: GCA_025916135.1. Lineage (NCBI taxonomy): Bacteria > Pseudomonadati > Pseudomonadota > Alphaproteobacteria > Rhodobacterales > Roseobacteraceae > Phycobium > Phycobium rhodophyticola. The sequence goes on along the minus strand of CP104793.1, from coordinate 4,108,052 downwards.
CTGTTCACGACACCGCCAAGTCTTCTGTCGCTCGCTGCACAGGGCAAAGGGCCCTTCAAGGATGTCGAGCCATTTGAGAACAGCCGAACGCTGTTTCCTATGCCGTTTGTCACAATTCACTTCGTGGCCCGCGCCGATTCTGGAATCGAATCGCTATCTGACCTCAAGGGTAAGACCATCATTGGCGGCGGAACGGGGACGTTTTGTGAATCGCGCACCAAGGCAATCTTGAAGGCGCTTGGCATGACGGACGACATTACCCTTGTCGAAGTTGAGCTTAACGCCACAAACGCCGCCATTCGCAATGGCAAGGTTGACGGGTTCACAACATGCTCGTCGCACCCATCGCCTTCTGTTGTTGAGCTTGCCTCTGGGACCGATCTTACGATCATTCCGATGACTGACGCGGAACGTGCAACTATCATTGACCTTGACCCGCTTTCCGGCCCGATCAGCATTGCGAAAGGGACCTATGCGGGCATGACCGCCGATGTGAACACCGTGGGTGTCCCTGTTGGTGCTTATGGCACGACCAACATGTCAGATGACGCGGCTTATCTGATCACCAAAACCTTCTGGGAAGCCAAAGATAATCTTGCTGGTGCACAGGCTTGGTGGAATGGCGTTAGCCCGGAGCTTGTTGGGCTTCTTGGCGCGTCGGTTCATCCTGGTGCGGCTAAATACTACAAGGAAGCCGGCATCAATATCTCCGAGTAAGGCCCAAACGTTATATGCCTTTGGCTTACATAAATTGCGCCGCAGCATGTTCAATTTGCTGCGGCGTTTTCTTTCTCAGCAGTTGGATACTTAGATGACAAGAGATATCTCGGCACAGCAAAGGCTTGGGCTTGATCTCAGTGGAAAAAACGTGGTTGTGACTGGCGGCTGCGGCGGGATCGGCTTTGCGATTTGTGATGCACTGGCGATGTTGGGTGCGCGGGTGGCGATTTGGGATATTGATGCCGAGAAAGCAAAGGACAAGGCAGCAAGTCTAGGGCCGCAGCATCTGGGTTGTGCATGTGATGTCACTGATGAGGCGGCTGTTGTGGCCGCTGCTTTGCATACCACAGGCCAGATCGGGCCGGTTTCCATTCTGGTCAACAACGCCGGAGCAGCGGGTCCGACCCATCCTATTTCTGAAATCGACGCCGAAGAATGGCGTGCGATCCATGCGCTGAACCTCGACAGTGTTCATTACACAAGCCGACAATTTGCGTCCGATATGATCACGCTAGGCTGGGGGCGTATCGTCAACATTGCATCGGTCGCCGCAAAAGAGGGCAACGCGAATGCGGCTGCCTATTCCTCGGCCAAAGCAGGTGTCATCGCTTATACCAAGGCGCAGGCCAAGGAGCTTGCGCAGACGGGTGTTTTGATTAACTGCATTACGCCTGCGGCTGTGGATACGCCGTTTTTTGACACGGTGCCGGAGGAACATCGCCGGCTTGTCACCGCCAAGATTCCGATGGGTCGGCTTGGCAAGGCAGAGGAAATTGCAAGGCTCGTGACGTTTCTTGCCACAGACATGTGCCAGTTTTCTACTGGCGCGGTGTTTGATATTTCTGGCGGTCGGGCGACGTATTAGTGACGCGGACTCTGCTTTGGGCCTGATGTGGGTATGTTTTCGGTGCTCGCCGGAAAGCTAAACGACGGTGTTTGAGAGAAAAGCAGTGTCGACGAGGACATACTCCATATCGACAAGTTGATCGGCGCCATCTGCGCCGCCACCTATCCACACAGCAGAGCCAACCCCGCAACGTGGCGTTGGAGGCGCGTTGATTGCGCTGTGCGTTTTATGGAACTTATCCACGACTTCGTTGGTTGACCGCCTGAAACCACAGGAGTCGTCATGTCCACGATCACCACAATAAATCCCGCAACCGGCGAGCGTATCGAGACCCATCCGATGATGTCCGAAGAGGACGCGACCGCGAAGCTTGAGGCGGCGCATTCTGCCTTTCTTGAGTGGCGCAAGCTGTCCCACGAAGAGCGCGCGCCCTATCTGACGAAAATCGCGGAGAAGCTGCGCGAGAATGCCGATGAACTGGCCGCGCTGATGACGCGCGAGACTGGCAAGTTGTTGAAGGACGGCAAGACCGAGGTCGAAATCTGTGCTGCGATTTTCGATTATACCGCAGGCAACGGCCCATCGGTTCTGGGTGATGAAGAGCGCACCCACGGGCGGGATGGAGCGCGCGGAGTTGTCAGCTATCAACCGATTGGCGTGATCTATTCGATCCAGCCGTGGAACTTTCCGCTGTATCAGCCCGTCCGGGTATTGGCCGCCAACCTGATGACCGGCAATGCCTGTGTTTTGAAACACGCGTCGATTTGCACCGGGTCCGGGCTGCGCCTGCGCGAGCTTTGTATCGAGGCGGGTCTGCCCGAGGATTTGTTCCAGGTGATCATCATTGAGCACGATACCAGCGACGCGATGATTGCCCATCCGCTTGTGCGGGGCGTCACGATGACGGGGAGCGACGGGGCCGGGCGCCATATCGGGGGCAAGGCCGCCGAGGCGCTGAAAAAGACGGTTCTGGAGCTGGGTTCGAACGACGCGTACCTCGTTCTGGAAGATGCCGATATCGAGACTGCTGTGAAATTCTCGGTCATGGGGCGGCTTTATAACAATGGTCAGACCTGTGTGTCGGCCAAGCGGTTTGTTGTCGCTGACAAGGTCTATGACGCATTTGTTTCCGCCTATGTCGCGCAGATGGAGGCGATCACGATGGGCGATCCGACGGACGAGAACGTGCAACTTGGCCCGCTGTCGAGCACGGATCAGTTCGACACCGTCAAAGCCCAGGTCGAGGAGAGTGTCGCCAAGGGTGCCAGCGTCGCGTGCGGCGGGCGGGTTCCCGACCGCACGGGCGCCTATTACCCGACGACCGTTCTGGTCGATGTTGCCCCCGGTATGCCGGCTTATGACGACGAGATCTTCGGACCGGTCGCCGCCGTGATCCGTGCCGGGGACGATGCGGATGCGATGCGGATCGCAAATGACAGCCGCTATGGTCTGGGCGGTGGCATCTTTTGCAAGGATGAAGAGCATGCCCTGACGCTGGCCCGCGACCATTTCGATACGGGCATGGTGCGCATCAACTCTTTTGGGGCCGCCGATCCGCACATGCCCTTTGGCGGGGTCAAGGATTCAGGCTATGGCCGCGAACATGGCGGGTTCGGCATGAAGGAATTTGCCAATGCAAAAGCGATCTTTTTGCCATGATCACGCTACATGCTCTGAAATATTCCCGCGCCACGCGCGTGTTGTGGCTGTTGGCCGATCTGGGCCAGCCGTGCCACCGCGTTGAATATGACCGCACCGATGCGTTTCGCGCGCCTGAGGCGTTGCGCGCCGTGCATCCTTTGGGCAAGTCGCCCGTGATCGAGGATGACGGCGCGCAGATTGCCGAGTCCGCGACGATCCTGCGCTATCTCGCGGCGAAATACGGTGATGACAGCCACGTGCCGCCACAGGGCACGCCAGAGTTCTGGCGGCACGAGGCGCTGTTCGACTATGTCGAGGCGTCCTTGGCCGAGGTGGCGCTGCAAGCGATCCTGCCTGCGCTCGGGGGCAAGCCCGTGCCGGAGGCGGCGAAGGCGGCGTTGGACACGCATCTGGACTATATTGCCGACGCCATCCGAGACGGGCCGCTGTTGTTTGGCGACAAGGCGATGCTGGCGGATATCCAGCTCTCCTACATCATCGCGCTGTTGGCGCGGTTGGGCCTGCTCGCCGACCATCCAAAGATCGCGGCCTATTGGGACGCCTTGCAGGCGCAACCCGGTTACGCCGCCGCCACCGAGGCCGCGGGGCCGATGGCGCCGCCCGCTTGAAACTTATGAAAGGACAAAAAGATGCCCATGAATATTCTTATCGCCGGTGCCACCGGCAAAACCGGTCAGATCCTGACGCGCAACCTGCGGGAGCAGGGGCAGAACGTGACCGCGCTTGTCCGCGAAAGCTCGGACACTACTGCGTTGCCCGAAGGCACCGCGCTGCGCCACGGTGATCTGGACAACCTGCAGGCAGGTGTTTGCGAGGGCATGGATGCCGTCATCTTTGCCGCAGGATCGGGAGGGTCGACCGGGCCGGAGATGACCGAGAAGGTCGACCGGGATGGCGCCAAACGCCTTGTCGATTATGCGCAGGACGCCGGGGTTGGCCGGTTCGTGATGCTGAGCACCATCGGGGCGGATCAAACTGACCCGTCGGGTGAGCTTGCGCATTACCTGAAGGCCAAACATGCGGCTGACGAGCATCTCAAGGCTTCGGGGCTGACCTATGCGATCCTGCGGCCGGTGGCGTTGTCCGATGACGGGCGCAGCGATGTGATTGTCATGGGCAAGGAGGTCGACCCATCGGCCCAAGCGAGCCGTGCCGATGTGGCCGCCGTGCTGGCCGATGCCGCAACGAGCGGGACATTGGACGGCAAGGCGCTTGATATGCAATCGGCGTGAACGGGGCCCAAGAGCGGGGCCCGGTTGGGCCGGGCGATCATTCGCCGCCGGGATAGGACAGGCGGCGGGTGATCCAACCCGCGATCCGGGTCGCCAACGGGAAGGCCCGCATTTGTGGCGCGGCTTGCGCCCGTCAGCTGGCCAGCCGTGACAGGAGGGCGATCAGCTGTTCGCCGTCTTCGCCATCGAGTTGTTCGGCGAGGCGTTTGTCCTGTGCTTCGACATCGGCGCGGATTTGCAACATGCGGTGGCGGCCAAGATCGGTGAGCAGGAGGTTCACCTGTCGCTGGTCTCCGGTTGCAGCCTGCCGGTGGACCAGACCATCCGAGACCATGCGATCAACCAGTTTGCTGAGCGTCGGCGGGTTGATCAGCACGATCCGCGCCAGCGCGCCCATGGTCAGGCGGGCCTGTCCATCAAGGCTTTCCATGATGCGCCATGCTTCGATCTGAACACCGTGTTTCTTGAGGCGTTCGGACAAGGATTGCGTCACCGCACGGTGCGCGGCGGCGATGGCATAGGAAATATGACCGTCAAAGGGTGTTGTTTGCTTACTCATTGATCACCTGCATGTCTGCAGGGGTGAATTTAGTTGACTTGGAAAATATTTTCAATTGCTATGTAGCATCTTTGCGCCTTTTCGGGTGCGCCGGGGATGAGCGCCTTATGACGAACATGCCGCGCGGCACAGTCTTGCCTATGGAACTGTCTGACCTGCGGTCGGGGCGGTGGTTACGCGAGTCCGACCATTTTCGTGTGGCGTTGATGATCCCGCTGTGCGGGTCTGCCGGGCTTTGGGCGCCGTCATGCATTTCGAGCGCGCAGGTGGCGGTGGCGGAGTTGAACAAAGCGGGCGGCATATTGGGTCGCAAGGTGCAGTTGATCATGGTCGACGCCGCCGTCGAAGCGCCCGAGCCGGTTGAAGTGATCGTGAATGACCTGATCGAAACCAAGGCGATTGATGCCATCGTCGGGATGCACATCAGCGCCATTCGACAACGGCTGAGCAAAGTGGTGCGCCAACGGATCCCCTATATCTATACCCCGCTTTACGAGGGCGGGGAGAGGACACCGGGGCTTTATACCATTGGTGAGACGCCGGATGAGCAATTGGCCCCGGCGATGACCATGTTGCAGAGCGAATATCGGCCCAAAAGCTGGGCCTTGATCGGCAATGATTACGTCTGGCCACGCAGTTCGCATTCCTATGCCAAGGGCTTGCTCAAGGACATGGGCATTCAACTGGCGATGGAACGCTATGTGCCGTTTGGTCTGCGGAGCATGGAGCCGTTGATGGAGGAGTTGGACCGCTCGGGTGCGGAGGCGGTTTTGATGACGCTGGTCGGACAGGACGCGGTCAATTTCAACCGCGCCTTCGGGCGGGCGAATATGCATCAGAAGATGGTGCGCCTGTCCTGTGCGATGGAAGAGAACGGGTTGCTGGCCTGTGGAGCGAAAAATCTGCAGCGGTTGTTCACGGCGTCATCCTATTTCGGGGTGCTGCCGACCGAGGCGAATTCGGCGTTCAAAGAGCGGTATCACACCATGCATGGCGAGCAGGCGCCGGTGTTGAACGCGCTGGGGCAGTCGACCTATGAGGGGATGCAGTTTCTGGCCGGTTTGATGGGTGAGCACCACGAGAGTTGGCATCTGAAAGGCGGGCATGATCCGCTGCCGGTGCTGTACAAAAGTGGGCGGCAAAATGGTCAGCAGAGTGCGGTGAAGCACAAGCCGATCTATCTTGCGCGGGCTGACGGCCTTCAATTCCACATCATAAAAGAGTTCAAAAACAGTTACTTATGATTTTTCTTTTCCATTTCAAATAAAATACTTGAAAAGGAAATCAAATTCACACACCGTTTGATTAATAAGGACCGCCCGCTTGAATGGTGCGGTCTGACAACAAGAAAATTGATCAGGGGGATGTGCCTTGTATTGGGCTATCGCAATTATTGCCGCCATCATCGTGCTGCTTGTCGGCATCTGGTTTTTGCAAAGGTTTTACGCCAAGGCGACGTTGGAAACGGCGTTGGTGCGCACCGGTTTGGGTGGGCGCCGCGTGGTGACGGATGGCGGGTGTCTGGCGCTTCCGATCCTGCACCGGGTTCAGAAGGTTTCGATGCAGTCGGCGCGGATGAGCGCCGCGCGCAAAGGGCGCGAAGCGGCGCTGACCAAGGACCAGCTGCGCGCCGATATCGAGATGGAATTCGAGCTTCGGGTTGACCCCGCCCCTGAAGCCGTGGCGACCGCCGCGCAGACGCTGGGTGCGCGGATCGCTCGCAGTGGCGAGGCGATTGAAGATGTGTTGGCCGGCCCGCTTATTGATGCGCTTCAAGGGGCGGCGGCGAAACGCACTTTGGATGAGATCCATCTGGACCGTGCCGGGTTTGCAGCAGAGGTGGCGCAGGCGGTGGAAAGCCGCGCAGCGCAGATGGGTTTGCAGTTGCTGTCGTCATCGTTGGTGTCGGTGGATCAGAGTGACCTGACCCAGATGAATGAAAACAACGCCTTCAACGCCAAGGGAATGCGGCGGTTGGCCGAGCTAATCGCGGCGGAGCGCGAGGCGCGGGTCAAGGCAGAGACCGGTGCGGAAGTGGCTGTGCGTGAGCATCGCCTTGCCCAGCATCAGCGGCAGTTGGAATTGCAGCGCGCCGAGCGTGAGGCCGAAATTTCCCAGAAAGAGCATTTGGCCCGCTTGGAAGCCGAAGCCGACAGCCGCGCCGCGCAAGCCAAGGCCGAAGCCAGTAGCGCTGCAGAACATACGCGGATCGAAAAAGAGCGTTTGACCAAATCGGCGCAGGTTGAGAATGACGAGGCGCTACGCCGCTCGGAAATGGCCGCGCTGTTGGCTTTGGAAGAGGCGCGGATTGCCAACGACATTCAGTTGAGCCGCAAGCGAGCGGAAGAATCAGAAGCCAAAGCGGCGGAAGAAATCGCACGAGCGCAGGTCTTGATGGCCTCTGAACAGGTCCAGACCCAGAAGGAACGCGCCGCAACCGAGCGGGAACGCGAGATCGCCAAGATGAAGAAAGAGCGCGATGTCGAGCTTGAGACCGTGCAGGTCAAAAGCGATGTCGAAACCTTACTGGCGCGGGCCCAAGCCGATGCCTCGGCCAAGTCAACCGCCGCCAATGCGCAGAAAGCCGCGATGGAGGCCGAAGCGGCCGGGCGAGCAGCGTTGAATTCAGCCGAGAACACGTTGAGTGATGCGGTGATCCGAATGCGTCTTGAAGAACGCAAGCTGGATCGGATGCCGGAGATCATGACGCAGATGATGAAGCCGGTCGAGAAGATCGACAGCATTCGCATCAACCAGATCGGCGGCATTGGCAGCAGCGGCGGGGGCTTCCCGGCGATGGTGGCGGCGGGATCGACAGCGCCTTTGGGTCGGCGATGGATCAAATCCTGTCGATGGCTGTGCGCCTGCCTGCGATGAAGCAGATGGGCGAGGAGATCGGCTTGGATTTTGACGCACAGACCGCCGGACGCACCGCCGATTACGCCAACCGGATCAAACCAAAAGACGAAAAACCCAAAGAGTGACCGCCCAAGGTCACCGACCCTGACAATTCCAACAAACCCCAACGAACGGAGGACTACCACATGTCTCTGAACAGGAGAGCTTTCCTTGGCCGCGGCGCAGCAGCCGCAACCGCAACGGCCCTTTGCCCCGCGCAGTGATGGCCGCAGACACGATCCAGCTTGGCTCGATCCTCGATACATCCGGGATTTTCGATGCCTACGGAAAACCGATGGACATGGCGATGCGCCTTGCGGTGAAAGAGATCAACGCAGCCGGTGGATTGCTGGGCAAGCAGGTCGAAGTGAAGGCCTATGACACGCAATCCGACATGGCGCTTTATTCGCAATATGGTCAGCAACTGACCCGTCAGGACAAGGTGGACGTGGTGCATGGTGGCATCTTGTCGGCCAGCCGCGAGGCGATCCGCCAGACGATGCGCAAGACCAACACGCTCTATTTTTACAACGTCCAGTATGAGGGCGGCGTATGCGACCGCAATGTTTTCTGCAACGGTTTGACCCCCGCGCAGCAGGCGCAGGTTCTGGTGCCTTGGGCGATGGAACAGGCCGGTGGCAAGAAGGTCTATACGCTTGCCGCGGATTACAACTATGGTCAGATCACCGCACGCTGGATCGAGAAATTCGTTGGCGACGCCGGGGGCGAGGTTCTTGCCACCGACTTCTTCCCGCTTGATGTGGCGGATTTTGGCGCGACGATTGCCAAGATTCAGACCGCCGGACCGGACCTTGTAATTGCACCTCTGGTTGGGGGGGCGCATCTGAGCTTCTTCCGCCAATGGGCGGCATCGGGGATGAAGGACAAGATCCCGTTGGCCTCGACCACCTTGGGTGTTGGTAATGAGCATAAAGTTCTGACGCCGGAAGAAGGCAACGGGATCATGGTGGCCTATTCCTATTCCCAAGACCTTGAGACCGACGCGAATGTTGCGTTCAAAAAAGCGTGGAGCGCGGAATATGGCGACCCGAGCGCGCTGCATGAGCTGGCTGTGTCGACCTATTACGGCATCAAGACATGGGCAAAAGCGGTCGCACAGGCCGGGTCGGTAGAGCGCGATGCGGTGATTGCCGCGCTGGAAACCGGAATTTCGGTGGATGGCCCGGCGGGTAAATACACCATTGACCCGAAAACCCACCATTCGACGGTCGATGTGCATTTGATGAAGTTCCAAGATCAAAAGATGCAGGTGATCGACTCGCTGGCGCAGCGTCCGCCGATCGACACGCAGGCGGTTTGCGATCTGGAGAAGAACCCGAACGACAACACGCAATACGAAATCAAGATCTAGGTTGCTCCCTAAAACTGATCTTGGCGGGGCGGCCTTTTGGTGGCCCCGCGCATTACCTTCCTTCTGACCAACCGGGCGGAGATTATGGACCTGAGTTTCGTCATATTCATTGAGATGCTTTACGCAGTTGCCTCGCTGGTGCTTATCAGCGCCGGGTTGGCTGTGGTGTTCGGGATGATGAAGGTCATCAACCTTGCCCATGGCGAGTTTATGATGATGGGCGGCTATGCCACCATCACCGCCGTGAACGCAGGGATAAATGTGTTTGTGGCCATGTTGGTGATTGCACCGCTGGTTGTCGGCTTGATCGGGCTGATCGTAGAGCGGTTGGTGATCCGGCATCTTTATGGGCGGTTGGTTGATACCATGCTGGCGACATGGGGCTTGAGCCTGTTTTTCGTCGGTTTAGCGACGATGATTTTCGGCAATACCACCACAGGGATTTCAACGCCGATCCCCGGCTTTGCGGTTGGTGGGTATCAGATCAACGGCTACAACTTTTTCATTATCGTCGTGTCGGTGGTTTTGATCATTGCGATGCTGGCCGTGCTGAAAGGCACGCGCGCCGGGTTGGTCGCACGCGGCACGATGCAACGCTCTGACATGGCGGCGGCGCTGGGCTATAGCCCAGACCGGATTTACATGGCGACGTTCTTTTGTGGCTCGGCTTTGTCGGGTTTGGCGGGGGCGGTTCTTGCGCCGCTTGTTGGTTTGGTGCCGACATCGGGGGGGCCTACATCGCCAAGGCGTTCATCACGGTAATCGCGGGCGGGCCTGCGTTGATCGCGGGCTTGGTGAGTTCGGCCACATCGTTTGGCGTGGTCAGCCAAGTGTTCACCTTCGCCATATCGCCGGTAATCGGCGAGGTCGCATTGTTGATCGCCGCCGTGGTTCTGCTTCGCCTTATGCCGCAAGGCATCACCGGGCGCTTTTTCAAGGGTAAGCTGTGATGGGCGGGCGTTTGGGCAAAGACATCGTGACCACCCTGATTGTTTCGGCGGTTCTGATCTGGCTGCTGCCTTATGCGATCAGCACCTACACCCTGACCGTGCTGGTGATTTACGGGATGCTGGGGTTCAGCCTTGGGCTGATCTGGGGCTTTGGCGGGATACTGTGTTTCGGGCAGGCGGCGTTTTTCGGCTTGGGTGCCTATACCTATGCGATTGCGGCGATCAATATTGGCGAGAGCACGCTTCCGATGATCCTTGCCGTTTTGGTGCCTGCTCTGTTTGCCGCGCTGCTTGGTGCGATGATGTTTTACGGGCGGCTGACGGATGTATACCTCGGCGTTATTACGCTGGTTGTGACGCTGATCCTGTTCAAGTTCATTAACTCGACCGCTGGACCACAATATGTGATCGGTAACGCGCGGTTGGGCGGGTTTAACGGGATACCGGGGTTTCAGACGCTGAACGTGCCGGGCGACCCAGGTGCGTATATTTGGGGTGACCCCTATTACTATGTCTGTGCCGTGGCGCTGGTGATTGTTTACCTGTTGGTGACATGGCTTTTGCGCTCGTCCTTTGGACGGATTGCCGTGGGTATTCGCGAGAATGAGACCCGCATGGCGCTGATGGGTTATGACGTGGCGGCGCGCAAAACTGTGCTGTTTGCGGTTGGTGCGGCGATTGCGGGGCTGGCTGGCGCGTTGTTTGCCAATTGGGGTGAGATCGTCACCCCAAACCTCTTCTCGCTGGGGCAGTCGGCGGAGATCATCATCTGGTGCATTGTTGGCGGGCTTGGCACGCGGTTCGGGCCGATTTTGGGCGCGGCGGGGCTGGCTTATCTCAAGTTCATGCTGGGGCAGCAGTCGATGGTGGATAACACGCTTATCACCGGGCTGATTCTTGTGCTGTTCGTGCTGTTCCTGCCCAAAGGCGTGGTGCCCGCGCTGGCGAGCCTGTGGAAGATCAGCTTTGGCCGGAGGCCATTGGGCAAGGTGCATGCGGCGCGGCGGGTGCGGAGGGCGCGACATGGCTGAGGTTGTGCTGGAGACCCATGCGTTGACCATGCGGTTCGGCGGCGTGGTGGCGAGCGAAAACGTGGATTTCAAACTGCGCGCGCGTGAGTTGCGGTGTTTGATCGGGCCGAATGGCGCGGGGAAATCGACGTTCTTCAAATGCGTGACCGGGCTGCTGACACCCACCGAGGGGCAGATTTTCATGCGCGGGGATGAGGTGACGGGCTGGCAGCCACACCAGATTGCGGCGCTGGGCGTTGGGATCAAGACGCAGACGCCCAACGTGATGGATGCGCTGAGCGTGCATGAGAACATCTGGCTGGCGGCGCGGCGGTTTCACGACGCGGCCGAGGCGCGGGCGCGCACGGATGAGATGATAGATCGCCTAGCGTTAGGGTCGATTGCACGGACCGATCTGGGGTGCCTGGCGCATGGCGAGCGGCAGCGGGTTGAGCTGGGTTTGGTGACTGTGGGTGATCCGTGGCTGGTGCTTTTGGATGAGCCAGCGGCGGGGATGAGTGCGCAGGATGTGGAGCGGATGACCGGGATCATCCACGACCTGACCAAAAGCGCCGCCGTTGTGATCGTTGAGCATGACATGCAGTTCATCCGCTCGATCGCGGAGACGGTGACGGTGTTCCACCAAGGCGCGGTTCTGATGGAGGATCACGTCGACAAGGTGATGGCCGATCAGACGGTGCGCAACGTGTATCTGGGCAAGAAGGCGTGAGCGATGAGTGACGAGCAAACCACCGTTCTGGAGATCAAGAGCCTGTCAGGTGGATATGGCCGCGTGCCGATCCTTCATGGGATTGATGCCGAGGTGCGCGAAGGCGAAGTGGTTGGCATTCTAGGCCACAACGGCATGGGCAAGACGACCCTGCTCAAGACCGTGATGGGGTTTTTGCCAGCCACGTCGGGGCAGGTGCGATACCGCCAGACGGATATCACCCGAATGTCGCCTTATGAGCGCGCAGGGCTTGGCCTTGGCTATGTGCCGCAGGGGCGCGGGATTTTTCCGCAACTGTCGGTAAAGGACAATCTGCGCTTTGCCTGGCATGATTATGCGGGTGCCTCCGAGCATGATGTGATGGAAGCGGTTCTAAGCGACTTTCCCCGGCTGAAACGCTTGCTCGACCGCGAGGGCGGGGCGCTGTCGGGGGGCGAGCAACAGCTTCTGGCGCTGGCGCGGTGCCTGATGGGCGATCCCGACTTCCTGTTGCTGGACGAACCAACCGAGGGGATCCAGCCGTCGATCATCGAGGAGATGGCCGAGACTCTGCACAAGCTGCGCGAGGGGCGGGGCTTGTCGATCCTGCTGGTCGAGCAGAATTTCGATTTCATCGCCGATCTGAGCGATCGGGTTCTGGTGTTGGAACGCGGCCGGATCAGCGGCGCGTTGAGCCGTGCCGATCTGGGAGATCAGGCCAAGGTGGATCAGTTCCTTGGGTTTGGGGCCGCACGGGCCACGCGGGCGGGCAGCGGTGGGCCAGCGCGCGCGACCGTGTCGCAACCCGCGGTTCGCGCCGCAGAGAGCATTCCGACATTTCCGGCAGGCACAGGGCCGCAATCGGCCCCGGCGCGCGCGCCGTCACAACCACAAATGCACACCACCTCAACGGGGACCGCAATGAGTATCAAACGCCCGACACTTGCGCAGATGCGCAGCATGGCTGACCGCTTTGGCATGAGCCTCTCGGATCAGGACCTGATGGAATACACGCAAATCATCGAGCCTTATATGGAGGCCTATGATCGGCTGGATGCGATGCCAGACAACCTGCCCGAAGTGCGCTATCCCCGCTCGCCGGGGCATTTCCCGGACCCGACGGATAACCCGCTGAACGCGTGGTATGTCAAAACCGAAGTGCGCGGTGCACCGGACGGCCCGTTGCGCGGCAAGCGGATTGCCTTGAAGGATACGATCTGTCTTGCCGGGGTGCCGATGATGAACGGGTCGTCGATCATGGAGGGCTATACCCCCGAAATCGACGCGACCATCGTGACGCGGATGCTGGATGCCGGTGCGGTGATTGCGGGCAAGTCCCATTGCGAGAACTTTTGCCTTTCCGGTGGGTCGCACACCAATGCCAAAGGGCCGGTGCATAACCCATGGAAGCGCGGATATATGGCCGGTGGGTCTTCGAGCGGGTCTGCGGCCTTGGTCGCTACGGGCGAGGTGGACATGGCCATCGCAGGGGATCAGGGCGGCTCGATCCGGATTCCGGCGTCGAACTGTGGTGTTTACGGCATGAAGCCGACACATGGTTTGGTGCCATACACCGGCGCGATGTCGGTTGAGCAGACGATCGACCACCTTGGCCCGGTGACAAGCACGGTCGCGGATAATGCGCTCTTGCTTGAAGTGTTGGCGGGTGAAGACGGGTTGGACCCGCGGCAATACAAGCCCAAGACCTATCGTTACACCGAGGCGCTGGGCCGGGGCGCGCAGGGCTTGCGGATTGGCATTCTCAAGGAAGGGTTCGCCCATCCCAATTCCGAGGCCGATGTGGATCACAAGGTCATGCAGGCCGCCGAGCGGTTCCGCGAGTTGGGCTCGCGAGTCGAAGAGGTGTCGATCCCCGAGCATTACACCGCGATGGATGCGTGGACCGCGATCACGCTGGAGGGGCTTCAGGATGCGATGATGTGGGGCAATTCGACCGGCACGAATTATCGCGGTCTGTTCCTTCCGTCGATGACGGACCATATGGCGCAGTGGAAGAACCGCGCCGATGAGCTGAGCCATTCGCTTAAAGCGTGCATGTTCGTGGGCGAGCATTTCCAGACGCAATATCGCGGGCGGTTCTATGGCAAGGGCCAGAACATCATGCGCAAGGTGAACGAGCGCTATGCGGCCGCGCTGAAGCAATATGATCTGCTGTTGATGCCGACCGTGCCGCAGAAGCCACAGGAGATTCCGCCAGCCGATTGTTCGATCAGTCTTTATGTGCAGCGGGCGTTCGAGATGGTGCCCAACACTGCGCCGTTCAATGGCGGCTTGCCCGCGATGAGCGTGCCTTGTGGGCTGAGCGAAGGGTTGCCGATTGGCATGATGCTGGTTGGGGCGAATTACACGGAAATGAAGATTTACCAGGCGGCGCACGCGTTTGAGCAAAGCGGTGACTGGCGCAACATGTAACCAAGGGGAGGGACGGTGCCATGACCATTCTGAACGAAAGCCTTGCAGACCGGATTGCCGGGTTCGGCAGCGATCGTAGTGGTGCCGAGGCCGACCTGACCCCGCGCGACGGGCGGTCGTATGTGCGGGGGCCGGATGTGCCGGCGCTGCGCTATGCCACCATTCCGCAGGTATTGCGCGATACGGTGTCGCGGTTTGGTCCGCGCGATGCGGCGGTGTTTTGCGACCAAGGCGTGCGGATGAGTTATTATGACCTTGATCGCGAGGTCGACAAGCTGGCCTCGGGTCTGTTGGCGATGGGCCTTGAAAAGGGGGACCGGCTTGGGATTTGGTCGCCCAACCGGATGGAATGGGTGCTGACGCAGTTCGCTACGGCGCGGATCGGGGTTGTGTTGGTCACGATCAACCCGGCCTATCGCCTGTCCGAGCTGGAATATGCGCTGAACAAGGTGGGGTGCAAGGCGTTGATCCTTGCGAGGACATTCAAGTCGTCAGACTATCTTGGGATGATCCGCACGCTGGCACCGGAAATGGAAAGCTGTGCGCCGGGGCGGCTTAGATCGGTCAAGCTGCCGCATTTGCGGCATGTGGTGGTGATGGGGGATGAGCCGGTCGAAGGCGCGTGGCGTTTTGCGCAATTGGCCGAGCTGGGCGGACCGGCACAGCAGCTTCGGCTTGATGCGATTACCGCGAGTTTGAGCCCGGATGACGCGATCAACATTCAGTTTACATCGGGCACCACTGGCGCGCCGAAAGGGGCGACGCTGAGCCATTACAACATCATCAACAACGCGTTTTTCACCGTCGACCGGATGCGGTTTAGCGAGGCTGACCGGTTGTGCATTCCGGTGCCGCTTTATCATTGCTTTGGCATGGTTCTGGGCACGCTCGGCTGTATCACCAAGGGCGCGGCGATGGTCCTGCCCGGTGAGGGGTTCGAGGCGGCGAGCACGCTGGATGCCTGTGCGGCGGAACGCTGCACCGCGCTTTATGGTGTGCCGACGATGTTTGTTGCCCTGCTGGACGAGTTGGACCGGAAGCGACGCGATTTAAGCCAGTTGCGCACCGGAATGATGGCGGGGGCGCCATGCCCGATCGAGGTGATGCGCGCAGTGATGGACCGGATGAACATGGGCGAGGTTACAATCGGCTATGGCATGACGGAAACAGCGCCGATTTCGTTCCAAAGCCATACGGATGATCCGTTGGAAAAACGGGTAAGCACTGTGGGACGCATCCACCCGCATGTCGAGGTGCGCATCGTCAGCGCCGAGGGCGCGATATTGCCCCCCGGTGAGCAGGGCGAGCTGTGCACGCGCGGGTATTCCGTTATGAAGGGCTATTGGGATGACCCGGCGCTGAGCCAAGAGGCGATTAGCGATGGCTGGATGATGAACGGCGATCTGGCGGTGATCGACGACGAGGGCTATTGCGCGATCACCGGGCGGGTCAAGGACATGATCATTCGCGGCGGCGAAAACATCTATCCGCGCGAGATCGAGGAGTTTTTGTTCCGCCACCCGGAGGTGAGCGAGGCGCAGGTGTTTGGCATCCCGGACGAAAAGTTCGGTGAGGAGGTGTGCGCATGGGTCGTGGCCAAGGAGGGCAGCAGCGTCGGCGCGGAGGAGCTGCGGGGCTATTGTCAGGGGCAGATCGCGCATTTCAAAATCCCGCGCCATTTTCACGTGGTTGATGAACTGCCGATGACCATCACCGGAAAACCGCAAAAGTTTGTCATGCGCGACGAGATGATCGCGGTTCTATCGGGGGATGCGTCGGTTTGAACGCTTGTATCCATGCCTGTGCAACGCATAGGGTATCGAGCGCCGTGCGTATTGGCGCGTGGAGTTACTTGGTGGAGAACGGGCTTGGGCAGCGATGTGGAGCAGAAAAGCGGCGCTGATGCGCCCTATCGGCTGGATGAGCAGGTTGGCTATCTTCTGAGGCTGGCGGTTCAGAAACACGCGATCATCTTTCAGAAACACGCGCCGTTCGAGCTTACCCCGACACAATTCGCCGCCTTGGTGCGGCTGGCGCATCTGGGTGAGTGTTCACAAAACGAGTTGGGGCGGCGGACGGCGATGGATGTTGCCACCATCAAGGGCGTGGTTGACCGGCTGAACAAGAAGGGCTTTGTGCAGGTCAAGGCCGACCCGAACGACAAGCGCCGGTCGCTTTTGTCGGTGTCCGACAAGGGCAAGGGCCTGATGACAACGCTGGGCGCTGCGGGGCATGAGATTTCGCGCGAGACATTGAAGCCGCTGACCGCGCGCGAGCAGGAGGTGTTCCTGCGCCTGCTCAAGAAACTGGGATAGGCAGCGCGGCGGGCCGGAGTGAATGCCCGGCAGGATGTGGCGGTTAGGGTAGACGGCCCGAGATAGCACATTGATTCGAAATTTGGCGCGCAGCGTAGCGTGCGAGACGGGGCGTTTTGTTTCGGATGTTGAAACAGCACGGGAATTTCCGATCAGCGGGCGTGCACCGTCATAGGCGGATTTTAGACCGTTGATGGTGTTGTGCGCCTAGGGAATGGGCGAAATCGTTAATTTTCACGATGTTCGATCTATGGACAGCGGGCAATCAAGAAAACCATTGACAGGTCGGGAAGGACCGTTCGTATACTAACGATAATAATAAGAAAATAAATTCCATAGCCAACAGGAGTAAAAAAACATGAAAGCTAAAATTCGGAATTCCGTTATCGCGCTGAGCTCGGTCTTGTCGCTGACGGCGGGGGCCTCGTGGGCCGGAACCAATATCACGCTTTGCGGTGGCAGCCCCGGTGGCTTGTGGTCGCTTCTTGGTGCCGGGCTTGACGGTGCCGTGCGCAAGATCGACGAAACCTCGACCGTGACGTATCAAACGTCGAGCGGCGGGTTTGCCAATATCGTGCAGGTCAAGCAGGGCAAATGCGACCTTGCCATCGTGCATATCGGCGAGGTGGTGATTGCCGGTCGCGGCGAAGCGCCGTTCAAAGAGCCAACCGGCGGTGTGGCCGCGGTGTCGATGCTCTATGATTGGGCGCCGATGCAATGGGTGACCGACAAGGGCTATGCCGAAACCAACAAAATCACCTCGATCGCGGATTTCGCGAAATTCGGTGGCAGCTTTGACCTTGTGGTGAACCGGCGCGGGATTTTGCCGTCGATCCTGGCCGAGAAATCGCTGGGCGCTGCGGGCGTTACCTTTGACATGCTGGAAAAGAACGGCGGTAGCGTTCAGTTCCAAGGGTCGAAAACCGCATCCGAGATCATGCAGGACGGCAAGGCCGACTCATGGGTGAACGCCACGTTCGTGGGCAGCGGCAGCATCAAGGCGATTGCCAAAAACCGCGAGGTGACGCTTTTGTCCGTGCCGGACGATGTGATTGCCCAGATGCAAAAGGACTATGGTTCGAAGGCTGTGACCATTCCGGCGGGGGCCTATGAGTGGCTGGATCACGACGTGAAAACCTTTGGCGCGCAGGCGGCATTGATCGCGTCGGAAACGGCCGATCCCGAGCTTATCAAGCTGGTTACGACCGCGATTTTGCAGCATCCCGAAGAGATTCAAGGTGTCCACAAAGCGATGGGTGCCTTCACGCTTGAGCTTGCCGCGTCGATTGACCAGTTCCCGTACCATCCGGTTTCGGCGGAATTGATCAAGAGCGCGGGTCACTAAACGAAACGCGACGTGACATCAGCCGGGCTTGCAATCTCCCTTGGGGGTCCGGCTGATTAAATCCAGGCCGCGCAATCCTGCGCAAGAACAGAGCGATCAGGCCCAGATGAGCAGTCTTCTTTCTCTTTTGTTTTCGACCGGACGCCGCCGCACCTTGGGTGGGTGGACGCAATTGGCAGTGCGCCTATACACCGCGATGTTCACGCTTTGGGTGTTGTGGGCGGCGACGATTTCGCGGGTTGATGCGCTATCTCTGACGGTGATTTTCCTGTCGCTGATCTTTGTGCCGTCATTCCTTGTGATCGGCGCAACGGACAAGTCGCACCGCGAAAAGCCTACGGTCATTGATTGGGCCTTGTCAGCGGTGGCAGCGGCCTGTGCGGCCTATTTCATCATCAAGATACCAGAGACGGAAAGCCGGATCAGCCTGTTGGACGAGCTGCGTATGGATCAGTTTGTGATGGCGGGCGCCCTGATCCTTTTGACGTTAGAGATCACACGGCGGACAGTGGGTGTTTTCCTAACGCTGATTGTGGTGTCGTTCATTTTCTACAACCTGTTTGGCCATCTCATCCCCGGTCAGCTGGGGCACGGGTTTATCTCGCTCGGGCATTTTGTTGATATCAATATCTATACCACTGACGGGTTGTTCGGTGTGCCGGTGCGGGTGGCGGCGACCTATGCGTTTCTCTTTGTGATGTTCGGCACGTTCCTTGAGAAAGCAGGCGGCGGGGATTTCTTTTTTGGGCTTGCGGCGGCCTTGTCGGGGCGGTCTGTGGGCGGACCGGCCAAGATTGCGGTGTCGTCATCAGCGCTGTTTGGCACCATGTCGGGAAGCCCCACGTCAGACGTGGTTGCGACCGGGTCGATCACCATCCCGATGATGAAGCGGCTGGGCTATAAGCCCGAGCTGGCCGGGGGTGTCGAAGTGGCGGCCTCGACCGGGGGGAGCCTGCTTCCGCCGGTGATGGGGTCGGCGGCGTTCATCATGGCCGAGGTCACGGGGCTGGGCTATGGCGAGATCGTGCTGGCGGCGTTGCTTCCGGCGGTGCTGTATTACGTTGGGATCTTTATCCAAGTGCATTTGCGGTCGGTCGCGCTGAACCTTGCGCCACTGGATACGAGCGAGGTGCCGACTCTGGCCGAGACGATGCGCAAGGGCTGGCAGTTTCTCTTGCCGCTGGGCGCGTTGGTGACCCTTTTGGTGATGGGCTATTCGCCGACGATGGTGGCCGCAGCGAGCGCGATTGCGGTTTGGGCCGTGTCGTTTTTCAAGCGCGAAACGCGGTTGGGGATCAAGGGCACGATCGAGGCCTTGTCGGATACGGCAATCAGGATGCTGAGCGTGACGGGTGCCTGTGCTGCGGCGGGACTTGTCATTGGCGGGATCACCATGACCGGCTTGGCGGCGAAGTTTTCGTTCATTGCCTTCTCGCTTGCCGGAGACAGCGTGATGCTGGCTTTGATGCTGAGCGCGGTGGTTACGATTATCCTTGGCCTTGGGATGCCAACGCCGAGCGCCTATATCCTTGCCGCTGTTCTTGTGGGGCCGACCTTGGTCAATGACTACGGGTTTCAGGAGCTGAACGCGCATCTCTTCTTGCTGTATTTTGCTGTGATGTCAGCGATGACGCCGCCGGTGGCGGTGGCGGCCTATGCGGCGGCGGCGATTGCGCAGGCGAATCCGTTACGAATTGCCGTGATTTCGATGCGCTTTTCGGTGGTCGCCTTTGTCGTGCCGTTCATGTTTGTCATCAATCCCGAGGTGCTAAGCCCGTTCGCCAGCCTAGAGGCTTTTGTGATCTGTCTTGCCACAGTTCTGGCTTGTGTGATCGTCGCCACGGCGAGCGAGATTAGCTGGCAGGGTGCAAGCTCGATGCCAGTGCGGTTGGCGATGTTTGCCAGCGCGGCGGCGCTGACTGTGCCGGACCCGATGTTCAAGCTGGCTGGTGCGGTTGTGGGGGGTGCGCTGTTGGTAGTGTGTTTTGGACAGGTACGAAAACTTCGACATGCATAAGAAAGACGATGCTTGATCGCACGATGAACTTTGATAATTACGTTAGTATACAAACGAAAGGACGACAGGATGTTGCTGGACCTTCGAAAGATCAATCAGCTGATTGACCTCTGGCTGGATGAGGACGTGAACTATTACGACCTGACCGCGAAAATCATGGTGGATGACGATGCGGTGGCCAAGTTTGGCATGAATGCGCGCGAGCCGATCATCCTGTCGGGGTTGAAGATCGCCGAAATGGTGTTCCGCAAAATGGACCCTGATTGCACATTTGAGACGAGCAAGAAAGACGGTGATCTGGTCGCCACCGGCGAGACATTTGCCGTGATTACCGGCAACGCGCAGGCGCTTTTGACGGCCGAGCGGGTGGCGTTGAACCTTGTTCAGCGGATGTGCGGGATTGCCGGGCTGACCGCGCAATACGTCAAGGAAATCGAGGGCACGGGAGTGACCCTGCTCGATTCACGCAAGACCACGCCGGGCCTTCGGATGATCGAAAAATACGCCGTTGTCTGTGGCGGCGGGCGGAGCCACCGGTTGGGGCTTGATAACGGGATCATGCTTAAGGACAACCACATCGCCGTGGCGGGCAGCATTGCAGCTGCGGTGAAACGCGCCAAGGCGGATGCTCCGATGCTGACCAAGATCGAGGTTGAATGCGACCGGCTGGATCAGGTCGAAGAGGCGCTGGCGGCGGGTGTGGATGTCATCATGCTGGATAACATGAGCAACGAGGACATGGCCGAAGCGGTGGAGATCGTCGACAAGCGTATCCCGCTGGAATGTTCGGGCGGTGTGCGGCTGGATACGATCCGCGGCAAGGCGGAAACCGGGGTTGATTACATCTCGGTCGGGCGCATCACGCAATCGGCGACCTGTGTTGATATTGGGTTGGACGATGTGTGAACGCAAACGAATGAACCAAAGCTGAGCGGAGGGAACGTGCCGGGAACGCTGTTTCTTGTTGTGGGTCCAAGCGGGGTGGGGAAAGACACCCTGCTTGATGGAGCGCGGGCGCGGCTGTCTGGCAGCAAATGGTTCCGCTTTGTGCGCCGGGTCATCACCCGGCCCGAGGACGCCGGAGGCGAGGATCATATCGCCGCGACCGATGCGGCGTTTGACCAGAAGTTGGCGGATGGCGCGTTCCAGCATCACTGGGGCGCGCATGGCTTGCGCTATGGAATTCCGGCGGATGTCGAGGATGACCTCGCCGCCGGGATCAACGTGGTGCTCAACACCTCGCGCAATGAGGTTCAGGCGTTTCGCGACAAGTTAAACGACGTGGTGGTTGCCTATATCTCGGCGTCGCCATCGGTGATTGAAACGCGATTGCGCGCGCGGGGCCGTGAGAACGAGGCAGAAATCGCCAAGCGGTTGGCGCGGATGGTCGAGCACCCCACACCGCAGGATGGCGCGCTTGAGATCCTCAATGACGGCACCGTGGAAGAGGGTATCGCGGGGTTGGTTGATCTGATTGCGGGCTCGTGCAACCTGCATGCTGATGTGCGCTCTTTCCCGGTGGAATTTGGTGCGAAGCCAGTATGCCTTGTTAATCGCGGCAATCCGATTGCCGCGCGGCTGTTGGCCGGGTCGGAGCGGGTGAGCATCTGTGCCGCTGGCAAGACCACCGTGGCCGAGTTGGGCTGGACCTCAGAGGCCGAGTTGGTCGGCCCGGATCAATGCGCCTTGTCGGGGTCCGCCATCACTGCGCTGGGGATCGACATGGGTGATGTTGTGAGCATTGAACGCTCTCCTTCGCCCAAAAGCCGTGAAGTTCTGCAAAAGAAAGTGCGCGGTGGCCAGCTTTCGCCCGGTGAAATGACGGGGTTTGTGGATGACCTTGTGAACGGGCGGTTCAGTGCCTCCGAGATCGCCGGGTTTCTTGTTTCAGCCTCGACCAACCTGACGATTGAGGAGGTTGTGGCGCTAACCAAGGCGCGGGCGTCTTATGCCCATAAACAGGTGTGGGATGCTGATGTTGTCGTCGACAAGCATTCCATGGGGGGCATTCCGGGCAACCGGATTACGCCGATCATCATTCCAATCGTGGCGGCCTTTGGCCTGACCATGCCGAAAACATCGTCGCGCGCGATCACATCGGCGGCGGGGACGGCGGATATGATGGAGGTGATCGCGCGGGTTGATTTGACGCCGGAGGAAATGCAGCGTGTGGTGCGCGAGACCGGCGCATGCATCGCGTGGAACGGACGCTTGACCCATTCGCCGGTGGATGACGTGATGAATGCGATTAACCGGCCGCTTGGGCTGTCTTCATCGCTGCTGGATGTGTCGTCGATTATGTCCAAGAAGATCGCCGCAGGATCGACCCATGTGTTGATTGATCTGCCGGTGGGACCGCAGGCCAAGACCAAAACGATGGAAGAGGCCGAGCGGCTCAAGCTGTTATTCGAAACAGTGGGCGAGGGTGTTGGCCTTTCGACGCGCGTCAACCTTGCAGACGGGACGCGGCCCATTGGGCGGGGGATTGGTCCGATCCTTGAGACGCGTGACGTGTTCAAGGTGTTGGAAAACGCCGAGGACGCAGCGCAAGACCTGCTGGACAAGGCGCTGGACTATGCTGCGAAGATCCTTGAGTGGGCTGGCGGCGTCGCGCCGGGCAGCGGACGCGATGTGGCGCGTGATTTGGTTACATCGGGTGCGGCGTTGGAAAAACTGCGCCAGATTTCCGAGCATCAGGGCACGCATAAGAGCGACCTAGTTCCGGGGCAATTTTCGTGGGAAATGACCGCGGAGCGCGACGGAGAGATCGCCGCGATCGACATACGCACCGTTTCGGCCATTGCCCGCGCCGCAGGGGCGCCGCGTGACAAGGCGGCGGGGATTTACCTGTTGGCCAATGTCGGTAGCAAGATGACTGCCGGGCAGCCGATCCTGCGCGTGCATTCCTCGAGCCAGAGGGGTCTGCAGGAAGCGCGCGAGCGCGCCGGGCTGGCCGCGCCGGT
The DNA here is from genome assembly GCA_025916135.1 of Rhodobacteraceae bacterium D3-12. Taxonomy (NCBI): domain Bacteria; kingdom Pseudomonadati; phylum Pseudomonadota; class Alphaproteobacteria; order Rhodobacterales; family Roseobacteraceae; genus Phycobium; species Phycobium rhodophyticola. The sequence goes on along the minus strand of CP104793.1, from coordinate 4,085,020 downwards.
GGTCAGCGCCTGGGCATAAGCGGGGGCCTCAGGCTTCGCCGAACCCTTGGTAGAAGCGGTTCCACGTGGGCGAAATCAGGATCTCGTTGATGCAGGCCCGCGGCGGTAGCTCGGTCAGGAACCGCACTGTCGCGGCGAGGTCGTCAACCTGCAACATACGGGCCATTTCGTCCTCGCTTGGCGGGGTCGGGCGGGTCTTGAGGATATCGGTGACCACCTCGCCGGGCATGACCACGGTTGAGCGGATGCCGTTGGCACCTTCTTCGTCGTTGATCGACTCGGACAGGGCAATCAGCCCGCGTTTTGTCGCGTTATAGGCCGCGCCAGTGAGCCGCGAGGCATAACGCCCGGCCCATGAGGAGACGAGGATAAGCTGTCCGCCGCCACGTTCACGCATCCCGGCTAGCACGGCGCGAGCAGGATAGAACACTCCGTTCAGGTTTACGTTGACCACTGTGTCCCAATCCGCGTCGCTGATTTGCGTCAGGGAGCGGGTCGGCACGTTCAGCCCGGCCGAAGCGATGAGAATGTCGATTTGCCCGAGCGATTCAGCGGCGCGATTGACGGCGGCGGAGTCTGTGACGTCGAGCGGCAGGGTGCTGGCGGTGCCGCCATTGGCGGTGATCTCGCTTGCAACCTCGGTCAGCGGCTCTTGGCGGCGGCCCGAGACGATCACCTCGGCGCCGCCTTCGGACAGTATCCGGGCAGAGGCCGCGCCAATGCCTGTTCCGCCGCCGGTGATCCATGCGCGTTTGCCGTTGAGTGTGGTCATGATGTTTTCCTCCCTGTTCACAGGAAGGTTAGGCGAAGGCCGAGCGATAGGAAACACTGACGCGGTGTCGTTTAGACCCTGCGCCGTTAGAGCTTGCGAAGTTGGATGCCCGCTTCGCTTAGCAAGCGGCGCAGTTCGCGTGCCATTTCGACAGCTTCGGGCGTATCGGAATGCAGGCAGATTGTGTTGATTTTCGCCGGAATACGCTTGCCCGATTCGGCGATGATCGCGTCCTCACGCAGCATGTTGAGGATACGTGGCGCGGCGGTTTCGGCGTCATGCAGCACCGCGCCGGGAAGGGAGCGGTCAACCAGAGTGGCGTCGTCATTATAGGCGCGGTCGGCGAAAATCTCTCCGGCCCATGTGCCGCCCAACTCCTCGATCGCGGCCTGCTGCGCGGTCGCGGCGAGGACCATGACAGTGATATCAGGGTCAACGGCCAAAGCGGCGGCATAGCAGGCGCGCGCCATGTCGATATCTTCGGCGCACATATTGGCCAGCGCGCCGTGCAGTTTCAGGTGCCGCACGGTGCCGCCCGCTGCACGCGCCATGGCCTGCGCTGCGCCCAGTTGATAGGTCACCAGATTGGCGAGTTGGGTGTGGCTGCGCGGTAGACGACGACGGCCAAAGCCATTGAGGTCATCGAAACCGGGATGCGCGCCGATGCCAACGCCCTTTTCAATCGCCTGAGCCATGGTTTTGGCCATCACATCGGGGTCACCTGCATGGAAGCCGCAGGCGATATTGGCGGAGGTGATTATATCGAGAAGGGCGGAATCGTCGCCCATGGTCCAAGGACCGAAACCTTCGCCCATATCGGAGTTGAGATCGACCGTGTTTACCATGGTTCAGGGCCTTTCCAAGTCGTCACCGGCGGTTGCGCCGCTTATCAGTTGATAGCTGAGCAGGTCAGCAATGTCATGCGGGTCGCGCAACATCGGCTCGACCTTGCTGCGCAGTTCTTTGAGTTGAGCAGCATTGGTTTTGAGGCTGCTGTCGACGTCGTCCAGCGAGATGAAGGAGAACCGGAGTTCGGCCCCCGGCGCGGCCTGTGCCACACGGGGAAGGTCGGCGGGAATGACTGCGCCGATCCGGGGATAGCCGCCGACTGTCTGGCATTCGGGAAGCAGCACGAAGGGGATGCCATCGCCGGTCATCTGGATATCACCGGGCACGATCACGTCCGAGACGATGCCGAGCTGATCTACGGCTTGGAACGGGGCGCCGTCGTGGTCGAGGCGCACGCCCTGACGGTTGGCGTGGGGTGAGCGACGAAAGGTGGTTTGGCAGAATCTTTCGCGAGTTTCGCTTGAATAGAGACTGGTTTGAGGACCTTGCATAAGCCGAATATCACCGCCGGAGAAGCGGTCCTGAACATCTAGCTTCATGGAAACCGTGTCTGGGCTGGGATCCTCGCCCAAGGCAAGGGTGCCGTCGGTTTGAAGCAATTTCCCGATCCCGGCTGTGAGGTGGGTTGCGCGGCTTCCGAGTATTTTCGTCGCCATGACCCCGCCCGCGAAGCTGAGATAGCCATAGACCCCGGCGGTGGCCGGGCCAATATCGAGCATTGCGCCGGGTGGGAGAAGATACGTCGCGCCCCAGACCAGCGGCGTGCCATCCAGCGTGGCCCGCATCGGCGCGCCTGTGAGGGCGAAGCGGGTGGGGGCATCGACGCTGAACCGTCCACCCATGCCGGCCATTTCGATAGCCGCAACAGGTGTGGCGCAGCCAAGAAGCGCGGTGGCTTCGAGAATTGCAAGGCGGTCGGCCGCACCGCCGCGTGACAACCCAAGTTTCAGGGTGCCGGTCCGGCCCAGATCCTGAACTGTCATAGCCGGTCCGGCGCGGTGGATGGTGAGGCGGGTCATTGCGCCACCTCGAGGCGTGCACCACCGGAGCCGTCGGTGTCAGACCGCAGGATACGATCGTAATCTTCGGCGGAAACAGGCTCGAAATGGAGAACATCGCCGGGCAAAAGCGGGAAGGGCTCAGGAGAGTCTACGCGGAACGGGCGGAACGCGGTTTGCCCGATATGGCGCCAGCCCGTGGGTGTTGGGCCAGAGAACACGATGAGCTGTCGCACAGCCACGACCAGCGCGCCGCCGGGCACCGAAGGGGTCATTTCTTGCAGGCGGGGAATGTCCCATCTCTCAGGCAACATGCCGAGATAGGGCTGACCCGGCGCAAAGCCGATGGCCAGAACGCGCAGCGGATGGGCAACGATGTCGGCCACGGCGTCTTGCTCGCTCATGCCCAGCAAAGCAGCGGTTTCTGTGAGCTGCGGACCGAGGTCGTCTCCGAAAGCCGTGGGGATATGCCAATGCCGCGCGGGGGCGGCAGAGGTTTCGGCAGTCCAGTCGCGCGTGCCAAGACGGTTTTGCAACGTGTCGATAAGCACCGCGCGGGTTGTCAGATCGGGATCAAACCGGACAAACACCGAAGCGAGCGCGGTGGAGATTTCGACGCAGCCGAGGGGTGGATCAGTCTCTAACACTGCGGAAAACGCCAAAACCGCGCGGTTTGCGGCGTCTTCGAGCCGGGTCGAAAACCGCACGAGGACACCATCCGCGCCAAGCGGCAAGAGATCGGGTGAAACAGCTGTGTTGGTCATGCGTGGCGCTCGGCTTGGGGTTTGCGCGATCATTCCGTATCTGTCGCGAGATGAAAACCCCGATGCTGCCTTTTCCTTTACGGGACGGGTGCGAGTGCGGTATCGCAGTTTGACCCGGCGCAAGGCCGGGATGACAAAGGCCGGGGCAAGTAAGACCGTGACCACCAACGACAGCCCAGATCTATCCCACGCCCACGATCCGGCACAGGGCGCACCGCATGTGCTTATCCTGATGGCGGTTTGGAATGGGGCGGATCACCTTCAGGAACAGCTGGACAGTTTTGCAGCGCAGAGCCACGCCAACTGGACCCTATGGGCAAGCGATGATGGGTCAGATGACAATAGCCGCGAGATACTTGAAAGGTTTGCCCGTGCCCATCCGCGGACCCGTATTTTGGAGGGGCCGGGGAGCAAAGGGGCAGAGAATTTCCTGTCGCTTTTGCGCGCTGTTCCAGAGGTCGAGCAGGGGCAGTCGTTTATTGCCTTCAGCGATCAGGACGATGTCTGGATGGCGGATAAGCTGCGAAATGGGATTGCGGGTCTAAGCTCAGGGCCGGGTGCCGAAGATATGCCACCGGCGATGTATTGCAGCACTTTGGTGATTACCGACAGTGATATGTCGAACCCTCGCCCGTCGCCGCCGCGCCCGAAACCAGCGGGATTTCGCAATGCGCTGGTGCAGAATATCGCGTCGGGCAATACTACGTTGTTGAATCCGGCGGCGGCGCGGCTTGTCTGTGAGGCGGCGCATGAGGTCCCTCGCGTCGTGGTGCATGACTGGTGGGTGTATCAGCTTGTTGCCGGTGCGGGCGGACGGGTTGTTCATGACGACACGCCGTCGATTTATTATCGCCAGCACGGGGCGAACCAGATTGGCGCGAATGACACCCTCCGCGCCCAATTCAAGCGGATTGCCATGCTGCTAAGCGGCGATTATCGCGACTGGAACGAGATCAACATCGCGGCGCTGAGGGCGTCGCGTGCGCGACTGACGCCGGAAAACCGTGCGCGGTTAGAGGATTTTGCGGCGATGCGCAAAGCCGGGTTTTGGGGCCGGATCAAGCAGTTCCACAGGCTTGCGCTTTACCGTCAGTCGATGATCGGGACGCTGGCGCTTTGGCTGTCCGTGGTTTTGCGCCGGATCTGAGCCCGGCTTATTCCACCGTCACCGATTTTGCGAGGTTGCGTGGCTGATCCACATCAGTGCCTTTTTCGACAGCCGTGTGATAGGCCAGCAATTGCAGCGGCACAGCATAGGCGATGGCGGCAAACGGCGTATCGAGCGCAGGCATCGGGATGGTATGCCACAGTTCGTCACCCGAGGCGGCCGCGATCCCGGTCTCGTCCGAGAGCATGACGATTTGCCCGCCACGGGCCATAACTTCTTGCATATTAGAGACTGTTTTATCGAACATCGCGTCATGCGGAGCGATGGTGATCACTGGCATATTCTCGTCGATCAGGGCGATCGGGCCATGCTTGAGCTCACCGCTGGCGTAACCTTCGGCGTGAATATAGCTGATTTCTTTGAGCTTGAGTGCGCCTTCGAGGGCGAGGGGGAACATCGCGCCACGGCCAAGGAAGATCGCGTCGTCATAGCGGGCGAGATGGGTGCTGACTTCGCGGATCTGGGCGTCGCCCTGCAGGGCTTCGGCGACGACGTTGGGCATGTGGCGCAGGCTTTGTTCATGGCCCGCGAGTGTTTCGGCGTCGTTGCTGCTGCGTTGACGGGCGGCGGACAGAGACATCGCCGCCAGCACCATCAATTGGCAGGTGAACGCCTTGGTCGAGGCGACGCCAATTTCCGGCCCAGCCAGAATTTGCAGCGCAAGGTCGCTTTCGCGTGAAATCGAGCTTTCGGGTACGTTAACGACCGAGACGATCTGAGCGACCTTGCCCGCGCAATAGCGCAGGGCCGCCAGCGTGTCGGCGGTTTCGCCCGACTGGCTGACGAAAATCGCCAAGGTGCGCGCGTTGACCGGCGGTTCGCGATAGCGGAATTCGCTGGCGATATCGACCTCGACGGGAACATCGGCAATCTGTTCGAACCAATATTTCGCGGTGAAACAAGCCAGATAGGCGGTGCCGCAAGCGACCATCACAATGCGGTCGATGTCCTTGAAGTTGATCTCTTCGGCAAGGAGGCGCGCGCCTTCGCGGTCGCTTAGGTAGTAATTTGCGGCGACCCCCAGAACGGTGGGTTGATCGGCGATTTCCTTGGCCATGAAATGCTTGTGGCCGGCTTTGTCGACTTGTGCATTTTCAAGCTGTAGCTGGCGCCGTTCACGGGTCACGGGGGTGACGTCGGCGTCAAAGAAATCGGCCCCGGCGCGGGTCAGCACCGCGATGTCGCCTTCTTCGAGATAGGTGACATCAGAGGTCATGGGCGCGAGCGCCAGCGCATCGGAGCCGATGAACATTTCGCCATTGCCCCAACCCACGGCAAGCGGGCTGCCCTTGCGGGCGGCGATCATCAGGTCTTCCTCTCCGTCGAACAAAAAGGCCAGCGCATAGGCACCTTCGAGTTGGGCGATGGTGCGGGTTGCGGCCTCGATTGGCGTGACACCCTGATTAAGGTGCCAATCGCAGAGCATGGCGACGGTTTCGGTGTCGGTTTCCGATTCTGGCGTGATCTGATGCTTGGCGAGAAAGGCGCGCAATTCGCGGAAATTTTCGATGATACCGTTGTGAACCACGGCCACGCGGCCCCGTGCATGGGGGTGGGCGTTCAGGGTTGTCGGTTTGCCATGTGTGGCCCAGCGGGTATGGCCGATGCCTGATGTTCCCTGCAGCGGTTCATGCACCAGCAGATCCCCGAGGTTCACCAGCTTGCCAAGCGCACGGCGGCGGTCGAGCCGGCCTTGATGCACCGTGGCGATGCCTGCGCTGTCATAGCCGCGATATTCCAGCCGTTTGAGGCCCTCTACAAGAATGGGGGCTGCCTGATGCAGACCCAAGACGCCGACAATACCACACATCTTACTTGTCCTTCCTTACGGCCGCTTTCCGGCGGCTTTGAGCGCCAGCAGGCGCTGGCGAATGCGGGCTCCGAGGCCCGGCTTTGTCTGTTGTTGCGCGCGGGTCAGGGCAAGCGCCGCGTCCGGCACATTTTCCGTTACAGTGGAGCCCGCGCCAACAATGGCGTTTTCCCCGATTTCAACCGGTGCGACCAGCGAAGAATTTGACCCGATAAAGGCACCGGCACCAATCCGCGTATGATGTTTGAACACGCCGTCATAGTTGCAGGTGATGGTGCCCGCGCCAATGTTCGCGCCGCTGCCCACATCGGCGTCACCGACATAGGACAGGTGATTGATCTTGGCCCCTGCGGCGACATCGGCGTTTTTGGTTTCGACAAAGTTGCCGACCTTGGCACCGGCGCCAATCCGGCTTCCGGGGCGCAGGCGGGCGTAGGGGCCGATCACCGCGTCGCGGCCGACGTGGCAATTTTCAAGATGGCTAAAGGCACGGATCGTTGCGCCGCTTTCAACGGTTACGCCCGGCCCGAAGACGACATTGGGTTCGATCATAACGTCGCGGCCCAAGACGGTATCATGGGCGAACAGAACCGATTCGGGTTGGGTCAGCGTGGCACCTTCGGCCATGGCGCGACGGCGGCGGCGATTTTGAAACACGGCTTCGGCGGCGGCAAGATCAAGGCGGGAGTTGACGCCCATGGTTTCGTCTTCGTCACAGATCACCACAGCACAGCGCAGGCCACGCGCGTTTGCGATACCGACAATATCCGTCAGGTAGTATTCGCCGCTGGCATTGGCGTTATCGGCGTTTGAGATCAGGTCGAACAGCACCGCGCGGTCCGCCGCTACAACCCCGGAGTTGCAGAGGTTGATTTCCAGTTCTTCGGGGGTGGCATCCTTGGCTTCGACAATGCGTTCGAGCCGGCCATTGTCGACGACCAGACGGCCATATTTGCCCGGCTCTGCGGCCGCGAATCCCAACACGACGACATCGGCACCATCCTGTCGGGCAGCGCGGATTGCTTTAAGCGTGTCGGTTCCGACGAAGGGTGTATCGCCGTAAAGCACGATCGCATCGCCCGAGGTTGTGTCGAGGGCCGAGCGGGCTTGATCAACGGCGTGGGCGGTCCCGAGCTGTTCAGATTGAAGCGCTACAACGACATCGGGCACATCGGCACGCACGCGCGCTTCGACCAGCTCGGCGCCATGTCCGGCGACGACGACAATGCGCTCTGGGTTGAGCGGTTGTGCGCCACGGATGGCATGCATCACAAGCGGCGCACCGGCAACGGGGTGCAGGACTTTAGGCAGTTCGGATTGCATGCGGGTGCCTTTGCCCGCAGCGAGGATAATCAGAGATAATGACATGAATTAATACGCTGGTTGTTTATCCCGCTCGTCATAAGAGCTCATCCTTGAAAAGCCAAGTATTGTTAGAAAAACTTCACGATACGCGGCAGGCCGTCACACTCAGGCGGTGCAGACAATTCCAGCGAAGGCCAAGTGGCGGATCGCATAGTGTTAGTATTCAGAGTTGCACCAACAGTTTGTGATTGCGCAGGAGGAAGACCATGCCGAGCGCCATGACAATTACGGCAGTGAGATAGATATACAAAGGGTTCACATGCACCGCGTCATAGGTCGAATAAAAGCCATTGCGCATTTCGCTTGTCATATGGGGTAAGGGAATCATCATAAAATAGTCACGCAACCGGGCCGGGACATTTTCAGGTATAAAGAGAATGCCCGATAGAATGAACATGGGTCTGTTTAGAACCACCCAGAACCGCTCCCAAAGGGGGAGGATTGTAAAAAGGTAGCAATTCAGCACTCCAACGGCGATGGCGAAAACCAGCGTCATGCAAATAGCGTTGGCGATAGCAGGCCAGTTCAGGATCGGTTTCAGATCATAGATCAGGATAATGCCGCTGATGATGGTGACCCCGACCAAAAGTTGGGTCAGTGCAGTAAGAAGAATGCGCGCAAGCAGCGCATCCAGATAGGTCACCGCAGGATATGCCAGAAAGGGTTTGGAATACTTCAGTGATTGCGCGGTTAGCCCGCTGACACTGGAATACAATTGAAAGGTCAGTACGCCGGAAGCAAAGAACAGCGCGAAGTTCTGCCCCAAAGGCGGCGTACGTGCCACGAGAGCAAATACGTAAGACAGCAACGCGATACCGGCCACAGGTTCGAGGATCATCCAGAGATAACCGCCCGGAGACCGACCATATGTCGTCGACATTTCACGCAAGATAAGAGCTGTGACAGAGCGAAAAAGCCGAAAACGGCGACCGCCGGGGCGTTGTGCCGGAAGGAGTGTCATCTGCGCGATACCTGCCACTGATTGCCTCGTGACCACGGGGCATGTCTGATATAAGCTACAGACTTCGACGTATGATTTGAAGGCAGAATTCATTTGAGCGAAACAGCGAGCCCGGCACCCGCGCCGGAGGTCCCTTCAGCAAAAACCGTGGCGCGGCCAGCACGACCTGCGCGGATGCGTGTGCGGCACTGGTTGATCATGATCAGCTTTGTTTTGTTCGTGGTCACACCCGCCGTGGGAGCGGGGTATTATCTTTATACGTTTGCCGCCGATCAATATGCGTCGAAAGTCGGGTTTACCGTACGACGTGAGGAATCAAGCTCGGCCATGGATTTGCTGGGTGGGCTGACGCAGATTTCCGGGTCGGATTCGTCAGATACGGATATCCTTTATGAGTTCATTCTGAGCCAGAAGCTGGTGCGTGCAATCGACCAATCGCTTGACCTAAAAGAGATCTATGGCAAGCCCGACGAAGATTTCATTTTCCGCTTGCCTGAGGATGCCAGCATCGAAGACTTGCTGGATTATTGGGAGCGCATGGTGCGGGTGGATTATGATCCCGGATCTGGCTTGATCGAGATCGAAGTGCGGGCGTTTGACGCGTTGGACGCGCAGCGTATCACGGGTGAATTGTTCACCCGGTCCAGCGCCATGATCAACGAACTGTCCAGCATCGCGAGATCCGACGTTACGCGTTATGCCAAAGAAGAGCTGGATCAGGCGATCTCACGCCTTAAGACGGCGCGCCAGGCTTTGACGCTGTTTCGCAACGAAACCCAGATTGTCGACCCGACGGCGGATATTCAGGGCCAAATGGGCCTGTTGAATTCACTTCAGGCACAGCTTGCCGAAGCATTGATCGAGCTTGATCTGATCTCGGCCACGACCAACAGCACCGACCCGCGGGTCGTACAGGCCCAACGCCGCACTAAAGTGATCGAAAAGCGGATCGACGAAGAGCGTCGCAAACTTGGTGTGGTCAGCGGCTCTGATGGTGAAAAGGACGTTTTTGCCGATTTGGTGGGCAAGTTTGAAGTGTTGCAGGTCGATCTTGAGTTCGCCGAGAAAGCCTATGTTTCGGCGCTTTCGGCCTATGATTCAGCGGTTGCCGAAGCACGGCGGCAAAGCCGTTATCTGGCCGCCTATCTTGAGCCAACGCTGGCCGAGACTCCCGCTACCCGCAGCGCGGGATTATCCTTGCGGTGTTGACAACCCTGTTGTTCGGCGTTTGGACCATCCTTGTTTTGGTTTACTACAGCTTGCGAGACCGGCGCTAACCGCATGATCCGGCTAGAGAATCTGCACAAGGCTTTTCACTATCGCGGCACTGTCAAACATGTCGCGCGCGGGGTAACGATCACTTTCCCCCGCGGCAAGTCGATTGGCCTTTTGGGGCGCAATGGCGCAGGCAAATCGACATTGCTCAACATGCTGGCGGGGTCCATTGCGCCGGACCAAGGTCAAATCGTGATTGAGGGCACCGTTTCATGGCCGGTCGGCTTTCAGGGCAGCTTCCACCGGGATCTGACGGGTGCCCAAAACACCCGGTTTCTGGCACGGGTTTATGGCGTGGATACGGACGAGATGATGCATTTCGTCGAAGAATTCGCCGAGCTTGGCAATCATTTCCATCAGCCGGTGCGGACCTATTCATCAGGGATGCGCTCGCGGCTTGGTTTTGGCTGTTCGATGGCGATCCGGTTTGATTGGTATCTGGTAGATGAAGTCACCGCCGTGGGGGACGCCGCATTCAAAAGTAAGAGCACCGCGCTTTTCCGCGACCGGATGCGGCATTCCAGCGCTGTCTTTGTCTCGCATTCTCTGAACGATATTCGCAATACATGCGACGCGGCTGTTGTGCTGGAAAACGGATCCATGCGCTACTACCGCGACCTTGAAGAAGGCATCGCACAGCATGAGCGCAACATGCGCAGGGCACCGCCGGGCTGACCGTGTTGCGTATGGGATGAGGTTGCTGACCCTGTTCGATCCGGATTGGGGCTACGAAAGATTATATTCCGCGATTAAGGGTTTGTGCTATTCTGCAGCATACAATTTTTTATTAATAGGATTCTTCAAATGGCGAGTGCTCCCGAGTTCAACTATATTAATGGTAGCCAAGATGATGACACACTGACCGGCACCGCTGGCAACGACTATATTCTCATGTACGGCGGTCGAGACGAGGTGTCGGGGCTCGCCGGGGATGATCTGATCTGGTTGAGCGCGACATTGGATGAGACGGGAGAGATCCTGGATGGCGGCGAGGGGAGTGATACGCTCATCCTAAGCAGCAACAACGGCGGCGGAAACTATGTTACTGGCAGTTTTGACCTGAGAGACGACACGATTACCGATGTCGAAATCCTTGCGTTTACGAATACCGGTGCCAATCGGATGCAGATTTCCATTCTGGCCGGGCAAATGCTGTTCGATGAAATTCTAAACTACGGGGACCAACAGAATGCCGTGCTGGATGTGTTCATGGAAGATCAGACATCGCTCGATCTGAGCAATATGATCTTTGGTTCTTGGTGGACCGGTAGCTCGGGACCGTCAGAGCTCAGACTGTTTGGTGACGATGATGGTGAGACGATCGTCACCGCAAATGTCGCAACCCTGATAGATGGCGGTGGCGGGGCGGATAACCTGCGGGGCGGGACCGCAGACGACACGATCCTTGGCGGTGAGGGTGCGGATTGGATCACGCCCGGTGGTGGCAGCGACACGGTCGACGGTGGTGACGGACGCGACATGATCTCGTTCTACAACCTCGCCGATACGCCGGGGCGGACCAATGTCGACTATCGCCTTGATATCGACATGCAGGCCGGCACGGCGGTCAACCACGATGGCTCCGAACAGATCGCCTTCTCCAACGTCGAGCGGATCACCACCACCATCTATGCCGACCGTATCCGCGGCACTGATGGCGATGACGAGATCCGCGCGCTGGGCAACTACGACTGGATCATCGCGACCGAGGGCAATGACACGATCGATGGCGGCTCGGGGCAGGACATGATCTCCTTCCTCGAATACCAGTCGAGCGAGGTGACCGTGGTGGCCGATGTGTTCTCGGCCAACGGCCTCCCGCCCAGCGGGGCGCTGGCGACGGGCGTGGTGATTGATCTGGCCAATTCGGCCAATAACACCGCCCTGGCCGAGGGTCTGACCCTGACGTCGGTGGAACGCATCACCGGGTCGAGCCGGCAGGATGTGTTCTATGGCGACGATGGCGAGAACGACTTCCGCGGCTTGGGCGGCTATGATTGGTTCGTCAGCTCGACCGGCGGTCGCGAGCGCTATTACGGCGGCAGCGGCACCGACACGGTGACCTATTACAACGCCTCTTCGGGCGTAACGGCGAACCTGTCGAACGGCGCTGTAACGAACGGCCGCGAGACGGGCTACGGCTCGGTCGGGGACGCGCGGAGCGACCTCTATGTCGAGATCGAGAACCTCGTCGGGTCGCGCTTCGATGACGAGCTGCGCGGTTCAAGCGAACGCAACCAGCTAAGCGGGCTTGAAGGCGACGACTTCCTGTTCGGTTATGGCGGTGTCGACTACCTGATGGGCGGGCTTGGCAACGACGTGATCGACGGTGGCGGCGGCTCGGACTATGCGCTGTTCACGGGCAATGCGGCCGATTACACGCTGACCCGTTCTGGCAACAACGTGACGGTTGTGGGCGCGGATGGCACGGACCAATTGATCGATGTCGAGTACTTCCGGTTTGACGATGGCGACGTGACCATCTGGGATCTCTGATCAGCGATACCACACCAGACTGCGGGCGTTTAGAGACGCCCGCAGTCAACCTTTGCCGAGGCCGGTTTTAGATATCCCAGATCCTGATATCGCCGTCATCAAAGCGGAAATATTCCACGTTGATGAGAAGATCAGCCCCATCGGCCCCCACGACCGAGACGCTATTGCCACTGCGTGTCAGCGTGTAATCGGTGGAGTTGCCGGAGAAGACCGCGTAGTCGGACTCCGACCCACCATCGATCACATCATTGCCGCGTCCGCCTGTGATATAGTCAGAGCCGCCACCGCCGAAGATGAAATCGTCTCCGGCAAGCCCGCGCAACTGATTGCGTTCGTTATCACCGGTGAGGACGTCGTCATAGCTCGTCCCGCCGAGGTTTTCGATTGATGTGTAGAGATCGCGCGCCGCGTCCCCGCGCGAGCCGTAGCCACGCAGTAGCGAGGCTTCAACGCCCTCAGTGGAGAGGTAGTAGGCGACTGTATCAATCCCACTGCCACCATCATAACGTTCGCGTCCGCCAGAAGAACCGACAAACGTGTCATAACCGCCCAACCCGCGGAAGTCATTTTCACCATCGCCACCATAGAAAAGGTCAGAAAAGCCCGACCCGGTGATCCGCTCGATATCGGTATATTGATCGCCCAGCGCCTGTCCGGCGGTGCCACGCGCGATGGCGAGATCGACGGTGACACCGCCTGTTGCCTCGGCATAGGAGACCATGTCGCGACCGGTACCGCCATCATAGCTGTCGGCGCCCTCGCTGCCGATGAACCAGTCGTAATCGCCCAAACCGCGCAGTTGGTTGTCGCCATCGTCACCCTTGATACGGTCGGCATAGATCGTACCTGTGATGCGCTCGGCATTCTCCAGCCTGATCTGTTCCTTGCCATCGTAGCTGACGGCGGTACCGGCCGCGAGGTCGATGTCGAGACGGTAATCAAAGGCGGTGCGCCCGATCGTATCGGTCAGGTTGAAGAAGCTGACCATGTCATTACCGTCACCGGCATTGATGGTGTCATTGCCGCCGCCCGGTGTGATCCAGTCGGAGCCCCCTTCTGCGCGCAAGTCTTCGGACACGATGCTGCCGGTGAGGTTCTCGGCATTGTTGCTGCCCTGGATCACATAGGTGTTCGCAACAGCGGCGAGCTCGGCATAGGTCTGTTCGACATCGCTGAACTCGATGAATTCGACATCATCGCGCAGAAGGTCGACGCCGTCGATCGAAGTCAACCGGACGCCACCAGCGATTTCGTCGATCAGGGTCGCCGCGCGTGTGGCGGCGATTTCGGCGTGATCGTCAATACCGTCACCACCGCGAAGGTCATCATCCCCCAGCCCGCCGATCAGAACGTCATCGTCGATGCCCCCGGCCAGCGTATCATTCCCCGCTCCTCCGTCGAGGGTGTCGCTGCCGGCCTCGCCCTGCAGATAGTCATCGCCAGCGGTGCCCGCATCAATCACCCGCGCCGAGCCAGTGAGGGTCAGCGCCGCCTGCTGCCCAGTGGCGTCCGCCATCGTCTGGGTCGCGGCGTTGGCCTGCCAGTTGGCAACCAGACCGGCGGTATTGGCGGGATCGGAAAGCATGGTGTTCCAATGGTCGGCGACCTCACGCTGTGTGCGGATGTCATCGAAAATGCGGATGTCGCCCAAACCGCCCTGCAAGACCTGGTCTGCGCTAAAATTGCTGTTCACGCCATCCTGTTCCTGACCGAAATAGAGCGAGCCGCCCGCGGTCAGCGCATCTGTGATTGACGCGTTGACATGGGTCTGACGTAGGGCGCCGTCGACATACACTTCGATAAAGTTGCTTGCCGCATCAAACGAGAAGCTGAGCCGGTGCATATCGCCATTCATAAGATCGGATGCAGAGATGTTCGTTTCCCATGCGGCGACGTTGTTTCCGCCAACCCACAAGTTGCCACCGTCTTCGAGATAGACAAGAACCTCGTTGTAAGACCCACTCACCGCGTAGGACATCAGGGTTTTGATCCCGCTGGCCAGTTGGATTTGCTGCGTTTGCAACACAAACTCAACCGTCAGCCGCCCGCCCGTGGGCATTGCGAAATTCTGGGCCGATAAGCTGCCGTCACGGGCAGCACCTTCGTTCAGCCGGACCATGGCGACGCCGTCAAAGGCCTCCATATCGCCGAACAATTCATCTGCGCCGTTGCCGCCGGTCAGCGTGTCATTGCCGCCACGTCCCACCAGCGTATCGTCTCCGATACCTTCGCCACCGGTCAGCACGTTGTTTGCCGCATCACCGCGCAGCACATCGGTGCCGTTGGTGCCAATCAGGTTTTCAACATTGCGCAGCACGTTGGAATAGGCCGTCGGGTCCAGATCGGCGTAAAAACTCGCCTGACCGCGCACGAGGTCGGCATCCAGCATGCCGGGCACGCGACGCACCTGATAATTTTCGGTGCCATCGTCGATATCGCCTTCCATTTCGGGATCAAAGGAAGCGGTGTCGATACCGGTCCCCCCGTCGAGAGTGTTATGCCCGATCCCGCCGAACAGCAGGTCGCTGCCGCTGCCGCCTTTGAGGCTATCATCTCCCGCGTTGCCCACCAGCACGTCATCGCCGCCATTGCCGTTCAGGTCGTCATCGCCGCCCTCACCGATGTAGCGATTGGCAAGGCTGCTGCCGTTCAGGGTGTCGGCGAAATTCGCGCCGCGGATTACCTCGATCCCGACCAGAATGACATCCTGATCCGGGTAAGTTTCCAACAAGCTTGACGAATAGGAAGACACGCTTCGTATACTGAGTGGGCCGACCCAGTTATTGAGGTTCAACTCGTCTCGGTCCTCGCCCCCGTCAATCAGGTAACGGCCGCCCGCCTCGACCGTAAAGACATCATTGCCGGCGCCGCCGATCATCGTGTCGTTACCGTCCGCCACTTCGCCCCCAGAAATCGAATCCGCGCCGTCTCCACCGCTCAGATACTCGTCTCCGCGCGAGCCGACCAGGATATCGCGACCGTCGCCGCCAAACAGCGAATCCCCGGGTCCGCTGCTCGACGGGGCGCTGGCGCGCAATGTATCGTTGCCATCTGCACCCCAAAGAAGGTTGACGCCGCTATTGCCACGGATTTCATCGTCGAGCGCCGAGCCGACAACGCCTTCGGTCTCGACGATAGCAAAGGCCTGAATGTCATCCGTGTCCTCGGCGTTCCCTTCCAGCGTTCCCTCGGCGCGGCCATTGTAAAGGTCGATGAACCACGTCCGCTCGCTTTCGGCAAAGCTAACCGTGTCCGAACCGTCGCCGCCGCTGAAGTATTCGACATCATCGTCATTGGTGCGCAACAGGTCGTTTCCGCCATCCCCAAAGATGCGGTTGAGACCGCGCCCGGGGTCAAACACATCATTCCCGTCGCCACCCTCAAGGAAATCGCTCTGGGTTTCCTCGATCGCATCGGGGGTTACGAAGACATCATCGCCATCACCGCCATAAAGGAACTCTTCATGGATCGAGCCGAGCATGGTGTCGTCGCCCCGGCTGCCCATGACGCGGATCATGTTTTCCAGCGTATCCGTGCCCATATCGGTGCCGTCATCGGCGAATTTACGGATGGTCCGGGTGCTCATGTCGACATGCACGCTGCCGGGCAGTTCGGTGGTCACTTCTTCAGCGGTAAATCCCAGATCCGGCACGCCGGCATAGTCAGCAGTGTTCGATCCGCGCGCAACATAGGCGTCGCCCCAGATCGCCAGATCACCCCCCCGTACCAAGCCCAGCTTTGCTTGTCGGCATCGGTCAGCAGGTCATCGCCCCAGCCGCCAATCAGGATCGAGCGGCCCTGACCCGCGTGCATTTCGTCATTACCGCGCCCGCCGACCAGTTGATCGTAACCGTCACCACCCAACAGCGTGTCATCGCCGTCCAGACCGACGAGCTTGTCGTTGTTGTCCTTGCCTTCAAGCCGGTTGCCCCCGCTATCACCCCAGAACCAGTCCATTGCGTCGCCGCCGGTCAGGTTCTCGATGTTGAGGAGGGTCTCATCCGGGTTGAATGGCCGGCGGCTGGGATCATCGCCAAGGTCGATGCGGTTATAATCGCTCACCACCCCGTCGCCCGCCCGGTAGACGGCGGTGTCATTGCCGGTGCCGCCATCGATAAAGTCGCGCCCCGGTCCCCCGTCGAGAAAGTCATTGCCCGCGCCGCCGTTGATCGAGTCAAAGCCTTCGCGGCCTTCGATGTAATCGTCCAGCAACAGCCCGTTAATCGTGTCGATCCCCGCGCCGCCGAACAGGAAATCGCGCGTTGGCACGCCGCCTTCATCCCCGTTCAAAACCGCCGGTGTTGTCGGGGTCGAGCCGGAATAGCGAATCTGGCCAAAATCGCTGAAGTCCAACGCCCGGTCGAGGAAAACAACGCTGTCGACATTGCGGATCGTATCGGTGCCTTGGTCGCTGGCACCGCTCGGCACCGTTGTATGCGTGGCGATCAGCGTATCGGTTGCCTCGATATAGCTGAACGACATTTGCGAGAACTCGGCCAGAATGACCGCGGCGTCCTGACCGGCGCCGCCGTCCATGTCGTCATTGCCACGCCCGCCAACCAGAACGTCGTTGCCATCACCGCCAAACAGCGTGTCATCGCCAAGCCCACCCGAAACAAGATCGGCCCCCGCCATTGCATTCAGAAGATTGTCCGGCGTGTTACCCGTGTTGATGTCTTCGCCGACCAGAAGCTCGGCCGCTTCGGTGCCGTTGATGACAAGCACTTCGATAAAGTCGTTCTGGGTAAACTGCGCCAGCACCTCGTCTATCCAGTTGGTGACGTCTTCGAAAATGCCGGTGCCGACCTCGATGGCATTCAGAACCTTGTTCAACTCGGCTTCGATGGCTGAAAACGGCGATAGAGAGGGCAGACCCAGCTTGTCGATGATCCGGTCGATGAGTTTGTTGAAACCCAAGGCCTCGATGATCGGGTCCAGCACCGGATTGACCACCGCGTCAAAGACGAACGCCACCGCGTCCAACGCCCATTCGACGGGGCGGATGATATCCGCAACCGCTTCCAGCGGTCCTTCGAGAAAATCGAGATTGCTGCTCAGCTTGGAAACAGTGTTGAAAACATCAACGATGGCTTTGGCGGGGTTAAAGATGCCGTCGATGTCGGCCTTCAGGCGCGTCGTCAGGCTCTGCATCCGCTCGATCGCGGTCAACAGCGGCTCGATCTGGGCTGGCAGCACCGTATCGTCGGCTGCGGCCAGCGCATCATCGGCAAACCCCGGCAAATGCGCCAGAAGCGAAGCCGCAGTGGCGTCATTGATCGGCGCTTTGACCGAATCGATGTCTTCCAGCGTCTCTTCGAGATCTGAAATGCGCCGCTTGAGTTCATCTCGGGCGGAATCGATATCGTCCTTGATCGGTCCGAATTTGCTCTCAAGCTTGCCGGATGCCTGACGGACATCCTCCGCCCGCTCCTCGATCTGTTTGATCAGCTTTTCCAGCGGGACCATCACCGGCTTGATCGGTCCAACCTTGGACAACAGTTTGGCCACCGATTTCAGGTTTTCAGCCAGGTTTTCCAGTTTCTGGGAGTCGTTTTCGATGCTTTTCAGATAGCCCACCGCGCGGCTTGCCCATTTCAGGGCCTCGGCGCTCAGCTCGGCTTGAACAAGGGTGACAGCGGTGGCCGTGCGGGCGGCATTCAGGGCGGAGTTATAGGCTTCTAGGCGGGTGGGCACGATCAGGCCTCCTCAAATCTAGCTTAAATAAAAAGCATCCGGCAGCGGTGAATCGGGGCCGCCGGGTAGTATGAATTGACGTGATTTTAGCGCGAATGCAGTTTTCCGAGTATCAGGGAAAACCCCTATTTCGACATCGGCAGCCGCACCGCGACCCCAAGACCGCTGGAACAGCGTGTCACCCGCTCCAACGTGCCACCGTGCTCGGCCACCAGATTGCCAACAATAGCGAGGCCATAGCCAAAGCCATCGGCCGGGTGATCCTCGCGCACCAATCGCACGTCGCGCTCGCGCGCCCGTGCAAATTCCGCCGGGTCAAGGCCGGGGCCCTGATCATGCACTTCGATGCTGATCATATCGCCATATCGGCGGCACCCCAGCAGGACGCGCCCTTCTTCGGTATAGCGGATCGCGTTCGAGACGAGGTTGGACAGCACACGCATCAGAACCAAAGGCGGGACAGGGGTTTTGAGACTGGTCGAGACCATGCGAAAGTCCAGCCCCTTGGCCGCGGCATCGGGCAGAAACATCTCGTAAACGCCGGAAAGCACGTTACCCATCGTGATGTCCTGTGCGCTGTCCGTCACTTCAACTACCGGCTCGCCCGCCCCTTCAAGGCTCCCCACGCCGCCCTGAACCGCGCTCAGATGCTCTGAAATCAGGGTCTCAAGATAGTTGAAGCTCTGGTTGGTTTTCTCGCGCTCGGCCCCTTTCGCCAGCCGCCCGTCCGCCTCGCCCAGCACCCTCAGGCGCAGCGCATGCAGGGGCTGACGCAGGTCATGGATGGTATTGGCAAAGGCTTCATCCCGCTGGCGCGAGGCGGTGTCGAGCAGGTCAAGCTGTCGTTCGAGATTGGCCATCCTACGCGTTAGTTCGAGGTTGCGTTGCGCCGCCTCAAGACTTGCGTGCAAGGCTTGCTGCCGGGTCTGACGCATCTGGTTATACCGATCAACAATGGCCAGCCCCATGAACAGCGCGTCAATCGCCATGGTCGCACGCATGGTATTGGTCTGCACCTCTGGGTTCACCTCAAGCCCGAACACATGGATCAGGTTGAACAAAAGCGATGATCCAACCGCCGCGCTCCAGCCGAACACGTAAAACCGCACCTTGCGAAAATGCCGCCGCGCCACGACGAGCGATGCGCCCAAACATGACAGGATCGTAATCAGCGACAGCATCACAAAGAACAGCTTGATCTGCTGACGATCGGCAAACAGCATCCCCAGCCACAGCGCAAAAACCGTGCCCATCAGCGCCTTGAGCCAGAAATCAATGATCGGAAACTCTTGCCTGGTCCGCAGGAATGTCCGTGCATAAATCGCGCTGAACAGGATAAACCCGCCGCCCCAGACCACAGAGGCAATAGAGTTAAATCCCGGAAACGCCGGATAGATATACTGGAAGGCGGTGCCGTCACTCTGCATCACGAACATCAGAACGAACCCGAGATACCCGGCAAACACCGCCGCCACTATGCTTGAGAAAAATATCGCCCCGATCAGCGCGGCAACGATGATCGCAGCGATGATGCCGTAAAAGGTAAAGTTTCGCGCGAGGATTCGTCCCGACGCTCTGGCAAACTCATCCGCCGTCGCGATCGAGACGGGCAACAGCGAACTTCCCTCGGACCAGAACCGCACATACACCGTCGCTTCTTCTCCCGGTGACAGCTCGAACGGTGCGGCAAGCTGACCAAACATTACCGGTCGCGTGTGAAAGGAGCTGTAGCGACGTTGATGCACGATATGCGCGGCATCGCCTTCTGCTTTGAACACCCACATGTCGAATTCCTGTTTGAAATTCTCGTGGAACCGCATCACCCAGTTTTGCGTATTCTCAACGTCATTCAAAATATCCATGCGCAGCCAGACCGCGCTCTTGGTATAGCCGAAGTCGATGCTGCCCTTCGGGATCTGACGAAAAACCGGTGCGCCCGATCCAGCATTATGTAGCTCCTCCACCGTCAGCACATGCAACGGGTCGAACAGATAGCCAAAATGCGCAACCGTATCGGCAATGTCGCGCGGCTGGCTCAGCCTGAGATCGGGAATCGTATCCGCACCCGGCGCCGGGCTTTGCGAGTTGGCGGATGTGGCAAAGACCGATAAGCTGACCCAAAACAGCAGGACGCCAAGTCGCAGCACCTGCAGCCAATCAAAACGAGGTAGTCTATGACGATCCGTCTTGTTGTCGCCGACGATCATCAGCTTTTTCTGTCCGGGCTGACTTCGCTCTTGGCTGGCGCTGAAGGAATGGAGGTCGTGGCGACCGCGCACAACGGGATACAGGCCATCGCCGTGATCAAGCGGCACCAGCCCGATGTCGCCCTGCTTGACCTGACAATGCCCGGTGCCAACGGGTTCGAGGTATTCTCCGAGGTCCGCCGCTGGTCGCCCGACACCGCCTGCGTGGTGCTGACCGGGACGATCCAACCCACTCTGCTCGATGAGCTTGACCGCGCCGGTGCCGCAGGACTCATGCTGAAATCCGCCCCCCGGAAGAGCTGATCGACACGATCCGCCGCGTCGCCACCGGAGAACGTGCGATCTCGCCTGCGGCAGCCGCGCTCTATCGTGATCGACAAGGGCGTCCGCGTCTTAGCCCGCGAGAGTTTGAGGTTCTGCATGCCGTTGCCCGTGGCATGACCACGGTTCAAATCGCCGAGTTTTTGCATCTCAGCCCCAAGACGGTGGACAACCACCGCGCCAGCCTGTTGCGCAAAATGAATACGTCCTCGACTGCGGCGCTGTTGGTGGCTGCAATCCGCGAAGGGATGATTGACCTTGGCGCCGCTGACGCCTCGGCCCGTGACGAAAATTCTGAACGCGATCCATAGCCTACAGCATATCAACGGATTTAGATACGCATAGGGTCGTTTTCCATCGTGGGATTTTGCCCGTCGCGCGACCCCACGGGCGAATGTATCGCCCGTGGGGTTGTGATTTGCTGGCTTTCAGAAGGCCGCTTACAGATCCCAGATGGTCACGTCGCCATCGTCGAAGCGGAAGTACTCGACATCGATCAACTGGTCCGTGCCATCCGCGCCCACAACCGTCACGTTGTTGCCAGAACGGGTCAGCGTGTAATTGGCAGCATTGCCTGTGAACAGCGCATAGTCCGAGCCGCCGCCGCCGTCGATCACGTCGTTGCCAAGCCCGCCCATCAGGTAGTCGACACCGCCATAACCGAACAGGAAGTCGTCGCCTTCAAGCCCGCTCAGCTGGTTGCGCTCGCTTGAACCGCGCAGCTCGTCGTCGAAACGCGAACCGACAAGGTTCTCGATTTCGACATAGAGGTCGCTCCGCGCGTCCCCGACCGAGCCGTAGCCTGTCTCGCGGCCGTTCGTTACAGCACCGTTCGATAGGTTCGCCGTTACCCCCGAAGAGGCGTTGTAATAGGTCACCGTGTCGGTGCCGCTGCCGCCGTAATAGCGCTCACGACCGCCGGTCGAGCTGACGAACCAATCATAGCCGCCCAAGCCGCGGAAGTCGTTCTCGCCATCGTCGCCATAGAATACATCCTGCCGGCTCGACCCGGTGATGCGTTCAACCGACGTCAGGGTCAGACCCTCGGCCAGGGCGGTGTTATTGGCCGAATTGGCCAGATCAATCACCACGCCCGTCGCTTGTGCCCCGCTGGGCGGGAGGCCATTGGCCGAGAACACATCGGCGACCACGGTCACCTCGCTCGACTGGTATTCGAGGAAAGAGATCATGTCCTGCCCCGAGCCGCCATCAATCGTGTCATTGCCCTCGGTCGCGATGATCCAATCGTAGTTGCCCAGCGCGCGGATCTCGTCATCGCCATCAGTGCCGCGAATGCGGTCGGCATAGATGGTGGTGGTGATCCGCTCGACGTTGGAAAAGGCGATCTGTTCGGAGCCATCGTGGTTAACCGCCGTGCCGGCCTGCATGTCGATATCAAGGCGATAGTCGACATTGGTCCGCCCCGGCGTGTCGGCGAGGTTGTAGAACGAGACCATGTCGCGTCCGTCATCACCGTCGATGGTATCACTGCCTCCGCCGGGATTGATCCAGTTGTCGAAGGGCGTGCCGTTGATAATCTCCGTCGCGCTCGTCCCGTTGATATTCGTGCCAGTGCCGTTGATTATGGGGGTTCCGATTTCGGCAACCAGAGCGTCGCGGGTGACGGTCTGGTCATTGAACATCACGAACTCTACGGTTTCGCCGATCAGATCATTGCCATCAGCCGACCCGAGCATGAGACCGGTTGCGCTCATGCTGAGTTGAACATTGAGATCGTCCGAAGCGGTTCTGTAGTCATCGTTGATGACCACGGTGTCAGTTCCGCCGCCGCCGTGCATGGAGTCATCGCCAAGGGCGCCGGTGATCGTGTCGTCGCCATCGCCGGTGAAGAAATAGTTCGCCGCTCCGTTGCCGATGATCGTGGTGTCAATGGCACCTGTGAACTGGATCTCTTCAATGTTGAAGAAACGGTCCGATTCCGAAGGGTCCGCCGTATTATAGAGGAACCCTGTTGTGAGATCGAAGGTCACCGCATAGGAGCCGGCAGGCGTGCCGCTTGCATCGAAAAACATGATGTCACGGCCCGCGCCGCCATCCATGTAGTCGCCGGCACCATTGAAGACGTTAATTGTGTCGTCGCCGTCGCCCGCCTCAAGCCTGTCGTCACCGAGATAAGCGGTAAGATCGTCATCGCCCGCGCCGCCGATCAACGTATCGTTGCCGTCTTCGCCGTTCAGCGTGTCATTGCCGCCATTCCCGACGAGGCTGTCATCGCCGCCGCGTCCGTAAAAGGCGTTATCTTCTGCCCCGCCGGTGAGCGTGTCATTGCCAAGATATGAGCCGCGCAGCCCTTCGACGTTGAGCAGCGTATCGCTGAAAGCGTTGCCATTCCATGTGCCGGTCGCCGTACCAGTGCCAAGATCAACGTTGAGCCCACTGACGCCCGAGCGGTCATACCGCACGGTGTCAAAGCCAAGCCCGCCATCGAATGTGTCATTGCCCTCGCGAAGGATCACCCGGTCATCCAGATCGGAGCCGATGATTGAATCGTTGTAGTCCGTGCTGCGCACTTCCTGAAAGTGGCCGATCAACATGTCGGTCCCGCCGGTGCCGTCGTCAGACACCACACCGGTCGACAGATCGGCGACCATGCCATTCGTGCCATAAAAGTAATCCAACCGGATTGTGCCAGCGTTGCTAGCGGCGGCTTCGATTGTATCGTCGCCGCCGCTTTCTCGGACCAACATCCAACCGCCAGCGACAACAGACAGGTTCATGCTGTCGTTAAATGCGGTGCCTTCCAGTCCGAAACCACCGTAATTTGTCGTGACAACCATCGGGCTTGCGACACCGATTATCGTTGTGACACCATTGGCGCCCTTATTGATCGTACCAGTGTTGTTCACACCATCAATATTGGCAATGATCCCTGCATTCAGATCACTATGCAGCAGGCCAGCGTAGCCTAAGTTGACTTCGGAAAGATCAACGACATCGTTCCCGGCTCCGGCAAAGATCTCGTCATAGTAGGTGTTGTCACCGGGATTGATGAAATCGTCGCCATTTCCGCCGTGCATAGTGTCGTTGCCGGCACCGCCCAGCAGCGTATCGCTGCCGTCCTCGCCGTTCAGAACGTCATCGCCATCGTTGCCGACAAGGCTGTCGTCGCCGCCGCGTCCGTAAAAGACGTTGTTTTCGCTGCCACCGGTAATCGTGTCATTGTCATTGCGTGAACCGCGCACCTCTTCGACATTCAGCAGCGTATGGGTGAAGGCGTTGCCATTCCAGGCGCCTGTTGCCGTACCGGTGCTGAGATCGACATTGACGGCGCCAATTTCGGAGCGGTCATAACGCACGGTATCATGGCCGAGACCACCATCGAAGGTGTCATTGCCTTGGCGCAGAATGACCCGGTCGTTGTTGTCAGATCCGATGATCAGAATCGTTGTAGTCGGTGGCGCGGATCTCTTGAAAATGACCGATCAGCGTGTCTGTTGCCCCAGCGCCATCGTTGGAAACCTCGCCGGTTTTGAGGTTCGCCACCAATCCGGTTGTGCCGTTGCGATAATCAAGCCGGATTGTCCCGGCATTGCTGGCTGACGCTTCGATCGTGTCGTTGCCGCCTAGACCGCGGACCTGCATCCAGCCGCCCGCAAGGACAGAGAGGGTCATCTCATCGGCGAAGTCGGTGCCCATCAAACCAAGACCACCATTGATGGCACCCGAGATCATCGGGTTTTCGACATCAATCAGCGTGGTAGTGCCATTGACACCTTTGTCGATTGTGCCGGTGTTGTTCACGCCATCAATGTCGGCGTCGATCCCGGCATTCAGGTCATCGTGAAGCAACGCGACATAGCCATCCACGATATCAACAAAGCTCACTGTGTCATTGCCTGTCCCGGCTGACACTTCGTCATAATCGGTATTATCGACCGGGTTGATAAAATCGTCACCCGGGCCACCGTTCAGCACATCATTGCCGTCCGTCCCGATCAGCGTGTCACTGTCATTTGTTGTTACGCTGCTGTCGCCCAACGCCGAAAACGGGATTGCTGTGTTCGCGGCATAGGTGGTGCCTGCAGGGACGTCTAGTGCAGAGGTGATCGTTGCGTTGAACGAATTGAACTCGGCGGCGCTATTAATGGAATACTCCGCGCCGTCCAGATAGATAACGTATTCGCCCTGACCCGGCCTATCATCATCGACCACCAAGACAGTGGTCACATTGCCGCCACCCCAAGTTACTTGCATAACGCGTGTATCGAGCTCGTCCGTCGTGACGGGAACACCATCAAATTCCAATCCAAGGAAACTTGGGTCAGTCACATCAACGGATGTGGATTCACCGGCGGTTTGGGGTTCATCATATGAATAAGTAAAGCTGGTCGTGTTTGGAGTGAACACAGCGCCCACTGTAGCTTCACGAAAAAAACTTGCGAGATCCAGGTTTGTCGGGTGTTCGAATTCCAGAAAAAAACCTTGCATTGTAACTGTAGTCAAAAGTCGTACTCCCCAAATGTTAGTCAAATGA
The DNA here is from genome assembly GCA_025916135.1 of Rhodobacteraceae bacterium D3-12. Lineage (NCBI taxonomy): Bacteria > Pseudomonadati > Pseudomonadota > Alphaproteobacteria > Rhodobacterales > Roseobacteraceae > Phycobium > Phycobium rhodophyticola. The sequence goes on along the minus strand of CP104793.1, from coordinate 4,059,845 downwards.
ACTGTGCCAAAATGACGGAAACCGTCGTGATTCAATCGCTTTCTTTTTAAGAAATACTACATGGAAAACTACACGTTGCAACTTCCAGCGTAAGAAAAATGAGTTGGACCAAGTGGGTAGCTGTCTTTATCAGCCTGATTAAGATTTTTAAGTACGGCGTTGGCTAAGCGGGGCGGTTATTCGGCTGTTCAAAGCTTTGCGTGACGCGCGAAAACAGGTATGGGGCGTGATGTTCAACAAGTTTCGCAGGAAAGCTGCAACTGTTCTGCGCTATCTTTTTCCAACCGCAGGGGATCGCGCCTATCTGGCCGCGATGCGTAGCAGTGGGCAGTTTGACCGGGCCTATTACCTAGACAGCAATCCGCGGCTGAACCCGTTATTCCGGCTCTGGCCCGAACGGCATTACGTTCAATTGGGAGAGGCCAACGGCGTATGCCCAAATCCGGGCTTTTCGCCGCGTGCATATTTGTTTCACAACCCTGACCTTGGCGATATCAGGCAGCCGTTGCGGCACTATATTGAGGTCGGGCGCGGCGAAGGGCGTGTTGTGCTGGCGGCACCTGTTCCCGAGACGGTGCCGCAGTTGCCGTCGCTCTCTCCGCGTAGTGCACCTAAAGCGCCTGTCGCGGTGGCGCTGCATCTTTATTACCCCGAGCTTTGGGACGAATTCGCGGCACGGCTGGCTGCGCAGCGGTTTGACTTTGATCTCTACATGACCCTTGTTGCGCGCTCTGACCTGTCACAGGAAGAAACGCAGAGCCTGAAAACGCAGATCACGGCGCAATTCCCAAAGGCACAGGTCTGGACTCTGCCCAATCACGGCCGAGACATCCTGCCGTTTTTGCATCTGCTGAGCCAAGGGGTGTTTGCGCCCTATCGCGCGGTCTGCAAGCTGCATGGCAAACGGTCTCCGCATCGGGCGGATGGCGATGATTGGAGACAGGATCTGGTGTGCGGTGTTCTGGGCGAGCCGAAGCAGACCGAAGCGCGTTTGCGCGCTTTTCTGGCCGATCCTGAGGCCGGGATATGGGTGGCTGACGGACATTTGAATGAAGGCAACGACTGGTGGGGGGCAAACCGCCCACGGGCCGAGGTTTTGCGCAGACGCGCCGGAATGGCGCCGTTCTCCGATCCTTTGCGCTTTCCTGCCGGGTCGATCTATTGGGTGCGGACCGAGGTGTTGGACGCACTTGGGGCGCTCAACCTGACCGCCGCGGATTTCGAGCCCGAACAGGCGCTGGTGGATGGCACCACCGCGCATGTGATTGAGCGGCTGATGGGGCATATCGCCGAACAGGCCGGTCGCACGCTTGCCCCCGGCAGCAGCTTTGATGCGGCAGGGCTGGACAAAGCCGAACAGATTGGCCAATAGCTGCGATATGGCGAGGGTCTTTTTACATGTCGGGGCGCACAAGACGGCGACCAGTTACCTGCAAGGGTCGTTTTATGCGAACCGCAAGCTGCTGAAATCCGCAGGCCTTTGTTATCCCCACATCGGACCAAATAACGCCCATCATGCGCTGGCTGGGCAATGGATCAAAATCAACGACCTACCCGAGAATTTCTATGGTCCGCGTGGCCCCGAGGGGATCTGGAACGACCTGATCGAGAAATACGCGGACCAGCCGGGCACGCTTTTCCTATCGGCCGAGAATTTTACCCGTTGCTTTCCCGAGAAGGTCGATTGGGCCGATCTGGCGGCACGGCTTTCGGCGTTCGACGAGATCAAAATCGTCTATACCATGCGCCGTCAGGTCGAGTTGGTGCCGTCTGTCTGGTCGCAGATCACCAAGGTCAATTATCAGCCCAGTATCTGGAGTTTCATGCACACCGTGATTGACGAACGCCGCGCCAAGGGTGTGCCCGTGGATCACAACATGGTTTACGAAGAGCTGCGCCAGAGCTTTGCGCCGGAACAGATCCACCTGTTGGATTACAGCGATTTCCGGCACCATCCTGGCGGGGTGGTGGGCGTTTTTCTCGATCTGATGGGCGTAGATTTGCCGATTGAACGGATGGCCCCCCCAAGCGAGACCGAAGCCAATATTTCGCCCGACGCGCTCGCCTTGTTTGTCGCCGGTGTGGTGTGTGACGACAACAGCCAACCGCCCGATCCGGCGCTGACACGCTATATCGAAACGCAGTTGGATGAGATCGTCGGCCCCACCCGCACCCTGCTGGCCCGACACGAATATGCCCGGGTGAGCCACCGTTTCCAACACGGCAACCAGTCGCTGGTCGAGAAGGTGCAACGCTATCAGCCGGGCTTCACCTTTGATGAAGGGGCCCCAGCCCGAAGGACTGGTGTTTCGCGATGACCTCGACGACAAATTCTGGATGCGTATCGCCGCCACAGTCTACCGGATGCACAAGGAAAGCAGCACGAGTAAAGGGCGACTATTGGGGCTGCTGTCCTGATCCACGCTTTGCGCCGATGGTCAGGTCACGAGATCGTCCGCCAGCTTGTTAAAATATTGCTAAATTCTGCGTTTAAGACCAGAAAACAGCCATTTTTCTGCACCGCAAAACTTTTGCTCACGTGGGTATTCCAATCTCCAACCGAAATAGTGTTGGAGCACCAAGCGTGTCATATCTTTCGCATATTCAAACCGTTTTTGAGGGCGCCCTGCCCAATCTTGGCGAAGCGGTTGCTCTGGATGTTGATCCGCTTTCCGGTGACTTGCTGATCCATGATGCGGCAAATCAGAGCATGGTCCGTATTGAACTGGATGATGCGGCGATCAGCCAAAGTGACATCAGTATCGAAGATCGCGCGCAATCGAATGACACCGTTTCAATTGATTTCAAAGGCACCGAGCGCAGTCTGGATAGCGCGATCATTGACGGTCTTGCCCAAAACTCTGGCGAAGGCGAAGGCTTTTTCGATGCCTCAACGTTTTACGGCAATATGGTCACGATGGCCTCGCTTCAGGTGGGGTCGTCCGACTATCTCTATCTTGCACGCAAATCCGGTTTCGGGCTGGAAGTCTATCGCTTGGAAGAGAGCGGCAGCCTGACCCCAGTACAGATTGTTGCGGATACCGAGGCCAGCCATCTGAAAACCGTCAGCGCGATGACGGCTTTTGAAAACGACGGCCAATCATGGCTGGTTACGGCATCAAGCGGCGAAGACGGGATCAGCCTTTTTGCCATCGACACCGATGGAGAGATCACCCTGCAAAGCTCTTTCGGGTTTGATCAGCAATTGCCGGTGACCACGCCAACCGCGCTGACGTCGGTTACGATTGCGGGGCATACCTATGTGCTGCTGAGTGCCTTTGGAACATCCTCGTTGACGGTGATGGAGGCGGTCGACGGCCAATTGGAGTTTCGCGACCAGATCAACGACAGTCTGGAGACACGCTTTGCCGGTGCCTGCGAAATAGCGGCGTTCACCAGTGGTGATCTGGCGCTGGTGGCGGTGGCAGGGAATGACGGCGGCGTCACAGTGATGCAGGTGCTGCCCAGCGGTCACCTGCTGCACCGCGAGACGATCACGGATCAGGCCGGAACCGCGCTTGGCACCGTCGACAGTTTGCAATTTGTCGAAACGTCAGATGGCGCGGTTGACCTGTTTGTTCTGTCCGCAGGCGATGGCGGGATGAGCCGGTTCCGACTCGATGACAATGCTCTCGGCGTGTCAAGCACAGGGGGAAGCGGCACAAGCGGCAATGATGTGCTGAGCGCCGGGGCAAACGGCAGCCATCTACAGGGTGGCAGCGGCTCGGATGTGTTGGTTGACGGGGCGGGACAGGACACGTTCAGCGGCGGCGATGGTGCTGACAGCTTTATCCTGATCCCGGACGGGGAGCCCGATACAATTAATGATTTTGACCCGAGCGAAGACCGGCTTGATTTCAGCGGCTTTGACATGGTTCACGATATCACGGCTCTTCACTATCAGTCGCTCTGGAACGGTGCGGCGCTAAGCTTTGGCGAGGACAGCCTGACGATCCTGTCAGAAAGCGGGCGGTCATTGAGCCTGGCCGAACTGGCCCAGTCTCTGGATGGCGCCGCCGATCATGTGCTTATGCCAGAGCCCCTGCCGCAGACCGGCAGCGACAGCAACGATACCTTTGAAGCTTCCGTCCACGCCGATACGGTCAATGGCGGCGGCGGATTCGACACCCTCACCTATCACTTTGCCGCAAATCAGGCCGTGGTGAATCTGTCGAATTCTGCCCTGAATGACGGTGCAGCCGCGGGCCATGTCCTGAACAGTATTGAAGGGGTGATCGGGTCGGCTTTCGGCGACCTTCTCATCGGAAACAGCGGGGCCAACCTGCTGATTGGTGCGGAAGGTGACGATACGATTTTCGGCGGCGACGGATCTGACTGGATCACGCCGGGCAATGGCAGCAACGTGGTTGATGGTGGTGCCGGTTGGGACATGGCATCGTTTGTTGATCTTTATGACACGCCCGGGCGAACCAATCTGGATTACCGGCTGAATATTGATCTGGCCAGCGACCAAGCGGTGAACCACACCGGATCGGAAGCCACGGTTTTGACCGATATCGAGCGGATTACCGGCACGATCTATGCTGATCGGATAAGAGGTGATGACGCGGATAATGAACTTCGCGGCCTTGGCGATTACGATTGGTTCATCGCCACACCCGGCAGCGATAGCTATGACGGCGGCACCGGTCGCGACATGATCTCGTACGTCGAGGCCACCTCCGGCATCACTGTTGACCTTTCGGCGCAACAGGGCACCCAGGGCCTTGCTGCGGGCGACAGTTTTATCAGCGTTGAGCGGGTCACCGGTTCGTCTCATGCCGATACGTTTTATGGGGATGACGGGGAGAATGATTTTCGCGGAATGGGCGGGTATGACGTCTTTGTCGGTTCTGAAGGCGGGCGCGAGCGGTATGACGGGGGCTCGGGGGTCGACACCGTTGCCTATTTTCAATCGACAGAGGGTGTAGAAGCGTCTCTCTTGCGCGGCTATGGATCGCAAGGGGATGCTGCGCGTGATCTCTATACCTCAATCGAAAACCTAGGCGGCACCAGCTTTGACGATATTCTGGCCGGCGATCACGAGCGCAACCAGCTGCGCGGGTTGGCCGGGGATGATCTTCTAATTGGCAATGGCGGTGTCGACTATATCACCGGTGGACTTGGCAATGACTTGATTGATGGCGGCTCCGGGTCGGATTACGCGGTCTTTAGCGGCGATTTTGACGAGTATGAGGTGACCCGCGTTGACGACACGGTGCAAGTGACAGGCCCTGACGGGATCGATACTTTGACCGACGTCGAATACTTCCTGTTCGACGATGCGATGCGCAACATTTGGTCTCTGTAAGAGACGCCTTCCTGCACAATCGTCGCAGAGATGGCTTAATTTCGCCCAATCCGCGCGGATACTCCCCTCGATCCGGCCTGTCCGGCCAAGAAAACTCGGCTCTGTGAGCCGGGCAGAGGAGACCAGTTTATTATGCCGACACCAACTGCGTTCGAACAGGAACTGCTTGAAATGATAAACCGGGCCCGATTGGACCCGGCCGGAGAATTTGACGCGCTGATCGTTGATGCAGCCAGCCAAACCGGGGCAAGTGCCGAGATCACGAACGCTTTGCGCTATTTCGGTGTGGATGCCACGGCCTTTGGTGAACAGATGGCGGCCTATGATGCCGTCGCGCCGCTGGCATGGAATTTGGCGCTGTCTTCGGCGGCACAGGATCACAGCGACGAAATGATTGCCGCCGATGCGCAGTCTCACCAGTTGCCCGGTGAGTCGGGTCTCGGCGACCGCATCAGCGCAGCAGGCTATAACAATTGGACCAATCTAAGCGAGAACGTCTATGCCTATACCAAATCGGCTCTGTATGGGCATGCGGGTTTCGTAATCGACTGGGGCTATGACGACGAAGACTATAGCGGCAATAGCCGGTTGTCAGATTGGCAAACTCTGGGCGACGGCATGCAAGATCCCGCTGGACACCGCAACACGATCATGTCGGCCACCCTGACCGAGGTCGGCATCGCCGCCGTTGCCGAAAACAACAACAGCACCAGCGTCGGCCCCTATGTGGTCACACAGGATTTCGGCAGCCGTTGGGATTACGCCGCGCAACTCCTTGGGGTTGTGATCGAAGATCAGGATGGCGACCGCTTTTACGACGCTGGCGAAGGCCTTGGCGGAATCACGGTGACCATCACCAATTCTGGAGGCCAAGTTGCCACAACCACCACATGGTCAAGCGGCGGTTATCAGGTTTCATTGTCACCGGGCAGCTATACCGTTGATTTCAGCGGCGCAGGCCTGAGCGGCTCGATCCAGCACCAGATCACGATGGGATCAGAAAACCTCAAGCTTGACGCGTTTGCAGCAGATGCAGCGCAGGGCGCAGACGCCGGGGACAATGACCTAACTGGCACCGGAAACGACGATACGCTGGACGGGCTGGCCGGGAATGACACGCTGAACGGGTTGGATGGTGATGACAGCTTGCTAGGCGGGGACGATGACGACTGGATCACGCCCGGTGCGGGCAATGACACGGTTGATGGCGGCACGGGCTCGGACATGGTGAGCTTTGTCGATCTGGGCGCCGGGGTGATCGTCAATCTGCAAGACAACACAGCTCAATCAGGGGCCGACACCAAACTGCTGACCAATATCGAGAATGTCACCGGCACGATTTACGGCGATTTCATTCGCGGCGATGACGGCGACAACCGGCTTCGCGGTCTGGGCAATTATGACTGGATTGTCGGATCCGAGGGCGCGGATTACATTGATGGCGGTAGCGGGCGTGACATGGTGTCTTATGTCTATTCCGATGCGGCCGTTACCGTTGATTTGGGTGCAGGACGTGGCAGCGCGGGTCAGGCGGATGGCGACCGTTATGAAAGCATCGAACGCGTCACCGGTTCGGTCTATTCCGACCTGTTCTATGGCTCGTCGGGCGAAGATGAGTTCCGCGGTCTTGGCGGCTATGACTGGTTTGTCGGCTCGGACGGTGGTCGGGATCGTTATGACGGCGGCAGCGGCTATGATACGGTTGCCTATTCGTCTGCGACCTCTGGCGTTACCGCTTCGCTCCTGCTTGGGCGCGGCTCCGGCGGTGATGCTGAAAGTGACCTTTATACCTCAATTGAAAGCCTGACCGGATCGAGTTTCGACGATATGTTAACGGGTGACAGCGGCCGTAATATCCTGCGCGGCATGTATGGCGAGGATACGATCCTTGGCGGTGGCGGAGTTGACTATATCACCGGCGGCGGCAGCGATGATTACCTCGATGGAGGCTCGGGCTGGGACGCCGCGATTTATAGCGGCAACCGCGCAGACTACACCGTTACACAGAACGCGTCGGGCGTGACCGTCTCTGCGCTGAGCGGTGGCGAAGGCATAGACGAGCTATACAACTTCGAAGCCATCCAGTTCGCTGACGACTTAATGTACCTGTAAACCGGGCAGCCGACCGAATGGCGGTTATGATCAGTAGGAATCTGTCTGTCTGGTCAACAAGTTGTCGAAGATGCAACATTTCATTGGATGTTAATAAAATTATTACAAAAAGCAGACTTACTGGGTTCTATTCGGTTCGGATATTCCGCAATGTCACCGCGGCCCAATACAACGAAGATCGCCAGCGTATTCGAGGATGAAGCGTAAGGTGGCACTTGATTGGCTCCATTGCGCAGGAACTATCAGTTTTACATACAGGGGAACTTAATGCCTTTTTTCGGTCCAGAAGATTCTAATTTGGCCAATGCCAACAAGACTTGGAGCTATTCCGAGCAACCCGGTGACATCAGACGCTTCGAGGTGCGCCAGGACGATTTCTATGACAATCCAAATACCGATCCGGCCCAGGACGACGAGTCTCAAGGCAAGAACCGCTCTGAGATCGGCTCACTCAAAAGCATGCAGTTCGGCCGCGAATTTACGGTAGAGTTCGATTTCCTCCTCGAAGCGGGCCCATCCAACAGCGCTGATTTCCTGCTATTGGCACAATTCCACCAGACCGAAGACCGCGATGAAGACGGTAATACACTCGATGCCGCGGCCAGCCCGCCGGTGGCGCTGCAATTGCGTGGCGACCGGTTGGAAGTTTCCGCACGGACCGATCCCAACGAGATTACGACCGGCACCCCTGACCGGATCGTTGTGCCCGGGTACGACACGCCCACGACCAGCACGATGTATATCGACTCGGACCCTGTGCCGCGTGATACATGGATCAACATCCGCTTTGAGGTGGTGTTCGATTACAACGGCGAGGGCGAGCTGCGCGTCTATCGCGACGATGTGATGATCGTCGATTACAACGGCCCGCTTGGCTATAACGACGATGTTGGCCCCTATCTTCAGATGGGTCTCTATCGCGGCAAGCTCTCCGGTCCCATTCCCGAAACCATGGCGGCCCAGTTCCGCAACCTCGAAGTGACGGCGGACGGCTTGCCTCCGGCGATGGACGGCACCGCAGGTGATGACAACATCGCAGCGAACCAGATCGGCTTCTGGGAAGACGAAGTTCTGAACGGTTTCGCCGGCAACGACACGCTTGACGGCGGCTTTGGTGCCGACACGATGAATGGCGGATCCGGCGATGACATCTATGTCGTCAACCACGTCGGTGACGTGGTCAACGAACGCGATGGCGGAGTCGATCAAGGCGGCACCGATCAGGTGCGCAGCTATATCGACTACACGCTCGGTGATGATCTCGAAAACCTAATCCTCTGGGATACGGCCGATATCAACGGTACCGGCAATGCCAAGAACAACACGATCCAGGGGAACACCGGCAACAACGTGCTGCGTGGCCTAGATGGCGACGACGAGGTTCTCGGTGATCTCGGTGACGACGAGGTGTACGGCGACGGCGGCAATGACAAGGTCTACGGCTCGTCCGGGAATGACAGCGTTTTTGGTGGCGACGGCGACGACGAGCTTTACGGCGAAGACGGCGACGACAGCATGATCGGCGGCGCGGGCAACGACACGCTCGAAGGCGGTGACGGGTCCGACACAATGATCGGCGGGTTGGGCGATGACGATTACGTTGTCACCGAAGCCACGGACGTGGTGGTCGAAAATGCCGGCGAGGGGCGCGATACCGCACGCGTCGCCTTCAACTATGACATCGGTGTGGACAGCCATATCGAGGTGCTGAACACTATTGATCAGAACGCTACCACGGCGATCAATCTCTATGCATCCGACCAAGATAACGAAGTGCGTGGCAACAACGGGGCCAACGCGCTCTATGGTCGCGGCGGCGCCGATTTCATGCAGGGCTTTGACGGCGATGACACCCTATATGGCGGTACCGGTAATGACAGCCTATTCGGCGGTGCCGGCAATGACACCATTCTGGGCGAAGCCGGGGCCGACAGCATTCAGGGCGAAGCCGGCAACGACAGCATCGATGGCGGTGACTCGGCCGATAGCCTTTATGGCGGAGATGGTAGCGACACGCTGCGTGGCAGCGAAGGCAATGACCAGCTTTATGGCGAGGCTGGCAATGACAGCCTAATTGCTGACACCGGCAACGACACGCTCGAAGGCGGCGCAGGCGACGACACGATGCGTGGCGGTTTGGGCGATGACAACTATGTTGTCACGGACAGCGGTGATGTGGTCATCGAAGCCGCCGGCGAAGGACGCGACACAGTGCGCGCCTCGGTGTCCTTTCAGGCGACGGCTTCGGCTGAGATCGAAGTTCTCAACACCACCAACCAATCCGCAACCGATGCGATCAACCTGACTGGTACGGATATCGACAATGAAATCCGCGGCAACAATGGCGCCAACACCCTCGTCGGGCGGGGCGGCGACGACAGCATGCAGGGTTTTGCCGGAAATGACCTTTTGTCGGGCGATGCGGGCAACGACACGATGTTCGGCGGCGACGGCAACGATACGCTGAACGGTTTCGGCGACAATGACAGCATGCAGGGCGAAGCCGGCGACGACAGCCTCACTGGCGGCGCTGGCAATGACACTATGTTCGGTGGCAATGACAACGACACGTTGCACGGCGAAGATGGTGCCGACAGCATACAGGGCGAAGCGGGCAATGACAGCCTGTTCGGTAACGACGGCAGCGATACGATATATGGCGGCGACGGCGATGATACGCTCGACGGTGGCGCCGATGCTGACAACCTCTCGGGTGGCGACGGATCAGACATTCTGATCGGTGGGGCCGGGGATGATACGATGAACGGCGGCGAGGGCGTCGATCACATGACCGGCGGCGATGGCAACGATCAATATACCGTCTCCGACAACGGTGAAACGGTTGTCGAGCTTGCGGGCGGCGGCTCTGACACCGTTCGCGCGGGGGTGATTTCGACGCTGGAACCACTGGCGAGATCGAAGTTATCAACGCGATCGACGTGTCCTCCTATGTCGACCTCAATCTTGCCGGTGACAACACCAACAACGAGATTCGCGGCAACAACGGCGCCAACCGCCTTGATGGTCGTGGCGGCAATGACCAGCTGTATTCCTATCTTGGCGATGACACCCTTCTGGGCGGCACTGGCAATGACACTGCTTGGGCAGGTTCCGGTAATGATGAAATCGACGGCGGCGAGGGCAACGACAACCTTCGCGGTGAGGCAGGGAACGATACCATCCTCGCCGGTGACGGTGCCGATCTGGTCTATGGTGGGTCGGAAGACGACAGCATCGACGGCGGCGCGGGCAATGACACTTTGCGTGGCGAGGACGGCATAGATACCATCCTTGGCGGCGCGGGCGATGACTTGCTTTACACCAACGCAGGCGATGGTGGGCTGTTGGAAGGTGGCAGCGGCAATGACACCTATTATGTCGACGCCTATAACACCACCGTCACCGAGGCGACCGGCGGTGGCCACGATGTGATCAGAGCCACAACAACTGTCCGTCTCGCGGCCGATTCTGAGGTCGAGGAAATTCGCGCAGCTAGTGTTTCTACCGTCAACAGCATGGACTTTTTCGGATCCGATGCCGACCAGATCCTGCGCGGCAATGATGGCGATAACCACCTTGACGGTGGAGCGGGCGACGACACTTTTTACGGCTATGGTGGTGATGACACATTCTTCGTGCGCGACGCAGGCGACCGTGTCGTCGAAGCTGCCGGAGGCGGGAACGACACCATCTATACTGCGGTCGACTTCACGCTCGGTTCGACACTGGAAATCGAAGCACTCGTCGCGCTGAACCCTGCGGCGACCACCGGTCTGATCCTAGTGGGCAACGATGTGTCAAATGGAATCGTCGGCGATGCGGGGGATAACTTTATCAACGGCAAAGGCGGTGATGACACCCTCTACGGCGGCCCCGGCAATGACACCATCCTCGGCGGTGACGGGACGGATACAGCGGTCTTCATGCTGAGCAGCACCGAGGTCGGCGTCTCGGTCGGCGCCAGTTCGGCCTTGTTGACGCTCGGCACGGGAACTCAATCGCTCTCGAACGATATCGAGAACTTCAAGTTCACCGACACCACCCTAAGCTATGCCCAGCTTTCTGCCCTGAACGGGCAGAGCTTCACCGGTTCGACCACCGTCTTCAATGGCGGGTCGGATGACGATTTCCTGATCGGCACCGACGCGAACGAAACGCTGTCTGGATTTGCGGGTGATGATGTGATTCTGGGCGGTGCAGGCAACGACAACCTGTCCGGCGGCGAGGGAGAAGACTATCTGGCGGGCGGCGAAGGCAATGATACGCTGTCGGGTGGCGCCGGTGCGGATGATGTCGCCGTCTTCCAGGGCATCAGCACCCAGTTCACCGCACAGGCTGCCTCCGGTGGCGCGATCATGCTCGGTGGCGATCTGGTGATGAACGACATCGAATTTGTCGAGTTCGATGATCGCATCATGACCTTCGCCGAAGCCGCGGCGCTCGTCTCGGCCACCCCCGTAATCAACGGCACTGGCACGAATATCGACGGAACGAGCGCATCGGAGATCATCAACGGCACGCCCAACAACAACTGGATCAGCCCCGGCGGAGGCAGTGATACGGTCGACGGTGGCGGCGGAACGGACATGATCTCGTTCTACAACCTCGCCGACACGCCGGGGCGGACCAATGTTGACTATCGCCTTGATATCGACATGCAGGCCGGCACGGCGGTCAACCACGATGGCTCCGAACAGATCGCCTTTTCCAACGTCGAGCGGATCACCACCACCATCTATGCCGACCGTATCCGCGGCACTGATGGCGATGACGAGATCCGCGCGTTGGGCAACTACGACTGGATCATCGCGACCGAGGGCAACGACACGATTGATGGCGGCTCGGGGCAGGACATGATTTCCTTCCTCGAATATCAGTCGAGCGAGGTGACCGTGGTCGCCGATGTGTTCTCGGCCAATGGCCTCCCGCCCAGCGGGGCACTAGCGACGGGCGTGGTGATTGATCTGGCCAATTCGGCCAATAACACCGCCCTGGCCGAGGGTCTGACCCTGACGTCGGTGGAGCGTATCACCGGGTCGAGCCGGCAGGATGTGTTCTATGGCGACGATGGCGAGAACGACTTCCGTGGCTTGGGCGGCTACGACTGGTTCGTCAGCTCGACCGGCGGTCGTGAGCGCTATTACGGCGGCAGCGGCACCGACACAGTGACCTATTACAACGCCTCTTCGGGGGTAACGGCGAACCTATCGAACGGTGCTGTAACGAACGGCCGCGAGACAGGCTACGGCTCGGTCGGGGACGCGCGGAGCGACCTCTATGTCGAAATCGAGAACCTTGTCGGTTCGCGTTTCGACGACGAGCTGCGCGGTTCAAGCGAGCGCAACCAGCTGAGCGGGCTTGAAGGCGACGACTTCCTGTTCGGTTATGGCGGTGTCGACTACCTGATGGGCGGGCTTGGCAACGACGTGATCGACGGCGGCGGCGGCTCGGACTATGCGCTGTTCACAGGCAATGCGGCCGATTACACCCTGACCCGTTCTGGCAACAACGTGACGGTTGTAGGCGCTGACGGCACGGACCAGTTGATCGATGTCGAGTACTTCCGCTTCGACGATGGCGACGTGACCATCTGGGATCTCTGATCAGCGATACCACACCAGACTGCGGGCGTTTAAGGGCGCCCGCAGTCATGCAGGCACTAATTTGTCCAATCTGCCTTTCCCCGTCTCAAATTCCGACGACATCGACGATTGGTTTGGTGTTTGGGATTGCGTCTTTGAGGGTTTCGAACGCGGAGTGTTTGACGAGGACGCAGATCACATCGGCGGCGTTGATAGCATCGTCCAGTGGGGTCAGGGTGATGGGCAGCCCGTCGAGGGTTGCGGGCAGCGTGTCGATATTTGGTTCGACCGCGAGCACCTGACAGCCGATCTCGCCAAAGCGGCGGGTGATGTCGAGCGCGGGGCTCTCGCGCAGGTCGTCGATGTCGGGTTTGAAGGCGAGGCCAAGGCAGGCCACCTTGATATCGCCCATCGCGCGCGACGGGTTGGCTGACAGCACATCCATCACCGCCGATTTGCCCTTGGCCAGCACCCAGTCGGGCTTGGCATCATTGCCCAGCCGCGCGGCATGGATCAGCTTGGCCTCCTCCGGGGCGGAGGCGACGATGAACCACGGATCGACCGCAATGCAATGCCCGCCCACACCGGCCCCCGGTTGCAGGATGTTGACCCTCGGGTGGCGGTTGGCGAGGCTGATCAGCTCCCAGACATCGATGTCGAACTTGTCGCAAATGATGCTGAGCTCGTTGGCAAAGGCGATCTGCACATCGCGTGAAGAGTTCTCGACCAGCTTGCACATCTCGGCGGTTTTGGCGTCGGTGGCAATGCAATCGCCCTTGACCACCAGCTTGTACATGGCGGTCGCCATCTCGGTCGCGCGGGCGCTCATGCCGCCAATGATGCGGTCGTTCTCGACCAGCTCGCGCACCACATGGCCGGGCAGCACCCGCTCGGGGCAATGCGCCACCTGCACATCCGCCGCATCGCCCGCGGTCTGCGGAAAGCTGAGGTCGGGACGCGCCTCGGCCAGCCATTCGGCCATCTGCTGGGTCGCGCCAATCGGCGAGGTGCTTTCGAGGATCACAATGTTGCCGGGCGCCAGCACCGGGGCGATCATCGCGGCGGCGGATTCAATATAGCTGAGATCGGGCTCATAACCCGCCTTGAACGGGGTCGGCACAGCGATGATAAACGCATCCGCCGGTTCCGGCGTCAGGCTGGCCGATAGCATGCCCTCGCGCACCGCCTTGTGGACCAGACCGTCAAGCTCGGGCTCGACGATGTGGATCTTGCCGGCGTTGATCGTGTCGACCACATGCGGCGACACATCCACACCGATCACCCGGTGGCCATAGGCCGCAAACAGCGCAGCAGTGGGCAGGCCGATATAGCCCAATCCGATCATCGAAATACGCTCGAACATCTGGAAAAGGTCCCTTTCGGGGATAAGTAAACGGGCTGGGTTAAAGAAGCGTGTAAATCACATGTCAGCAGTCAGCGCGGCGGCGATCCGCTCGGCGGCGCGGCCATCGCCATAGGGGTTGAGCGCACGGGCCATCTCGGCATGGGCGGCGTCGTCCCGCAACAGCCGCAGCGCCTCGGCGCGGATTGTCTCGGGGTCGGTGCCGACAAGGCGCACGGTGCCGGCGGCCACCGCCTCGGGGCGCTCGGTGGTGTTGCGCATCACCAGCACGGGCTTGCCGAGGCTGGGGGCCTCTTCCTGCACGCCGCCGCTGTCGGTGACGATGATATGCGCCCGCCGCATCAGCCAGACAAACGGCAGGTAATCCTGCGGCTCGATCAGATGCACATCGCCAGCATCGCCCAGAATGCGCTTCACCGGCGCCTGCACATTGGGGTTCAGATGCACGGGGTAAACGATCTGGACATTGGCCTCTTGGCTGACCGCTTTGAGCGCGTTGCAGATGTTCTCGAACCCCTGGCCAAAGTTCTCGCGGCGGTGGCCGGTGACCAGCACCATGCGGCGGGCGTCATCCAGAAACGGAAAGCGCGCGCGCATCTCTGCATCCAGCGCGTCATCGGCATCGAACCGCGCCACCACGTCCTGCAGCGCGTCGATCACGGTGTTGCCGGTGACGACGATCGTCTCGTCGGCGACATTCTCGGCCAGAAGGGCGGCGCGGGCGGTCTCGGTCGGGGCGAAATGCTGGGCCGCGATGCGCCCGACAAGCGAGCGGTTCATCTCTTCGGGCCAGGGCGCATAGATGTCGCCGGTGCGCAGCCCGGCCTCGACATGGCCCACCGGCACCTGCGCGTAAAATCCGGCCAAAGCCGCGGCCATCGTGGTGGTCGTGTCGCCATGCACCAACAGCCGGTCATAGCCGCCCTCGGCCAGAATATCGCGCAGCGCCACAAGGATGCTGGCGGTGATATCCGTCAGGTATCCTGCCCCGGCTTCATGATGTTGAGATCAAACTCCGGCGTGATGTCGAACAACCGCAAGACCTGATCCAGCATCTCGCGGTGCTGTGCCGTCACACAGACATCAACCTCAAGCCCCGCAATACCCTGCAAACGCTTCACAACCGGAGCCATCTTGATCGCCTCTGGACGCGTGCCGAATACTATCAAAATCTTCAAACTAAAGTCTCTCTTGATGAAAATGGCACTGTCCGGGTCGTAGCGAAACCAGGTTGGATTGCAACCTTTTTCAGAGCTTACCATCAAGTCGCCGCGTCGGAAATTGCCTTCTGGCAGAGCCTTGCCGGGCTGGGCTTAGACGTTCGCCACATTGGGTGTTTGACAGCAGAAGTATTGATTGCGCAATGCCGTGGTCAGCGGCCGCAGCCCGTCGCGCAGCAAAAGAGGTTCTCTTTGATGCCGAATTGATTTCGGTTTACTGTCAGGAGATCGGAATAGGCATGGTTGGAAGTCTGAGTTTTCCTTTACTTTTTCGGAAATCAAGGCCATTTAGCTCCAGTCTGAAAACCGAGCGGGGTTCAGGTGGAGGGCATGACTAAACCGGCGGATTTCACCGCCATTTGGCCCAAGCCGCGCATGTCGAATTTGCGTTTTCGGTGGCAGCGCGGCTTTGGAAATACCGGGTCATAGTGACGACAATTTTGTCCGAGACGCATTGAATGAGTAAGAGGATCCACATGGCCAAGCCCAAGATCACGTTCGAAGAAGTCGAACAGAAACGCCGCGCCTTTGCCAAAGCGTTGAAGGAATTCCGTGAGGTCAAAGGCAGCTATCACAACCCCGCGCCTGAGCTTCCTGCCTCCAAGCTGGAGGGCTGCGAGATTTTGCCGGATCGCCTGACATTGTTGGGCAAGCTTCCCAAGGGCGGCGTGATGGCAGAGATCGGGGTCGACCGTGGCGATTTCTCGCTGGAGATCCTCAACCGTTGCAAGCCCGAAGCGCTACACTTGTTTGATATCGATATCTCGCGGCTGGTGAACCCCAAAATACGCGCCGGGCTTGAGGCCGAGAACAGCCGTCTGACGACCCATGTGGGCGATAGCTCCGCCAATATGTCCAAGCTGCCGGACAGCTATTTTGACATGGTTTATATCGACGGAGATCACGCCTATGAGGGCGTCGTGCGCGATATCGAGGCGGTGCTGCCCAAGCTGAAACCGAATGGTGTGATGATCTTTAATGACTACACGGTCTGGTCCGCGCTCAGCATGTTCCATTGCGGCGTGGCGCGGGCGGTCCATGAGTTCTGTCTCAAGCACCCGTGGAAGTTCCGCTATATGTCGATGCAATCGATGATGTACAATGACGTCATGCTGGTGCGCGAATAAGGGCATTCGGGCTGCGGCAAACCGGTGATCCGGCTTCTATTCCGATACAAACCGTCCAAGCGGCGGGCAGGGGGTGTTGCGTGTCCGGCGCAGCGGCGTACGCACCGTTAGAGAGGTCTTAATCGGCGGCGACAATAACGGGGAGACCTACGAACAGCACAGGATCCCTCCGATGCCCCCATCCTCAGAGACTTCGCCCCGGCTGGCCTTGCCGTATCTGTTGCCGTCCCAAGCGCAGAAACACGTCACCCACAATGAAGCGCTACAGCGATTGGATACGCTGGTGCAGCTTAGCATTCAGGCCGTGGACGCCGAGAACCCACCTGTCAGCCCGGTTGCGGGAGAGGTCCACGCGCTCGGACCGGTGCCATTGGGGGTATGGGCGGGAGAGGCCGGAAAGCTGGCGGTGTTCAATGGAATCGCATGGCAGTTTCTAGCGCCAGCTGCGGGTTGGCTTGGCTACGACCTGACGACACAGCGCGCGATTGTCTTTGATGGCGGTGCCTGGGTGCCTGAACTGCCGGATCTGAACGGCCTTGACGGGGTCGGTATCGGCGCTGAATGGGATGCGGTGAACCGTCTGTCGGTCGCGGCCCAAGCCAGCCTGTTCAGCCACGCAGGTAGCGGCGGCCACCAGATCAAAATCAATAAGGCCATGGCGGGGGACACCGCGAGCCTGTTGTTTCAATCAGGTTGGACCGGCCATGCCGAAATGGGGCTTGCCGGGGACACCGGGTTTTCGATCAAAATCAGCGCCAATGGAAGCAGTTGGCACGAGGCGCTCAAGCTTGATCCCGTAACGGGTGAAACCACGCTTGCGCCGGATGGCACGGTGCGTGCACGGCTAAGCGGGGCTGCGTTTGACATTGATGTCCCAGTGACCGGCGACGCAGTCCAGGCCAGCGCGACGGATGCCACCGCCGGGCGGTTGATGAAAGTTGGCGCGTTCGGTCTTGGAGCGTCATCGGCATCTTTGGTGTCAGATGATCTCGATAACGCCCGTCCATGCGGGATTTACTACAGCTTTTCGTCCTGTGTTAACAAATTCAAATCCGCCAATGGCTATGTGGTTGATTTCAATTTCGATGCAGCCAACGAATACAAAGCACAGCTCGCGATCAAGCAAGACAGCGATCTCAGCATCGGGTTTCGCACAAAACATGCCGACGTCTGGGGGGATTGGGCAGAGCTTTTCCATAACGAGAATCTTCTCGGAACGGTCAGCCAATCTAGCGGCATACCAACCGGAGCAGTGATCGAACGTGGCAGCAATGCCAATGGAGAATACGTGCGCTTTGCTGATGGGACGCAGATTTGCACCGCCAAAGTTTCACATGATTTTTCCAGCACGGGCAGCGCGCTTTATACCTATCCGGCGGCATTTGCGGCCACGCCGGTCGGCGGCGGATCGCTGGTCAGCTATTCCTCGTCCGAGATCAACGAATGGCACAACGGCCACGCTATGGCCTATTGCCGCAATACGACCCAATGGAATTTTCGCGTGACGACGGCGCAAACCAGCACGCTGGATATCCAGCTCTGGGCCATTGGCCGCTGGTTCTGATGAGGAGAAAGAGCATGCATATTTCATTTTCCCCCATTCGCCATGACGAGGGGCTTACTCTCGCGCGGCTTGGCGATGTCCTGGTCGTCAATGGCGAAGAGTTCGACTTCTCGACGCTGGAAGAGGGCGCAGAGCTTCCTGCTGACGCAATAGACAGCGCGTGGTTCTGTGGCGCGGTCACACGACAGGAGGGCGCTTTGCACCTCACTCTGTTGCTGCCTCATGGCGATAGCCCGCCCGAAGAAACACGACGCCCGGCGCCGATCATCTCATGCGCGGATGGTCCGATCACCCTGCCGCCTTATTGCCAGCCCAAAAAGGAAGCCGCCGATGAGCAAGATTGATTTCACCAAAACGAAAACCGCCGAGGCCGTGGCCGAACAATCCCTTCAACAGCGCGCGGCACAGCTTAAAGCCGAATGCAGAAAACGGATCCTTCAAGTCCTGGGTGAGCACAGCCTGCTCAACATTCAGGGCGCGGCGATCGCGGGGGGGCTGACCGCGGACCAGCTGAAGTCCTTTCAAACGGCGAGGGTTTGGGTCGCAGCCAACCAAAGCGCTTGCCGCGTGGCGAGCGTGTCGGGCGATGCGCCTGACTGGCCAGAGGTCCCGCCCGAGGTGACAGCGCTTGCGGCGGAGTTCTGACGCAGGTCAGAGCGGGTTCAAAGCGACATTGTAATAGCCCATCGGGTCAAGCGCGAGATAGGTCATCTTCCAGCCGTTTTGCGTGCAGAACTCGTTGACCGCTTTTGCCGTGCCACAGTGGTACATCGAAGCCGTCGACCAAACGGCATAGCTGTTTACCATGATGGTGCCATCAGCCGTTGTCTTGCGCGCGGCAAGATTGAGCAGCGCGCGCACATCATCCACCGCAGTTTCGCCCGAAAGGTAGAGCGCGTCGAAAAAGCCATCCGGCACATCGGCGAGCTCCAGCCCATAGGGCTCACCATGCGGCACCACGCAGCCCGAGCGTAACCCGTCGCGCAGGGCCTCGTCCGTCAGAGAGCTTTCCAGCGTTCCAAACATGTGCAGCTTTGCCGGTTTGGCACGGTTGAGGATTTCGGCCGCGATGTTATCGGCTCCTACACCGGTTTCACCGATGACCTTGCCCTTGGGCAGCTTGTCAAACATGGCGAGCCGATTGGGCAGAACCTGCGCTGACGCGTAATATTTGGCCGGCATCGGCATCGCCGGATTATGATAACGCTGACCAGATTGGGCATAATCCCTCAGCGCGCCGGAAAACTCCCGGCGGCGGCGTTCGACGTCTTGAAAGGTGATCTTTTTCTTTGGTTTGGTCGCCATCGGCCCCTCGACTGTCTGAAACTTTGTAACTCGCGTATGTGCCGCTTTCCGGTTTAGCCGAGAGCGAGGGAATTGCAAACCACCCTCGCAACCCTCAAGGGTCTACAAAGCTCAATTCACGCGTGATGACCTGCTCCATTGCGCTTTGACGTCGTACCCGCGCTGCAGCCTCGCGCGAGAGCCGCGAAAACAGGTCGGGATCGTCCTGAAGCGCCGCAATCGACTTGGCTAATGCGTCGGCATCGTCCGGCGGCGCGAGGCATCCACATGTGTCGTCGACAAATTCGGGGATCGCCGCAACCCGGTTGGTTACAGGAACAAGGCCCGAACTCATCGCTTCATCGCGCGAGACACCTTGGGTATCCATTCGCGACGGGCACAGGAAAATACCGGCTTCACGGTGCAGGCGGGCGATCTCGGTCTGTGCAACAAAGCGTTTTTCCAATTGCACGTTCGCCAGCTCTCGCAGCGGTTCGACCGTTTTGTCAAACAGCGGACCATCACCAATGATGTGAAATGACAATTGGTCAAAAGCCGGATGGTCGCGCAGCGCTAGTATCGCCCTGACCGACAGGTCATTGGCATAGGTCGGTGCGGTATAGGGCCGTATCGACAAGATGCGTCGCCGTTGCTCCACCGGCTTGGGGTGATAGGCAAAAAGCGCGGTGTCGATCGGATTGTGAATGACCGAATATTGCTGTGGCGACAGCGTAATACCCAAGTCCTCCATGCTCTGCTGAGCCAGATAGTCCGAGACGAAAACCAGATGCAGGTTGTCTGGCATATCGCCAAGAATGCCGCGCCAGAACGACTGGCGCGCGTCGCTGGCGGTCATGGCGCGCGCGCGCTCGGCCTCGGTCGGATGGTCGTGGGGGCGATGCCACCATGCCTGAATATCCGCGCCATGGACCCAGACGGTGACGCGATCAAACCTGCTCATCGCCGGTTGCAGGCGGTCCCAAATCTCGGGCGTCAGGAAATGCACCAACACGCGTTGATGCTGTTTACTGTCCAGCAGCCGTCCAAGCTGTGCGCCCGATCCTGTGGTATAATCGACGTTTTCAAACTCTGCTTGGGCCAGATCCTGATCGCGCAACAGGCGGAACACATCCACATTCCGCGCGTGCGCCTGATACCCGCGCACGCGTCGATGCACGAACCCGTTGCGATAGAACGCCCCATAAGAGGGGTATTGATTGCTGATCAACAGCGTCTCGTTCGCGCTCGGCAGGGGGGCAGCCACCCGTGGCCTGCGTTGACCCAGATAAACGCGCTCGATCCGAACAATCCCGGGGCCACGCAGACGGATACCATACTGGATCGAAACCGCGCCTTCGGGCACCTTCGCTTCGCCGTTTGTATTGGCGGCGATCACCGCATCGCCAATCCGCGCGCCATTGGCGTCAAAAAAGAGCACCGCCCAGAGCAGAGGCGCATCGCCCTCGGATTCAAGGTGAAAGGCGAGCGGTTTACTGTGGATGTTTGACGGCAGCGGGCGGGGGCTGTCCTCGAACAGATACCGGTGAACGCCGGGTTCCAGTGTCGAGGTGATCTCCCAAGCGGTGCCGATGGTGTTGAGCGCAAGTTTGCCATCGGCTGGCGGGGTAACGCCACGGGCCAACGCCGCCCCGTCCAATTGCTCGGGAAGGGGGCGATCAGGCTCTGCAACGGCTTGATCCGACCAGCGTTCCAACTCTCCCATGTCAAGACCGCACTGCACCTCATCAGGGGTATCGACCGCTTCGGCGACACCGGGTTTTGCCTGTCCCATGGCATCGCTGCCATTGTGGCAAAAACTGTAAGGGTCCAGCGTTAGAGCCGCTTTTTCGCCGGTTTCAGCCATTGTCCAATCCCCGTGGGCGGCTTTGGCAATGCTAAGGGTGCGTGGCAGCGCATCACCGCGGATAACTGCAGCAGAGGGCGGCAACGACTGCACCGGCGCCCACGCGGTATTGTCGCTGGGGGCGTGCAGACCATCCGCTTCAACCCGAAAGGGCGCGCCCTTACCAAGCGCCGAGGCTGGCGCGAACTCTGTGGCCAATGCCAGATCGCGCAGATAGTTCGGGCCGTAGTAATCCTGAGGCCGGAACACGGCGAGCCACTCTCGGGCTGATACAAATTCCGCGAGATCACGCGCTGCCGCAGCCTCTTGGGTGAGCCATTTGATCCCGGCTAAATCAAGCGCAGGCGCTGCGCTTTGGGCGGCCGGTGTCAGGACAATGGTCATTGTCGCTCCGTGCGCGATTTGCCGTGTGAAATGGGCTTGGATGGTGGCGGCCTCTTCCTCGGTCTCGGCGTGGGCCAGCACCCGCACGACCGGCGGGTCGGCGCGCTCGCACGGCACCCCGGCCAAGGCCGCAATCCGGGCCAAGCGATGCTTCCAGCAATGCTGCTCCAGCACTTTACGCAGCATTGCTTGACGAATATGGCCTGCTCTTGGCGCAATGTCTTGTTGCCAGCGACGGACGCGCTCCTGCGCGCTATCGCTGGAAATCAGCAGATCGCCAAACAACAGGCGATGCCCCCGGGAATAGCAACCAACCGCGATGCGCCCCGCGGCCATGGCCCCCGGCAACGCCGTGGCAATTGTGGTTGAATTGCCCTGTGTTAGGGTCGAATTCACGGCGAAAAGCCCCGCGTCTGCAATCTCTTCAGATGTTAGATCGGGCAACAGGTCGGCAGCGCCGGTGTCGTCGTTGCGAGGGGTGTTCAGCGGATTGTTGTGTCGCGGCTGACATGCAGGGGCCAGAAAATGCACGCGATCATGACCAAGCTGTGCGCGGCAGTTGGCAATGCGCTCGGCATCGTCCAGCAGCACGACATCAGCCTTCTGCGCCAGAGGCGGCAGTGCTCCGGCAGCACCAGCACCGGTCAGCCACAAAACCATAGGCACCTTCAGGCGCTGACAATGTTCGGCCAAGCCAGCGACAATGCGTTCGGGGTCGTCGCTTGTGACCAGAACGAGATCGGGATCGAAGCAAACAAGCGCCTCGGACCACCCCTCATCAGGCAGCGCAAGAAAGTCACAATCCAGCGCCAGATCATCGCCGAATGCGCCCGCCCCCGCGCGGCCAACCGCAGATCAGGCAGCGCCGGGGGAATTATATCGGCTACAGTTTGCCCGCACCGGCGCAACAGCCCCGAAGACAGCGCCGTGGCGATCTCTGGCGCTGACAACAGGGTCAGCGCCTCATCATGCGCGCCGCTGTCAAGCAACAGGCGCCCAAGCCGTGCTTGGCGCGGAGGTGTCGGATCGAGTTCAAACGCGAGCCGCACCAAAGCAAGACACTCCTCTGAGCTCTCCGCATCCGGGGACTGTTCACGGAGTAGCGCATGCGCAAGCCAGTCGCATTTCCGGGCGGCCAATGTGGCCTCATCGCGGCTTTCGCCGGTGTCGCTATCTGCGGGCTCATCCGGGGCAAGGGCCAACCGGCGCAGTGCCACCTTGGCCGCGGCAGCTTCGTCCGCACGCTTGCGACCTAAGGCCTCGGCGGTGTGCAACAGTTCGGATTGCACCTTTGATTGCCGCGCTGCCGCTTGGCGGTCGGCAGCCCATATCGTTTCCGCCACCTCAAGAAGACTGGCCGCATCTGGACCGGTTTCTTGGTGTGCCGCGTTGTCGGGCGTCAGCTTGTTAGCGGCAAGACAGAGCCATTCTCCCTCACACTGGAGCGACTGCAACACACCCTCCTTGGCCACCCAACGCGTCAAAAGAGAGGGCTGCACCCGCCAGCTTATTCCGGCCTGCTCCGCCGCGCCCGCGAACGGCAGGGTCATCAGCACCCGCCCACCGGGATTGAGTCGCTCGAACGCCACATCCAGCACATCCGCGACGTCCTGCTCCCCAATCCCCCTTGGCCCAAGGATGACTGTGTCAAACCGCCGCTCCGGCGCATTTGGAAGCACGCCAACCTGCGTATCGAATGCCCCGGTGCGAAACTGCAAGCGTGCGCGCGTCTCTTCCGGCTCATCGCCCAGCCGGTCCTCAGCAGAGGTCACCCGCGCGGCATCTGCATCGATGCCCACCACCAGATTCCCAGCACCTGCAAGCGCCGTGGCATGGTCAATACAATCAAGCCCGACAAACAGGATAGTGCGCCCTGCCACTTGCGCCTTGAGCCACCCTCTTAACGCAACTTTGCTTTGCTGTTCATCTGATGCCATTGAAGGGCTCACCACTTTGACTCTGCACTCTTTTTCCCTAGTCTAAACCGCTCTTTGGCACAAGAAACCTTGGCCTTCGCAGCGCGACCAAGGCGTCGCCTCGATCCTTCACCGCCACTGCGCCGGGGTTCCGGCGCTGGGGGTGTGGTGGGCTGACATATCAACGGTCGCAAAAGAAAGCAGCAAGATCGAAATTTATGTGTTTAGCGGTCGTAGAATTTAAACTGCCGCGCCGCCAGATATGTTACTATTAGGTGCAATGTGGACTAATTGAGCTACCTTCATCTTGATAACAACGATGACGCATGGCTTGAATATCGGTTCCGACTGGCAAAACTCACCGCATTGGCCTCGTTGCGCAATCAAACCTTTCAAGACTATCTTAGTTCTTAACAAATCTACACCGGGGCCGTTCTTGAGCATGCTTTTGGCACCTCCAAAAATGTAAAAGCCACCCCGACGCAGTTTCTGAACGAGGACACTTCAATGTGGTGCATCGTGGTTCATAGCAGCAATCTGCTCAACAAAGGCGATGGTGAGATTTTGCCAGAACCTTCCTTTTTGGTGCACCCTGATCTCGCAGACTTCTCCAAAACCCCACAGGTGCATCCACCTCTGAAAGGTGAGGGGTCTTCGCTCCCTTCACTCTGACAGAATCGAGTTCAGGAATTTTGGCCGACACAGGTTTCAAACATTGCTTTCCGTCAGCCTTTGAGCGTGAATTTTCTCAAACCGCCGCCACCAATTGAAGAACGTCTGCCCTAGGCCGTAAACGCCTCTCTCCATGACCAGCACCGTCTTGCGTCCTTTCCATCGCCGCTTTATGAGGGCGCCAAGATATTGACTGCCAACCAATTGCACGAAAGTTAAAAACTCATGACTTCCCAAGCGTCTTTTCCGTCACTGAATGAAGTTCGTCTCGCTGTTATCGGCTTGGGCTATGTGGGCCTGCCGCTGGCTGTTGAATTTGGCAAAGCCCGCGCGACCGTGGGCTTCGACATCGACCCGCAACGCATCCAGCAACTGCGCGATGGCATTGACGTCACCGAAGAGGTCACAAGCGAGCAATTGCAGGCTGCGGGGCAAATGACCCTGTCGTCCGATCTTGCCGACCTGAAAGACTGCAACGTCTTTATCATCGCCGTGCCGACCCCGATTGACCAGCACCGGCAGCCCAACCTCAAACCGCTGATTTCGGCCTCGCGCACAGTGGGCGAAGTTATCAGCAAGGGTGATATCGTGATCTACGAATCGACCGTCTATCCCGGCGCCACCGAAGAAGACTGCCTGCCAGTGGTCGAAGAGGTCTCGGGTCTGACCTTTAACCGCGATTTCTATGCCGGCTACAGCCCCGAGCGGATCAATCCCGGCGACAAGGAACGCCCGTTGCCCAAGATTGTCAAAGTGACCTCCGGTTCGACCCCCGAAGTGGCCGACGTGATTGATGCGCTTTACGGCACGATCATCACCGCCGGCACATTCAAGGCTGCCAGCATGAAAGTCGCCGAAGCCTCGAAGATCATCGAGAACACGCAGCGTGACGTTTCGATCGCGCTGGTTAACGAACTGTCGATCATCTTTTCGCACCTCGACATCGACACATCCGATGTGCTCGACGCAGCGGCGACCAAATGGAATTTCACCCGGCTTAGCCCCGGCCTTGTGGGCGGGCATTGTATCGGTGTTGATCCCTATTATCTGGTTCACAAGTCGATGGCGGCGGGCCATATCCCCGACATCATTCGTACCAGTCGTGAAATCAACGACAGCATGGCACAGGTTGCGGCCAACCGCCTGCTGAAGGCGATGATCGACAACGGCGCTCGGCTCAAAGGTGCTCGTGTGCTGATGCTGGGTCTCACCTTCAAGGAAAACTGCCCCGACATCCGCAACACCAAGGTTGTGGATCTGGCCGAAGCGCTGCGTGAATTCGGGATGACCGTCGATTTCTGCGACACTTGGATCGACGCCGAAGAAGCCAAACAGGAGCTTGGCGAAGACGCGTTGACAGAACTCCCCGCCGCGGGCGCGAATTACGATGCTGTGGTCCTTGCCGTGCCGCATGCCGAATTCCTTGAGGCAGGCGCCGAAGCCCTGCGCGCACGGTTAAGCGACGATGGCGTTTTCTTCGATATGAAGGCGGCCTTTGCGCGCGACGAAAGCGACCTGCGCCTTTGATCGCGTCAGCGTCTCTCGCAGAACAGGCCCGCTGGCTGCTCGGCACGGGCCTGTTTGATGAGGCGTGGTATACAACCACCTACGGCGACGTTCTGCACGCGCAGATGTCCCCGTCCGAGCACTACATCCGCATCGGCCTGTTGCTCGACAGGAAGCCGGGACCGGACACGACCGCAGAGCAGGTGCGCGCCGCGCGCGCCCGCCCGCTGACCCTGCCCTCCGATGGCGAGGACGCAACCGCCCTATGGACCCGCAGTCGCAACAGTTACCAAGGTCCGGATCGCCCCGCCCCCGGACAAAAGCTGCCGCGCGTGTCGGTCATCATGACGGCTTATAACGCCGAAGACACCATCACCGCCGCCATCGCGTCGCTGCAGGCCCAGAGTTATCGAGATGTCGAAATCGTCATCTGTGACGATGTCAGCACCGACGGCACTTGGGCCAAGCTGCAAGAGGTCCAGACCCAAGATCCTGACCGCATCATCATTACGCGCAATCCCGAAAACCTCGGCACCTACGCCGCCAAAAATCGCGCCCTCAGCCTCGCCACGGGCGATGTGGTGCTGTTTCAGGACTCCGACGACCGTTCGCACCCCGACCGCGTTATGATTCAGGTGCTGCCACTGCTCGAGCAGCCCGCCCTGATCGCCACCCGCAGCGCCTATGCCCGCTACAACCCCGAAACCGGCAAGACCATCGCGCTCGGCGGCAAGGTCTCGCGGATCGGGCTGATCACCCTCGCCGTGCGTCGCCGCATCTTCGACGAGATCGGCTACTTCGAGCCGGTGCGCCGCGCCGGCGATGACGAGTGGTTCCAGCGCCTGACGCATTTCTCCGGCGCAGAGAGCATTCTCAACATCAACACGGTTCTCTACCTTGCCGAATTGCGCACAGATTCGCTGGCCACAGACATGCTGCTAACCCGCCCCGACGGTACGCTGGATCAAATCCCATCCCCCGCGCGCCGCGCCTATGTCGACACTTTCCGCGCCCGATTTGCCGATCCGGCCAAGGACGCCACCTGGTTCCGCACTCGGTTTCCCGGCGTGGGTTGAGGGCCGCTAGTCTAAGTCGCCTTCTGCGGCGTCTGGGTTCTTGAAGTTTTTGGGGTCATGTGTATCTATGCCCCTATCGCCCAAGCTTCTGAAACAACCCATTTTTTCTACCGTCGCTATTGCTTGTCACAGCCTATTTTCGGAGACCGCCTTTTATGTCTGGCATCCACCCTAGAGACCCTAAGTATATACAGAAAATTAGTGATTCCGAACTGTTCGATGCCGACTGGTATGTGAGTCAATATCCTGATGTTGCTCTTACCGGCTTGGAGCCCGCGGAGCATTACCAGCGATTTGGTGCATTGCTGCGGCGCGACCCGAGCAGTGATTTCTCTGCAGGGTTTTACGTCAACACGCATCGCAATGTACAAAAAAACAACCTGAACCCGCTGCTCCATTACTTGTCTCGCAAGCCTCGACCGCACGCAAACCCTGACATCAAGCAGGTCCCTTTGGGCGGCAGGCATAGATTCTATTGCCGGTAATACCGAACGCGCCATTCGGCTCGCCGAAGAGCATTTGCCCAAAAACCACATGCATGCCGTCGCTTTGTTGCGAGCGAACGACGCTGTACGCCGTTATGACACCGAAGCGTGGTTGGGCGAGGTCAACAGTTTCTTTGACCACTTCGGAGTCGCCGGCATTGCATTGCAACCCGCAAGACCTGGCGTTTCGCTATTCGAACGTTTGACCACTGAAAAATTGCCAGAAATCCATCAGGGTCCGGTTGTTACGGTCATCATGCCAGCCTGGAACGCGTCGAAGACCATTGAGTATGCCGTTCGCTCGATCCTGAACCAAACCTGGAAACCAATCCAGTTGATTGTGGTCGACGATGCCAGCACAGATGATACATGGCAGATCATCTCTCGCCTGGCGCAAGAAGATTCTCGATTGCAGCCGCTGCGTAATGCACAGAACGTTGGCCCTTACGTTTCCAAAAACATTGCGCTGAACTATGCGACGGGGCTTTGGGTTACTGGACATGACGCAGATGATTGGGCGCATCCTCAAAGGGTGGAAAAGCACGTTGGATATCTGACGGCGAATAATCAGGCCGCCTCTCTGATGGGAATGTTGCGAATGTCCGGTCGCGGTGCATTCACTCGACTTTCGCCCCTTGGCCCAAATACGCAGGATGGTGCTTGCGTGGCAGGTTTCATTTCTATGATGTGCGAACGAACCTTCTTCAATGAGAAGATCGGCCACTGGGATGAAATGCGTTTTGGTGGCGATTCAGAAGTCATACGCCGAATAGAAAACGTCACGAAAAAGACCATGAAGCGTTTCAACTCGGTTGGTATGATCTGTCTCGACAACCCGGACGGGCTGACCAATCACCCTCAATTCGGTCACAAACCGGGTGTCAAGATCGCCCCGGAACGCCAAGAATACAAAGCCAGCTTTGTCAAATGGCACAGCACATTGGGCCAAGCGGATAGTTATCTCGAATTCCCGCAAAGCAAACGGCGGTTTTCAGCGCCCACAACTGCACTTAACCCGCCCGGTGTGGTGGCCGAAACATACAAGTCGCAAACCGATAAAGCGCCACCCGTGAGTGAAAAAATCGAAACCGTCGACTTGTGTCTCGTCACAAATTTGCGGTTTCCTGGTGGCAACGCGTCATCCTCTTTAGATGAACTGCGTCACTTTCGAAACAAGGGTTTGACCGTCAAAGTGGTGCACTGCCCGATTGATAGCAACTTGGGAAAACCGATATCCGAGCGTTTTTACGAGCACGGAGACCTGGTCTCTCTCTTTAGCGATTTCGCCCACTTGAAGTGCAAAACGCTGATTGTAAGACATCCGGCGGTTGTTGCTTCGAGCCTGTTTCAGAAGAATATGAACAAACTGGATGCAGAGTCTGCCTATTTTGTCATAAACAACTCCCACAAAAGGACGTCAGGAGAGTTAGTTTATTCGATGGAAGAGCTCTTGGAGACCGCCAAGCAAACTCGAGCGAAGCGATTCCGAATCTGCCCGATCAGCCCGCTTATGCGAAGCGAACTCCGCGAAGCTTTGCCCGAAACTGTGCTCTCTGAGCAAGACTGGACCCCGACTTTCGATCTGGAAAGTTATCAGCACGCCCCGCGATCAACGCTCATCGCGCCCTTTACCATTGGCCGGCATGGCCGCGATGGCGCGGAAAAGTGGCTTGAAGACCCGGCGTTGCTAAGCCAGGCTTTCCCTGACCATATCGATTTTCGTATCAAGGTCTGGGCGGCGCCTCCAATGCCGCGAGTATTTTGGGCGGTTTGCCCGACAACTGGACCGTTTATGACTTCGGCAGCATCACGCCCAAGGACTACCTCGAAAATCTGGACGTCTTCGTCTATTATCCCAACTCATCACTAAACGAAGGCTTCGGGCGTACTATCGCAGAAGCGATGATTGCCGGGGTACCTTGCATATTGCCGCCAAAGTTCGAAGACGTCTTTTCTGACCTCGCGTTCTATTGCACGCCCGAAAGCGTGGCGCCTTTGATCCGCGAATTGGGGCGGCATGACAAACAACGCATTTCTTTCTTGAACGAGGTGCAGGATATTGTGAACGCACGGTTTTCAACCTCAGCCATCGAAACGCGGTTTCCCGAGTGGCAACCCGAACGAAGTGGAAATGCCGCTACAGCAGCGCCCACACTTTCGATCGCCAGCAAGTCCTTCCGGCGAACGGTTATGGAAAATGTAAAGGATCGCTTGAATGACTAAAATAAATGACAGTGTGAGCATTCCATCAGCGCTCCTTGAAAAAGGAGGCCAAGGGAAGGTTCTCGTCGATGGTCATGCAATTAATGTGCGGGTGCGTAAAGGCACCTCCAATGACATTGCTTTCTTGTTTCACGGAGCCGTCGCGCGAGACCAGCGAGAGATCCCATTTTTTCAGGCATTTTTGCCTGATAGTTCAAGCTTGACACAAATATCAGTCTTCGACGACAGCTTGTTCCATACCCTCAGCACTCCGATTGGATGGTACCAAGGGCATGAAACGTTGCCATTGATCGAGCTTTTACCCAAAATGTTCGCGGCATTTTCCGAGGCGTTCGAGAGCCAAAATCCTCCAATCTTCGTGGGTGGGTCATCTGGCGGTTATGCCGCGCTATTTTACTCAAATTTGCATAAAAATAGTACTGCAGTGGTCGCAAACCCGCAAACGAACCTCTACACCTATTCGACCAAACTTGGGACAGGCGTGGAAAAATGCTTGCAGGGATGCTGGACAGAAACAGACGATGTTGAAGCTTTGGCAAGCAAAATTTGTTTGGATTTGGCTGTCCCTTACAGCCGGCCTGGATCAAACAGGGTAATTTACCTTCAGAACGGTGCGGATCGCAAACATCTCCACACTCAAATGGGAAGTATAATGAGCGCGGTTCACCATCGCCGATGGCCGTCGATGACCGTCAAGGTCGGTTTCTGGGGCAAGTTAGGGCACAGTAACTCCATTCCCTACAGCTATATTTCGAAAGTTGTAGATTTGGTTTCCCAATATCCTGAGGCAACATCAGATGAGCTGTTGCAGCATTCGCTTTTGGGTTCGGACATTCCAACGGTAACTGAAAACAGCACAAAGAAACCTGGAAAAACGAAAGACGGCGAAGTTTCAAAAAACGATCTTATCAACGATTTCCTTTTGTCCTGAAGGGGTGCCGAAACATGACTAATCCGTATAAATCTCAACCGCAAAAATCTTTTTGGCGCCAATCAATCGCCGAACGCCATTTTGCCGATCTAAAAGACCTGTGGGAGCCGTTTCACCTCAAGCGCGCCGACAAAGTCGCCACAGCAGGCAGCTGCTTTGCCCAACATATCGGCAACAACCTTGCCATTCGCGGTGCAAATTTCATGGATATGGAGCCCGCCCCGCCCGTGTTCGATACGGAAACAGAGGCGCGGAAATTCGGCTTTGGCGTCTTCTCCTGCCGCTATGGCAACATCTACACCACCCGCCAATTGGTACAGCTTTTCGACGAAGCCTTTGGCGAACGCACCCCCTCCGAGATCGTCTGGCAAAAAGGCGATCGCTTCTTTGACGCCCTGCGCCCGGGCATTGATCCGGTCGGACAAAGCAGCGCCGAGAAGGTTCTGGCCCTGCGCGAACGACATCTGGCCAAAGTGCGCGAGATGTTTGAAACGCTGGACCTCTTCGTCTTTACGCTCGGCTTGACCGAGGGCTGGGAAAGCACCGAAGACGGCACCATGTTCCCCATGGCCCCCGGCACCGTCGCGGGTGACTATGACCCCAAGCGTTATCGCTTTCACAACATGCGCTACGGGGCCATTCACCAAGACATGGAAGACTTCTGGGCCCGCCTGAAGAAGGTCAACCCTGGCGCGCGGATGCTGCTCACGGTGTCGCCGGTCCCGCTGATCGCCACGGCGACCGACAATCATGTATTGCCTGCGACCGTCTATTCCAAATCCGTGCTACGTGCGGTGGCCGGTGACATGGCGGAAGATCACGAAGACGTCGCCTATTTCCCGTCTTACGAGATCATTTCCGCCCCACCCGCACGCGGTATGTTCTTTGAACCGGATCAGCGGAACGTGAACATATTCGGCGTGAACTATGTCATGACGCACTTCTTCTCCGGTCCACTTGCCGAGGAATTCGGATCGCCTGATCTGTCAAAACAGGACGACGAAGAGATCGAGCTTATCTGTGACGAGGAAAAGCTCGAAAAAACATTGGATTGAGCCTTGCGTCATAGTCTGCCAACATGTCCCGCATCAAGCGGGAACAAACGTGCCCGCCTTTGGTAACTGCCTTAGGAGGGCACTTGGAACCGGACGCGACGCTGCCAGACAATATCATATTGCATGTTGGCCAACCCAAGGCAGGCAGCACGGCTATCCAGAATGCGCTGGACGCCAACCGTGATGCTTTGCTTGAGCAGGGCGTACTTTTCCCGCGCTCCGTTTTGCGGCGCAGTAATCCTGCGGATCCCAGCCGAACGCCGGGGCACCTCGACCTGCTCGGGCAACTGGCCAAGAAAAATGCTGATAGTTTTGAGGTCGAGCTCAAGAAGCATGCCGCTCGGACAAATAAGCTTGTTCTATCAGTTGAAAACATCACTTTGTTGGGTGCGCATGACCCTAAAGTGTCTGCGTTAGCCTCTCGGTTGACTGGGTCAAACGTCAAGATAATTGCGGTCCACCGGGATGCCTATGAATGGTACCAAGCCTACTATTATGAATGCGTCGTCGGCGGTATTCGTAACACCGTCGAACCTGTCGCATCGCATTTGGCCGATGTCACGAATTCCGATGTTCTGGACTTCAGCGAGCGCATTCAGGAATTGGCAAAGGTCTTCAATGCAACTTCGGTGACCATCCTCCCTTTTGCAAGCGATGACGGGACGACCCTGCTAGAACGGTTTCTCGAAGCGGCGGGACTGGATCTGCCAGAAGCGACCACGCTGTCGCGTAGACGGGTCAATGTTTCGTTTACAACGCGCCCAGTGGTCGAAACACACCGCTGGCTGAACCTGTTCCTTGGATCAATGTCGCGGGAAGAAAGCCTAAGGTTTTCGCAAGATATGAAAGCCTTCTATAACGATCTCCTGCTTGCGGACAGCGACTTAAGAAGTATTCCCCTATTGGGAACCCGCGAGGGCGCTAACCTGAAGCAGGCCATCGGCACGAATGATCCCGCAACCGTTTCCAACCTGCCTCCAAGAAACAGCGCCACCTACCGACCTGCAAAATCCGAAAGCGCGGCAATGGTGTCGATCCTTGAAAAGGGCCTTGATACCATCGCTCTGCGTTCTGGCGGACTGCAGCTGGCGAATAAGAATCTGAACGATGTCGAGGGGGCCAAACTGTGGTCTGTCGATGAACTTCGCCTGTTGATGAAAGAGCTGACCAAGGCGTCCAGCATCTGTGTCCATGGCGACGCAACTGCCTTGGCTGTGGCCGCGGGAGCGCCGGGGCGCATGGTCCTCGGGCTTTGCCCCACCACCGAGCAAGTCATTCCGTTACAGGCAATGTTTGACTCTCTGCAAGCTGCTTCACCTGTTTTGGTCCGCAACTATTCGACCCTTCCCGCCACACTGACGGCGGTTGATCTGGTTGTTCTCGGCGAGGCATTATCCGACTCGGGAGCGCTGTCACAGCTCAAGCCGGGTCTGGTGATTCTGCGCGTAACAGCGGGTCAGCCCGTAGCGCCCCTGCCCAAAGCATGGAACGCCCAGCTCTGCGCCCGCGTCGGCGGCTTGCGAATATATCGCGCAGGAGAGCATACGAAATCCAAGCGCGAGGCAACCGCCGCGTCGTTGATACGCCAAACCAATTGAGAGGTTATTTTTTCGACGCGTGAACAACGGCGTTGACCCGTTGCTCTAATGCTTCCGGATGGGCCGTATAGTAAGCGAGCGTGTCAAATTCCGGGCCGGGGTTGCGCCCCTCAAACAGGCCATACCGCAAAAAATGCTCGGCCGGTGATCCCGGAAAATCTGCCACGTCTGGATACTCGGCGACATACCACTTTGCATCAAAATGCCTTGCCGCGTCGATCTCCGCAATCTTCGCTGTGCGGTCTTTCTTCATTAACGGATTGCGGCGACCTGTCGTCTCTTGAATTTCAGAGATTTGCCAATCTCTCAGCTTATGCAACACCGCAAACCGGGCCTTGTTTTGCTCAGCGGACTGGGTGCGCCATTTAAGATCGGTCTGAAGCTTTGATATTGTCTGATCGGCATGTGTCTTTTGCTGCTCTAACTGTTCGCGCAAAGCCTTCTTTTCGGCCTCTGCAGAGCGCTTAAGCGACTCTTGCTCCGAGGTCAGCTTTTCGATTTCAGACGTCAAAACTGCGGTCTCACGAAACCAATTTTCTTTCGCTTCTTGAACCTGTTTTGGCCCGGCTTCGAGTTCAAGCAGCTGATGTCGCGAGCACAGCGCAGAATAGCGTTCAAAGAGCGCGCGGTAGGCGCCGTCTTTTTCTTTCAATACGCCTTCGGTCTCATCTGATGTTGCTTCCAGGGCTTTCTCGGTGTCGAGAAGAGCTCGGGTCAACGCCGCGGTTTCGCGGAACCTTTCATCTGTCTGCTGTGCGACTTCTGCCTTGGCTTGGACGAGGGCAGCTTGCAATTCGGCAATCTGTTGCTCGGCAACGGCTGACTGCTCTGCTCCGGCTGACGCGTTTCGGGCTGTTTCTTCCAAGTCCGTGCATTGGCGGGTCAACGCCGCAATTTCGCGGAAACGAGGCTCGAGCTCGTTTTCCAGGCGGTCTTTTTCGGCGTTTGCAGAGGCTTGTCGATCCGATGCTTGCGCGACGGCAGCTTGCGCAGATTCAAGTTCTTGTTCCAACTTAACCATTTGCGTGTCACGCAAGTCGATCAGTTCCTGCTGTGCTTTCGACGCGCTGTCATGTTCGGCCTGCCAAGCGTCTTGTGCCAAGTCGCGTTCTTTGCGAGCCCGGGCGAGCGCAAGCTCGGAAGCCATATAGCGTTCTTCCGCTGCCTTAAGAGCAGCTTTTTCGTCTTCATGCTCCTTTTGAAGAGCCTGCATCGCCTGTTGTGCTGCATCCAGCTCCGCCCGGGTTTCCTTGGCGGATTTTTGCAAGGTCTCATGCTCAGCATGCAGAGTTTCTAACGCAGCGTTCTCCTCTGCGCGGGCATTTTTCAATGCCTTGATCTTTTGGTGCGCGGCCGCCAACTCAGCGCGGCTTTCCTCTTCGAGCTTCTGCAGGCTCTCGAACTCCGCGCGCTGCGTTTTGAGAGCGGCTTGGTCTTTCTCCCGCGCCTTTTGCATCGTCTCGAGCTCTTGTTGCAATGTTGCCAGCGCTGCATCGCGATCTTCGATTTTCTCGGAAGAGCGTTCTTTTTGAGCACGCAACTCGTCGAGGGCGCTCTGCATTTGGGAAATGGTCTTGGCCGTCTCCCCCGCTTCGCTTTTCGAGGTTTCAAGCGCAGCTTCGGCTTGTTCAAGGGCGGCCTTCTGCTTGGCAAGCTCCTTGGTCGCCTTTTCCAACTCCTGCGCCAACTCGGCCTGCGCCGCTTCGGCTTGCTGCTCGCGCGTCTCAATCTCCTGATTCAATTCAAACAGAGCGATCTGCGCCTCGGCGGCGGCTGAGTCACGCTCGGCATAAGACTTTTTCAGCGCCGCAAGCTCGTCAGTCAGCTTGCCGAGTTGCTGATCGGTCTGCGTCGCTGTTTTGCGAGCGGTTTGAAGCTGTGCCTGCCGATCCTTGCTGAGCCATTCATAATAGTGGCCCGCGCCCAACCGGCTAAAGACCGACTGAATGTCATAATATCCGGGGCTTTCCCCGTCGATCTCGGTCAACTGCAACAGACGGTTGTCTTGCTTGTCGCCCGCCAACACCAGAACCACTCCGGCATTGTCGTCAAACCAAACCGTCTTGTAGGTGTCGCGCAAGCGGTCAAGCATCGCGGCCTTCTTGTCGTCATTCAACGCGGCGTTAACGCCATAAAACATGGCACAGCCGCGCACAGACATGCGGTTTGAACATAAATCCTCAAGGACCTCGATCTCGGCCGTTTTCGCAGACAAATCCGCAATCAACAAATCAACCCGCCGCCGCCCAAGCCGCTGCTTCACGCTGCTCGCCGGTGCCGCCGCAATTGTCGAAATTTCGGGATAGTTTGCTTCGTTGTAATCGCGCATTGGCTTGGGCGGGCCTTCGCCTTCGCCCCAGGTGCCAAAGCCCAAAAGCCGCCCCGATAGGTTAAGTTTGTCCACGGCCTGGCAAAACGCAAAATAGCATTGCGGATCATCCATGCCGACCTGAACAACAAGCCGCGGGCGACAAACCTCGGCCAGCCAAAAGGCGAGCGGCAGGTGATGCAGGAAAGCAGATTTCTTGAGGTATCTTGAGCGCCAGAACGCCGCGCGCGCAGCCAGCGGGGCAAGCCCGCTATCCAATGTGGCGGGCGCTGTGAAATCGTCTCTTCTGTCGATATTCTTGGACATGTTACCAAACAAACTCAAAGGGATTTTCCGACTTTTAGACCACTTTAGGGCAACTGTCAGGTGCTGTTTTACTCATTCTACCGGCTGGGCGCGTTCCAAATTCCGGGCGCTTTGTGTCGGGTCACATCGCACCGGACACTCTTGGCAATTCACTAGCGGCCAAGGCCAAAGTTTCGACCTATTCAACGCCGCTTTCGCTCCGACTGGCTCGGCGGTCCCTGAATTCACTTTGGGAGGCGCGTGCCGGTATAACTGTCGCCAAGTGTCACATCGTCAAGGTGAAGCTCGAACGGATTGGGCGACGGCGCACGATAGATGCCGGTTTTCAAAACACAGAGCTCTTCAGCCTCAACCCATCCCAGTGGCAAGCGAACATCAACCATTTTCCGTCCATCCAGCCAGAGCCGCGCGCGACCATCGGCACCCATGCGAAACCCAAGCGCCAGAGTGCTCCAGCGTCCGCGGGGCAGGGGCGCGGACCAGATAATCTCATGCACATCGCGTTCCGAGCGCACCACCAGCGAAATCCGCCCATCCGGCTCCAAATCGACCGAGATCGGCGGCGGCAGATCGTTGCCCACTTGCGGACATTGCATCAATGTCTGCCAGTCGGCCACGACAGAGGTGTGATCGGGAATACGAAACCGAAGCGAGGCAACCCAGTCGCGCCGCCATGAGATACCACTATGGATCTGAACTTCGGCACGGTCCCGGTCTGCGCCGGGCGGGGTCGGGTCGGTTTTCAGCACCAGAACCGTCGAGCCAATGCGCGCGTCGCGCCGGGTGGCCAGCGCCGCGCCCCCGCCATCACGGCGAAAAGGATAGCGTTTGCCGCGCTCTTCAAACCCGCCCGCAACCGGGCGCAGCTGATCAAATGTCATATGGTAATAGGTGACATCCGCCCCAAGGGGGAGCGCAAGGCACAACAACAGCAACACCGATGCAAAAGCGCGGATCGCGCCGGGAAAACGGCTCACCCTAGCCCGCGCTCCAGCGCCTTTCCCCGTCTTAAATTCCGACGACATCGACGATTGGTTTGGTGTTTGGGATTGCGTCTTTGAGGGTTTCGAACGCGGAGTGTTTGACGAGGACGCAGATCACATCGGCGGCGTTGATGGCGTCGTCCAGTGGGGTCAGGGTGATGGGCAGCCCGTCGAGGGTTGCGGGCAGCGTGTCGATATGTGGTTCGACCGCGAGCACCTGACAGCCGATCTCGCCAAAGCGGCGGGTGATGTCGAGCGCGGGGCTCTCGCGCAGGTCGTCGATGTCGGGTTTGAAGGCGAGGCCAAGGCAGGCCACCTTGATATCGCCCATCGCGCGCGACGGGTTGGCTGACAGCACATCCATCACCGCCGATTTGCCCTTGGCCAGCACCCAATCGGGCTTGGCATCATTGCCCAGCCGCGCGGCATGGATCAGCTTGGCCTCCTCCGGGGCGGAGGCGACGATGAACCACGGATCGACCGCAATGCAGTGCCCGCCCACACCGGCCCCCGGTTGCAGGATATTGACCCTCGGGTGGCGGTTGGCGAGGCTGATCAGCTCCCAGACATCGATGTCGAACTTGTCGCAAATGATGCTGAGCTCGTTGGCAAAGGCGATCTGCACATCGCGCGAGGAGTTCTCGACCAGCTTGCACATCTCGGCGGTTTTGGCGTCGGTGGCAATGCAATCGCCCTTGACCACCAGCTTGTACATGGCGGTCGCCATCTCGGTCGCGCGGGCGCTCATGCCGCCAATGATGCGGTCGTTCTCGACCAGCTCGCGCACCACATGGCCGGGCAGCACCCGCTCTGGGCAATGCGCCACCTGCACATCCGCCGCATCGCCCGCGGTCTGCGGAAAGCTGAGGTCGGGACGCGCCTCGGCCAGCCATTCGGCCATCTGCTGGGTCGCGCCAATCGGCGAGGTGCTTTCGAGGATCACAATGTTGCCGGGCGCCAGCACCGGGGCGATCATCGCGGCGGCGGATTCAATATAGCTGAGATCGGGCTCATAACCCGCCTTGAACGGGGTCGGCACGGCGATGATAAACGCATCCGCCGGTTCCGGCGTCAGGCTGGCGGATAGCATGCCTTCGCGCACCGCCTTGTGGACCAGACCGTCAAGCTCGGGCTCGACGATGTGGATCTTGCCGGCGTTGATCGTGTCGACCACATGCGGCGACACATCCACACCGATCACCCGGTGGCCATAGGCCGCAAACAGCGCAGCAGTGGGCAGGCCGATATAGCCCAATCCGATCATCGAAATACGCTCGAACATCTGGAAAAGGTCCTTTCGGGGATAAGTAAACGGGCTGGGTTAAAGAAGCGTGTAAATCACATGTCAGCAGTCAGCGCGGCGGCGATCCGCTCGGCGGCGCGGCCATCGCCATAGGGGTTGAGCGCACGGGCCATCTCGGCATGGGCGGCGTCGTCCCGCAACAGCCGCAGCGCCTCGGCGCGGATTGTCTCGGGGTCGGTGCCGACAAGGCGCACGGTGCCGGCGGCCACCGCCTCGGGGCGCTCGGTGGTGTTGCGCATCACCAGCACGGGCTTGCCGAGGCTGGGGGCCTCTTCCTGCACGCCGCCGCTGTCGGTGACGATGATATGCGCCCGCCGCATCAGCCAGACAAACGGCAGGTAATCCTGCGGCTCGATCAGATGCACATCGCCAGCATCGCCCAGAATGCGCTTCACCGGCGCCTGCACATTGGGGTTCAGATGCACGGGGTAAACGATCTGGACATTGGCCTCTTGGCTGACCGCTTTGAGCGCGTTGCAGATGTTCTCGAACCCCTGGCCAAAGTTCTCGCGGCGGTGGCCGGTGACCAGCACCATGCGGCGGGCGTCATCCAGAAACGGAAAGCGCGCGCGCATCTCTGCATCCAGCGCGTCATCGGCATCGAACCGCGCCACCACGTCCTGCAGCGCGTCGATCACGGTGTTGCCGGTGACGACGATCGTCTCGTCGGCGACATTCTCGGCCAGAAGGGCGGCGCGGGCGGTCTCGGTCGGGGCGAAATGCTGGGCCGCGATGCGCCCGACAAGCGAGCGGTTCATCTCTTCGGGCCAGGGCGCATAGATGTCGCCGGTGCGCAGCCCGGCCTCGACATGGCCCACCGGCACCTGCGCGTAAAACCCGGCCAAAGCCGCGGCCATCGTGGTGGTCGTGTCGCCATGCACCAACAGCCGGTCATAGCCGCCCTCGGCCAGAATATCGCGCAGCGCCACAAGGATGCTGGCGGTGATATCCGTCAGGTCCTGCCCCGGCTTCATGATGTTGAGATCAAACTCCGGCGTGATGTCGAACAACCGCAAGACCTGATCCAGCATCTCGCGGTGCTGTGCCGTCACACAGACATCAACCTCAAGCCCCGCAATACCCTGCAAACGCTTCACAACCGGAGCCATCTTGATCGCCTCTGGACGCGTGCCGAATACTATCAGGAATTTCACAACGAAATCTCGCCTAAGTCTTTCTGAATATGTCTGCGTCCTGCCGGTATATTGGGTATTTTGCAACCCAAAACCCTGTGTGCAAAGCGGGTTCGAGGGCGGGAGCGGCTCATTTTTAGGCGCGAAACACCCCTTGCGGCTCATCTCGGGCCATGGCTTTCGCATGGTCGCGGGCCCGGACGGAGGCCGCGCGCAGTGCCGCCGGATCTGACAGCCAAGCGCGCAGCGCATCGGCCACGGCCTCGGGCGCACCGCGCGACACTACGATACCGCCGGGCCGCTGCCCATCGGGTCCGGGCGCGCCAAGCAGTTTCGGAGGATGACCGTGATCGTAACAGACAACGGGCCGCCCGGCGCTCAGCGCTTCAAGCACGCTCATGCCGAAACTTTCGGCCACATGGCTTAGGCTCAGCACGATGTCGGCCTGCAGCAGGGCGTCGCGCGGCGAGGGCGCATACCCCATATGCCGCAGGTTCGCCGGAAGCGGGCCGAGCCGGTTGAGATCGGAGCTTTCCGGCCCGATAAAGCGGAATTCGGCGGCGGGGCCGTTCTGGGCAAGGCGCCGTGCAACCGCCAGCATGTCCTGCACCCCCTTGCGGCGCGTCATGCTTCCGATCAGGGCGACGCGCGGCGGGTTATCGGGCGCAATTGGCAGGTCGAACAACCCCAGATCGGCGCGATTGGGCAGGATCAGACACCGCTCTTGCGGCGCGCCGAGCCAGTCCTTGACCGCCTCGGATGGCACGACGAAGCGGTCGGCTTCTGCCAAAAGCGTGTCGCGCAGGGAGGCCGCACTCTGACCCAGATCGGCACAAAGACGCGGATCGGTCTGCGGTAGCTCATGCACATGCAAAACAGACGGCACCCCGGCCAGACGCGCAGCGCGCAAGGGCGCGTCCAAGACGCAGGTGTTTTGATGCACCTCGACCGCGCCGCTGTCACGAATCAACCGGCTCAGCCTGTTCAGCGTGCGCGCGTCCGGCGCAACCCCGCCAAAGCGCCAGCCATAGGGCAGCACATGCACCGCCGCGCTGCGCTCCAAAAGCGCCGCGAGATAGCCCTCATCCAGCAGGCGCGGCAGCACGACCGTGGGGGTCAACCCGGCCTCAAGGGCGCGATCAAGCGTGCTCAAAAGGCAGCGCTCGGCACCAAACAGGGCAGGGCCTGCTTGATGGCCAAAGACCATGACATGCCGCCCCGGTTTCGCCGCTGGCCGCGCGCCGGTCCAGACGGGCAGGGGGGGCAACCCTGCCGCACGCCCAAGGGACAGGTAATGCTGCGCCGCCTCTTGCGGCGCGATACCCTGCGCCATGGCATAGCCCGAAGTGCTGAAATACGGCCCCGGATCACGGCCCTCAGCGGCCCCTTTGGTTAGGTAATGCTCAAGCCCGTCGGTGTCATGTTCACGCAAATCGGGATAGCTGCGCAGATACCAGTCGTCGTCGTAAATCCCGGCGCTTGCCAGATCATCGCCGATGGCGGCATCGGGATCGCTCGGATCAAGCGCCAGCGCGGCAGGCACGGGAAAGGGCCGCCGTTCGGGCCGGGCAGGAAGCGGCAATGCCGCGGTCCCTGTGCTCTCTTTCCTTTCAGCCCCCTCCGTCACGCTCCGGTGCCATCGGCGGGCCTGCTGCACATAACTGCGCCGCGCCCCGTGGATAAGGCTGTCGATCCGCGTCTCTGTGCTCTGCGTCAATGACGCGGGATGTAGCCGTCCAAAGCCCAGCGGCCTTCTCGGCTGACAGCGCAAGATCGCTGCGGCGCCGAACATCGCCTCGATCCTGTCAAAATACTCGCTATCGGCCCCGGCACGGACCCGATCCCAAAAGCCCAACCGCGTCAGCACCTCGGCGCGGATCATAAGCGAGGACAGATCCGGGTGGACATACCCGTCATCCTGCCACCAGCGGGCAAAGCGCATGTCGGGCGTCGTGCGCACCCAATCCGCAATGCAGGCCACAGCGTCGGGCTGCGTCAGCAACAGCCCGACCTGCTCTGCGATGCGTTGGGGGTGCGCCCAATCGTCGGCGTCCAGAACGCTCAGAAACGCACCGCTCGCGTTTTGCATGCCGATATTGCGTGCCGCATAGGCACCCGGCTCTGCCGCGCCATCCAAAAGCCGAATGCGCGGGTCGCGGGCGGCACAGGAGGCCACCACATTGGCGGTGTCATCCCGCGAGCCATTGTCAACGACAAGAATTTCCAGCGACTGCCAGCTTTGCGCCGTCAGACTGTTCAGAGCCGTGGCAATGGTGGCGGCGGCATCGCGGGCCGGGACAATCACGCTGACCAACGGGCCACCCTGTCCACAGGGGCGCGGTGCCTTTATAGGGCGCAACCGATCAAACGCAGGCTCCGGTTTCGGCTTATGCTCAGAACCGGCCAATGCGACACCGACCAACCCGCCACGTCTGAACACCCGCGCAAGCGGCTTGCCCCATTCTGTCTCTGTCCCACCACGCGCCGCAATCATGTTGGCCTCGGCGAGCGCAATATCCGGCAACGCCCCAAACGCACGCCGCGCCGCAACCAGACAGGCCTGAGCGCGCATAAAAACACGGGCCTCTATCGCCGCCTCAATGCCAAGCAGTACCGGATCGGCCTGACCGCCAAGCCCGATCAGATCGCGACTTGGATCAAGCCCCTCAAGCCAGCCATGCGCCGTCTGCCAATCGCCTTCGCGTGCCGCGATCCGGGCACAGGCAATCGCGGCGTGAATGGCATTC
Source organism: Rhodobacteraceae bacterium D3-12 (assembly GCA_025916135.1). Lineage (NCBI taxonomy): Bacteria > Pseudomonadati > Pseudomonadota > Alphaproteobacteria > Rhodobacterales > Roseobacteraceae > Phycobium > Phycobium rhodophyticola. Next base: position 4,017,771 of record CP104793.1, on the reverse strand, counting down.
GCCCCGGTCCCGCCGCGTGCCATCTCTTGCAGTTCCGCACCGCCATCTTCCAGCAAACCACGGCGCAGATCCCGTTCACGCCAAACCGCCGGCATCAACGTAGGAAGCCGCCCCTCGCGCCACCCATGCCGTCGATAATGCTGCCACGGATCACGCCCGGACAGGGCAACATCGGGATAGGCGGCAAGATACCAATCGGGGTCAAAATGGCATCGCGCAACAGGCAGGTCGCGAAAAACAACCGCCCTAAACTCCGCGCCGAGTCGAGAAAGTCGAGAGCGCCAGTCTCCTTTACTTCCAAACCTAATAATGCCAGTTAATCTCAAATGATTCCCTTTCTAAAAGCGCATCCTTAAAGTCTGTTACAGTTCATGACCCGTGCCACCAGCCCACGTTTCGCTTTAAGCGCTGATTTGCCGGAAACGATGGCAAAACTACAATCCCGTATTGAGACGCTTTACACCGATAAAACCACGCTCGAACAGGAGCTTCAGCAACTGCGCGCACAGCCGCCGCTGGTTATGATGCGCCCGCCACGGGCGAATGCGCTTGTGCGTCTGGCCATGCGTCTTGTGCCGCGCCTGCGCCGCCGGCGCGACCTGAAAGTGGTGCGCGAATGCGCGTTGTTTGATGCCGACTGGTATCTCAAAACCTATCCCGATGTTGCCAGCGGTGGGGCTGACCCCGCCGAGCATTTCACGACCTTCGCAATTCGCGAGCGGCGCAACCCCGGCCCCCATTTTGACACGGCGCATTATTTGCACCTCTATCCGGACATTGAACAGAATGACATCAATCCACTGGTGCACTACGTGATGGCAGGCAACGCAGAAGGGCGCTCTATTCGCCCCGAAATGCCGCATCTCGGTGGTTAGACCGAATATGGTATCGCAAAGAAGCCCCAAAGATTGGTGTCTGCCACGTCGGATCGCTTATGTGGTCGATCACAGTTTGCCCTACTCAAGCGATGGCTATGCAGTGCGCACCCATGAAATCGCCCGCGCGCTCAAATCCGCAGGCCACGACATTATCGTGTTCAACCGCCCCGGACGCCCGTGGGACATCGAAGGGTTCGACCCGACTGTCAAAGTCAAAACCGAACAGGTGATCGACGGCGTGCGCTATGTTTTCCTGCCGGGGCGCTACCAACCCGGCGTGACCCCGCGCGCGCGCATCCGGATTGCTGAAAACGTACTGGTCGAGGCGTTTGAAACTTATCGCCCCGGCATCGTGCTGGGCGTGTCCAACTGGGAAAACGCCGAGCCGGTTCAATACGCTGCGCGCCGCTGGGGCGTGCCGTTCTTTTACGAGCAACGTGGCTTTTGGGAGATGAGCCGCGCCGCGCTTGAACCGGGCTATGAAGACAGCGAAGATTATAACCGTAACCGCGATAACGACCTGCGCATCGCCAAGGCGGCGCGCGCGGTCTTTACCCTCAACCAGTCCATGCGCGACGAACTGGTGCGCCGCGGCCTGCCCGCTGACAAGATACACCTCGTCCCCAATGGCGTCTCCACACCGGGGCCCATCCCCAAGGGCGTCAGCCGCGCGGACATCGGCTGCTCTTCGCGCTTCCTTCTCGGCTACATCGGCTCGCTCAGCGGCTACGAAGGCAGCTCGGACCTGATCCCGCTGTTAAAGCGCCTGCGGAGCAAAGATATCGACGTCGATCTCGCCATTATCGGGTCAAGCGCGCCCAAGGGGCTGATCGGTTCGGCTTATGAAACGCCAACCGAAACGCGCCTGCACACCGAGGCCAAGGCCGAAGGGCTTGAGAGCCATGTGCATTTCGTGCCGCAGGTCTCGCAAGACAAAATCGGGGCTTACTACGGGCTGCTCGACGCGATGATCATGCCCCGCCACCGCAGCATCGTGACCGAACTGGTCGCGCCGTTGAAACCCTATACAGCCGCCAGCTTTGGCGTGCCGGTTTTCATGACCGACATGCCCCCGCTGGATGAAATCGCGCGCGATATCCACGCCAGCTTGTTCACCCAGGGTGACCTTGACGGTCTGGCTGATATGGTTGCCGATACCTTGCTTCACGGCGGCCACCCGTCGACGATGAATTCGTTGAAATCGTCGATCCACTGGACTCGCCGCGTGGCCCCGATGTCGCGGCTTCTAACGGCGGCAATGCAGGAACATCCCCCAATCGCAGAGATGCTTGATATGGGGGCGGCGGTTGGCCCCTCCGTCGGAACAGAAGCAGCGGCGACGGGCTTTGATGTTCGCATCCTGCCGCAGGTTGCCATGCATTCCGGGCGGGCAAATGAACAGGTCGTCGCGATCGGCCCTGCCACGCATGAAACCGGTGCCAATGTGATCCGCGCAACCCGCTCCAGCTTGCTGGCAAATCTTGCCGTTGGTGCGCCGGGACGGTTCGTCATCGACTGGGCCGGCCTTCAGACCGATCCGCAAGAATGGGCTGGCCTCTGGTCCATCAACACCATGCGGCTTAACCGTCAGATCATGGATGCCTGCCGGATCGCCCGTGATCGCGGCTGGAAGATCGAGGTCTTGGGACCGGTCGCACGCTCGCGCGCGCCGCTCTTTAGAACGGTGGCAGGGCTCGTCGAAGAAATCGAAGCCAGCGCATCATCAGAGCAGACCACCGAAACCGCCGGGGTGCCAGACGCATGAAGGTTGCAATCCTTGCCGAACAGAATTTCAACCTGATCGACGGGTCGACGATCTGGCTGTTGAACGTGTGCAAGCTGTTGGCCAAACAGGACGACCTCGACCTGCTGCTCACCCATACGCTCGAAGACCGGGTTCTGGCACAGGAATTGCCCGACCGGGTGCGCGTGGTTGGGGCTGATGCCCTGCTTGAAAACGCGACGCTGCCCGACACCCAATTGCGCGCCGATACGTTGGAAGACACGCTCGGCGCTTGGGAGCGCTCTACGGGGCGCTATGACCGTATTTTCGTGCGTGGCGCTGATTATCTGGCGGCCCTTCTGGCGCTGCCGGCGTTTCGGGACCGCGTGGTGGTCTATGCTCCAAGCGCGATACCCGATCTGGCCACCCCTGACCCCGAATGGCTGACGCTTGCCCGCGCCGCGTCGCGCCCCGTGGTTATTCAGAGCGAAACCGCCAAACACGCTCTGGAATCGCTCTACGACTACCCCGCCAATCTGGTGCATATCGTGCCGCCTATCGTTTTCGCCGATCCCGACGCCAAGCTCCCGGAAAAATCCGACAATGTGGCATTGTGCTATTCTGGCAAGGTTGATCTGCACTACGGGCTCGACTGGCTGATTGATATCTGTGGTCAAATCGCCCAAGAGCCGGGCCTCGGCGCGATTATGCTGGCGGGTAAAGACACCTACCGCCCGCGCCACCCTGAGTTTTTCAAGCGGATGGACGGGTTCCGCAATTCGGTGCGCGCTGGTGCATTGGAGGGGATTTCCCTACAACAGAACCTGCCTCATGCCGAGGCCAAGGCCGCAATGGCGCAAGCTGATTTCGCCTATTGCCTGCGTCACGACCGCTATGACGATGTGATCGAAATTTCGACCAAGATCGTCGAGTTTTGCACCCTCGGCGTGCCGCCCATCCTGAACGACAATGCGCTCAACCAAAGCTTGTTTGGCGATGATTACCCCTATCTTGTGGACGTAAATCAAGAGGATGTCGGCGACGCTGTGATCGGTTTCATGCGTGGCCGTGACGGGCCGGTCTATCAAGCCGCGCTCACCCGCATTGCTGAAATCGCCCAGCGATTTTCTGCGGATCGGTTGGCTGACGCGCTGGGCCGCGCAATCCGCGGCTGGTCCGCATCGGCCCCCGCCCTGACCCAAACGCCACGGCGTATCCACATCGCCACCCATGAACGCAAATTCCTGCGTCAGTTCATTGACCGGCTCACCGCCGACAGCCAGATCGGGCTCAGCTGGGAGCGTTGGAAAAGCACCGTCAAACCCGAAGGCCACCCGAATGTTCCGGCCGATGCCGATACGGTGTTCTGTGAATGGTGCTGCGAAAATGCGGTCTGGCACAGCAATAACAAACGCGATGACACCACGCTGATCGTCCGGCTGCACCGTTTCGAGGCGTTTCAGGACTTTCCAACGCGGGTAAACTGGGATGCCGTTGATGCGCTGATCGTCGTATCAAACTGGTTCCGCGACCTGATGATTGACAAGCACGGCGTCGATCCGGACCGCATCCATGTTATCCCGCAATATATCGACTGGCACGCGCTGCAACGCCCCAAATTGCCCGAAGCACAATTCACCCTCGGTCTCGTCGGGATCAATCCCTTCGAGCATAAACGCTTCGACCGCGCGATTGATTTCTTCAAAGCCCTGCGCAACAAAGACCCTCGCTTTCAACTGGCTGTGCGTAGCGCGATGCCGTGGGAAATCGAATGGGTCTGGAACCGCGGCGACGAAAGCCGCGCAAAATTCGAAGCCCTTTTTGCCCGCATCTTTGACGACCCGGACCTGTCTGACGCGATCCGCTTCGATCCCGCCGGTATCGACATGGAAGAATGGTATCGCGGCATCGGCACGATCCTGTCCAGCTCGGACAGCGAAGGCTGCCACACCTCGGTGATCGAGGGCATGGCCTCGGGCGCGTTGCCGGTGGTCTATGACTGGCCCGGCGCGCAGTCGCTGTTCTCTCCTTATGTTTTCGAGGAAATGACCGACGCCATCCCGTCGGTGATCGGCTTTGCCGAAGCGCCCGATCTGGAAGAGCTGCGGTGCGCCCTCACCAAAAGCGTGCGCCGCCACGACGTCGAAGATTTTACCCGTAAATTCCTGGACCTTTGAACCACGGACCTTTGAGAAGGACTTACCATGTCAGAAACCAAAATTACCTATCAAGAGGTCGAGCGGAAACGCCAAGCATTCTCCGTCGCCTTGCGGGAGTTTCACGCCGCCAAGGGTCGCTATCACCACCGGGCGCCGGACCTTCCGCAAGCCAAGGTCGAAGGTTGCGAGGTTCTGGCCAATCGCTATGTGCTGCTCGATAAGGTCGCCAAAGGTGGTGTTATGGCCGAAATCGGCGTCGATCGTGGTGATTTCTCGCTCGAAATTATGACCCGCTGCAAACCCGAAAAACTGCATTTGTTTGACATCGACATTTCGCGACTGGTTAATCCCGAAGTCCGCGCCGAACTGGCCTCGGATTCCGAACGTCTCAAAACACATATTGGCGACAGCTCCAGCCATATGTCGCGCATGCCCGACAATTATTTCGATATGGTCTATATTGATGGCGACCACGAATACGAAGGCGTTGTCAAAGATATCGAAGCCACCCTTCCCAAAATGAAGCCCGGCGGCGCGATCATTTTCAACGACTACAACGTCTGGTCCGCTACCAGCATGTTCCACTGTGGCGTCGCGCGCGCTGTGCATGAATTCTGCCTGAACCACCCGTGGAAGTTCCGTTATCTCGCGCTTCAGTCGATGATGTATAACGATGTGATGCTGGTGAAGGAATAACCCCCCTTACAGCATCACCCATTCCCTTGCGTCCCTGACCGATGATTCGGTCAGGGCATATATCCTGGCGTCAATGAACCGGCGCCCTGTCCGCGTGGAAAAACCCGTGGCTGACCCAAAAAATAAACCATTAGAATACTTGTCAAAAAAGTTTAACGATTAAAGAGCGATGCTAAACCACCTCTGATTTTTTGACTTTTTCCAACTTATATCTAATCATTTTAAATCGAGGTGCTTTCTGTGTTTGATGTTTAAAAAAGGATTTTACTATGCCCGATGATTTTTCAAACAATTTGTCTACCACAGGTGTCTTAAACGTAGGAGAGTACACCTACGCCAACATTGATTCACCGGGCGATCAGGATTGGTTCGCCGTGACTCTGACCGCCGGAACCACCTATCGAGTTGATGTCGAAAGCTATTCGTGGCGGACGCATGATGATCCGCATCTCGGCGGGATCTACGATAGCGCGGGCACGTTGATCGCCGGTACGACAAACTACCACGGGGGAGAGGGGAATGACGCGCGCACCTATTTCACCCCAACTCTTGATGGAACATATTATGTCTCGGCTGGCGTTGCGTCAGGAGTAAACGATCGCTATTCTCAAAACGGCTATAGCGTCCGCATTACCGACAACTGGGACGATTACGCCGACGATACATCAACGACGGGAATGATCGTCAGTTCGAGCTTCCGCTACGACGCCTACTCCGGCGCTGGCCAAAGCGACTGGCAAGGCGACCGTGATTGGTTCGCGATCACGCTCGAGGCGGGGCAGACCTATTCCGTTCTGGTGAATGGTGATTCGGTCTATAATGGGTCGGGTTATGACAATGCCGATGGCTATATCTACGGCATCTATGATTCGACGGGTGCGTATCTTCCAGGCACGCGCGACGACGATAGCGGCACAGGTGTTGGCGCTTGGACGGAATTCACCGCGACCACCGCAGGCACCTATTACGTCGCCGCCGGCCTCGCGCCCGATAGCACTGAAACAACAGGCTATCAGGTGGCAATCTTCGAAGACGACTATACCCAGAACACCGAAACCACCGGCAGGCTGACCGTCGGCGGCACCGCCGGAGGCACCTTCCTTCACGATACTGACAGAGACTGGTTCGCAATCGATCTCGAAGCCGGTGTCGATTACACCTTTGTTATGACGTCTGACAGTTGGTATGGGCTCTGGCCCGGCATCCACTCGGTCCGCGATGCCTCGGGCGCGCGCTTTGCCAATACCTCTGTTGCGACCTCTCTTGGGGACAAGGGCGCCATTGTCGATTTTACCGCCCCGAAGACGGCACCTATTTCCTCGATGTTAACGCCACCTACAAATATTCTGGGATAAAACGCGACTATACGATCAAAGCCGTGGCTAACGATCTGGCCGGTGATCTCACCATCAAGGGCCAGATTGATGTTGGCGGCACCCTGCGCAGCAGCATCGACTATGACGGCGATGCCGATTGGGTGGCCGTCGATTTTGTTGCCGGCGCGACCTACCGCATCACCATGGACGGGACGAGCGGCACAGGATCCCTTGCTTACGCGCTGATCCACTCGATCCGCGACAGTGATGGTGCGCATATCGCCGGCTCTTCCAACGCGGGCGGCCTCAATGGCACTGCCGAAACGTGGTTCACCGCAACCGAAACGGGCACCCACTATATCGACGCGCGCGCCACCTATAACAGCGGCTCGACCTATAATCTGCGCGTGACCGAAATGACCGACGACATCGGCTCTGATGCCTCAAGCGCCGCCGCCCTCGCCGTTGGCGGTCGTGCGACCGGCTCGATCGACACGCTCACCGACACCGATTGGTTCGCCGCCACGCTCGAAGCGGGCGAAACCTACCGCGTCAAGGTGCTGGGAAGCGAAAGCGAAGACGGCACCCTCGCGCGGCCCATGCTGGCGGGGATTTTTGAACCCGATGGGGATCTCGTGCCCTATACGGTGCAGGCCGCCACCGGTGAGGGGCTCAACACCGATTGGCTCTATACCGCGACCGAAAGCGGCGTGTTCCACTTCGCCGCGGGCGGTCACCTGCACCATCGCGGCACCTATGCGATCGAACTCAACCAGGCGCTGACACTGCGCGGCAGCGAAGGCGCCGATTGGCTCACCGTGCCAGAGGGGGCCGACCTGATCAGCGTCGACGGCGGCACCGGTCGTGACATGCTGTCTTTCGTCAACCTGCCGGGCGCTCAGGGGCACGGGGTCGGCGTTGATCTCGACGCCAACACCGCCACGCTCTTTGCCGCCTCCCGCACAATTGACCTTGTCTCGATTGAGGACGCAACCGGCACGGGCTATGCCGATATCTTCCTCGGCTCCGACCGGGCCGAGATCTTCCGCGGCCTAGGTGGGGATGACCTGTTCTACGGCTCCGACGGTGGTGCTGATGTCTATCAGGGCGGCGACGGCAGCGACACGCTCAGCTATGAGTCTTCGCACGCCGCCGTTAGCGTCTCACTCCTGAAAGGCACCGGCTGGATGGGCGACGCCCGCAAGGACGTGATCTCCGACATCGAGAATCTGATCGGCACGGCCCATGATGACTTCATCTGGGGCGACAATAGCGACAACCGTCTCGAAGGCGGCCTCGGCGACGATACGATCGTCGGCAACGGCGGCGATGATGTCATCCTCGCGGGAGAGGGCCACGACACGATCATCTTCACGGGCAACCGCGCCGACTACAATGTGGTTCAGGATGGCACCCGCACCGAGGTGACACATCTGGCCGACGGCGTGGATGGCCATGACATCATCGACAACGCCGAAGTGCTGCGCTTCACCGATGGCGACATGATGCTCGGTGACATCGTCTAACGGGGTCTCTCACGCGGCGGCACCTGTCGCCGCGTGACGGGCTGTCAGCCCAAGGCGACAAGGCGATGTTTTCGCCCAAGGCCGCGGCTCAACGTGCGTCCCTACGGCTCAGGCTTCGGCAACCACGTCACAGATCGACTTGATGATCTGGCGCAATTGCGCCTCGTCATAGGCTTCGCCCATAACCCGGATCAACGGCTCGGTGCCGGACTTGCGCACCAGCAACCGGCCGCTATCGCCCAGCTCATCCTTGCCCTTGGCAATCGCCGCCTGAACCGCTTCGCTCTCAAGCGGCGTCTTGCCCGCTTCGAACCGCACATTCTCAAGGATCTGCGGCACCGGCTCGAACACCTGCGTCAGCTTGCTCGCCTTGTCACCGCTGTCCTTCAGCATCGCCAGAACCTGAAGCCCGGCAACAAGCCCGTCACCCGTGGTCGCATGATCCGTCATCACGATATGACCCGACTGCTCCCCCCAAGGTTATAGCCGTGGTCGCGCATCTCGCGCACGACATAGCGGTCGCCAATATCGGTCCGCTTAAGGGTGATACCCTGTCCCGCCAGATGGGTCTCAAGCCCAAGGTTGGACATCGCGGTCGCCACCAGAGTGTTCTTGTTCAGCCGCCCGCTCTTGGCCCAATTCGACGCCAAAAGCGCCATGATCTGATCGCCATCAATGATCGACCCTGTCTCGTCCAACATGATGATCCGGTCCGCATCCCCGTCCAGACAAATCCCGATATCGGCCCCGGTTTCGCGTACCATCTCGGCGGCGGCATGAGGCTGGGTCGAGCCGCATTTGTCGTTGATGTTATAGCCGTTGGGCGACACGCCAAGGGTCAGAACCTCGGCGCCAAGCTCCCAAAGCACCTCGGGCGCGGCCTTGTAAGCAGCACCATTCGCGCAATCAAGCACGACCTTCAAACCGTTCAACCGAATACGGTCCGGCACGGTCGTTTTAGCATATTCAACATAGCGCGCCGCTGAATCATTCAGGCGGGTCACCCGCCCCACATGATCCTGCGCGTCGATGTAATCGCCACTGTCATAGAGCGCCTCAAGCGCCAGCTCGACCTCATCAGAAAGCTTGAAGCCTTCGGGTCCGAAAAACTTGATGCCATTGTCGTGGAACGGATTGTGGCTGGCCGAAATCATAACCCCCAGATCGGCCCGCATCGAATGCGTCAACAGCCCCACCGCTGGCGTCGGCAGCGGCCCCAAGGCAAACACATCCATTCCGGCCGACGTCAGCCCCGCAGTCAGCGCGTTCTCAAGCATGTAACACGAGCGGCGGGTGTCCTTGCCGATAACAACGCGGCGAGTCTCGGCTGTGGCATTGAAATAAGTCCCAAGCGCGGCGCCGAAATTCACCATGAAATTGGCGGTCATCGCGCCAGTATTAACGCGGCCACGAATGCCATCGGTTCCAAAGTACTTGCGTGTCATGACACCCCCCTTAACAAATTGATATTATAACTGCTTATACCCTAGCCGCATACTTGTGAGCGCCTAAAATTTCAACCGTGAGACCCTGACTTGACAGCATTACGCTGCCTCCCCCTAAAACTGTGGGTGAAATGCCGCTCCAAACCCGATACGCCACGCCACCCGCGCCGCGCCAATGTTGCTTAAACGTGCGGCGTGTCGCTTGTCACTGGCAGATTGAAAACCCGGCTTGGGTGCAATTCACCGGCCTTGAACACCCCAACAGCGACCGCCTGACCCGCAAGCGAGGCCCAGCACTCATCGCCGTATTCAACGTCATTCGCGATCACCATACCGGGGTTGCCGTTGCGCAGCTTCACCGCCGCTGCCGGGGTCGTCGCCACTTCTGGCAGATCGACAAGACCTTCCTCCAACGGGCGCAAAAACGTGTCTAACTCAGGCTTTTTTGCCAATGCGTCGATCTGATCAAGCGTCACCCCGTCCTCGGCATCAAACGGCCCTGACCATTCCCGGCGGAGCCAGCTCACATGCGCATAACAGCCCAGCTTCTCCCCCAGATCACGTGCAACCGATCGCACATAGCCACCCTTGCCACAGGTCATTTCCAGAATAACGGTGTCTGCATCTGGCCGATCCGCCAGCAGGATTTCCTCAACCCAAAGCGGGCGCGCCGCGATCTCGACATCTTCACCGGCACGGGCCAGCTTATAGGCCCGCTCACCGTCGATTTTCACGGCTGAAAACTTCGGCGGCACCTGCATGATATCACCCAGAAAATCACCCAGAACGGCTTTGATCTCATCATCACTGGGGCGCGCGTCGGATTGCGCGATCACTTCGCCGTCGGCATCGTCGGTATTGGTCGCCGCGCCCAAACGCACCGCAAATTTATAGGCCTTGAGCGCATCGGTGATAAACGGCACGGTCTTTGTCGCCTCGCCAAGAGCGACGGCCAGAACGCCGGTCGCTTCGGGGTCAAGCGTCCCTGCATGGCCCGCTTTCTTGGCGTCAAACGCCCAACGCACCTTGTTCACCACCGCGGTCGAGGTCAGCCCGGCAGGTTTGTCCACCACCAGCCAACCGGAAATATCGCGACCCTTTTTCTTGCGTGCCATGACGTAGCCTTTTCGTGAAAACGGCGAAGTATCGCAGGTGGGTTTGCCCGTCAATCCTACCGGTCAATCCAACCAGTCAATCCAACCGGTCGATCCCACCCAAATCAGTCTCTATTTCGGCGCAACAACGCCGACAATCGGTCCCAACGCAAACCCCGCATCCGAACGGCCAAGCGTTGGCGCATAAAGCCGCGAAACATTGCCATCAAAATAAAGCGCCTGCGGCAGTTTCAGCACATCACGAAACAGCCGCCCGAATTCGTGAAACGTCACCGCGTTCGACGAAATCGCGAAAATCGCCAGCGTCCCGTCCGATGTGGTGCCAACCCCGTTACGCACATAACGGCTGGTGCTGTCGGGCAAGAAACGCGGATGCAGCTTGTCATCAATCACCAGCATCGGCCCGGACTGTGTGGCGAAACGGCAATTGGGGCTCTGCCGCTTGAACCGTTTGGTTTCGATCACATCGACACGGCCATCGCGGATACAAAACACCCCATTGGGAAGCAGCCCGAAATTCCCCGGCCCATCTGAGGTGATCAACCTCTGCTCAACCACGCCATTCTCGCTGTAATGGCCGACCGGCGCACGGTCCTTGTGATACATCCCGGCATTCATCGCAAAAGCAAGCCGCTTGCCCTCGGCCTTCAATGTGCTGTCAATCGTGCCAAAATGCCCATAGTTAGAGCCGCTTTTGTCCTTGAGAAACAACCGCAGATCATCCTGCGCCATATCAACGGTGCAAATGGAATACCGGTTGCCCTCATGGCTCAGATTGCGGCACTCCACGGCGCCGGCACCACTGGCCCAAAGCAGGGCAATCCCGAACAGCGCAAGCCTAATCTTCGACATCACGACGCACATCGTCCTGCCCAAACAACCGGCGGGTTTCGTCCATCTGATCATACGTCTCATCCAGCCGAAAGCGAAGGTCGGGCGTGTATTTCAGCCCCAGCGACTTGCCCATCATCCGGCGCAGCTCTCCGCGGTTACGCGACAAAAGCTTGAGCACATCCTCTTTGCCCTCGCCCCCCAAAGGCAAGACATAGGCCGTCGCGATCTTGAGATCGGGCGACGTGCGCACCTCGCCCACGGTGATCGACATGCGGTTCAGCTCGGGGTCATGCACGTCGCCACGCGCCAGCACCTCTGCCAACCTGCGCCGGATCAACTCGCCCACGCGAAGCTGTCGTTGTGAGGGGCCGGGCCCGTCATGAAACTTGTTCTTTGCCATGCCCTGCACTTAAGGCCTCGGCGCCCCTTTGCCAAGCACGGGTTGCTGCGATAATGAGGGCGGGAAACAGCGAATACGAGGGAATGACATGTCCGACCTGCCGGGAATCGTGGTCACAGGCGTCTCAGGGCGCATGGGGCAAATGCTGGTCAAAGGCGTTCTGGCCTCGGACAAGGTCCGCCTTGTCGGCGCGATTGAACGCGAGGGCCATGACTGGATCGGTCGCGACGTCGGCAAAGCCATGGGGCGCGACAGCATCGGCGTCACTGTCGATTCCGACCCGTTGGAAAGCTTTGCACGCGCCCATGCGGTGATTGATTTCACCGCGCCCAAGGCCACGCTCGACTTTGCGGCGTTGGCGGCACAGGCGCGGATCGTGCATGTTATCGGCACCACAGGCATGAGCGATGATGAAATCGCGGCACTTGAACCCGCGTCGCGTCATGCGGTGATCGTGCGGGCTGGCAACATGAGCCTCGGGGTCAACCTGCTGACCCGTCTCACCGCTAAAGTGGCCGAAGCCCTAGATGACGACTACGACATCGAAGTGATCGAGGCGCACCATAACCAAAAGGTCGACGCCCCCTCAGGCACCGCCCTGATGCTGGGCCAAGCCGCAGCAGATGGGCGCGGCGTGGCGCTGAATGATGTGGGTGACCGGGGCCGCGACGGCATCACCGGTGCGCGCAAAAAGGGCGACATCGGCTTTACCGCGATTCGCGGGGGCGACATTGTCGGTGAACATGACGTGATGTTCGCCGCAGCAGGCGAGCGGATTATCCTGCGCCACATCGCCACCGACCGCTCGGTATTCGTGCGCGGCGCGCTCAAGGCCGCCCTCTGGGGACAGGGCAAATCGCCCGGCCAATACGATATGTTTGACGTCTTGGGGCTCTGAAAACTGCGCCCCGGATCAAGACCGGGACAGCTTCAGAAATCTATCGCGATGCCCTTCTTTTCCCAGTCGCCATAGCGCGCCGGGTCCAGCCCGTCGCGCCCGCCCAATTCCTTGGGCTGCGCCTCGGCCTCTGCTTTGGCCAGCATGCGGCGCTCCTCGGCTTCTTGCAAAGCACGGATCGCGGCGGGGGGAAGGTCTTTCTTATCGCTCATGGCATTGATATACGCCGCTCTTAACCGGTTGCCAAGGAACCCTCATGTCGCATGCCCCCATGTCCGCCCGCCGCTCGGCGGTTTACCTCCTCGATCAGGTGCTCGACGAACAGCACTTGCTGAGCGAGGCGCTGGCCAGCGGCGCGCTGTCGCGGCTTGATCCGGCGGACCGTGCCCGCGCCCAACGCCTCGCCACGCAAACGCTGCGCGGTATGGAACGCGCCGACCGTCTGTTGCAAAAACACCTGCGCAAACAGCCCCCCATGCATGTGCGCAACGTGATGCGCCTCGCTACGGTCGAACTCGCCCATGGCGGCGATGCGCATGGCGTGGTGAACGAAGCGGTCAACATCGTCGCCTCGCACAAGCGCCACAACCGGATCAAAGGGCTGGTGAACGCGGTGCTTCGCAAGATGACCGTCGACGCGCCCGAGAAATGGGAGAGCCTGCGCATTCCGCGCCTGCCGAAATGGCTGCGTGGCCCATTGGGAGAGGCATGGGGCAGCAAAGCAATGGCCGCTATCGAGGCCGCGCAATACGCCGGCGCGCCGATCGACCTCACCGCGAAATCCGACCCAAAGGCAGTGGCCGAAGCAACCGGCGGCGCGCTGCTGCCCACCGGCTCCGTGCGCCTTGATGGCTCTCCACAAGTCTCTAACCTTGCCGGATTCGCTTTGGGCGACTGGTGGGTCCAAGACGCGGCTGCGGCTCTTCCGGCCCGGTTTCTGGCGGCTCAACCTGACGAGGCGGTGCTGGATATGTGCGCCGCTCCGGGCGGTAAAACTCTGCAACTCGCGACCACCGGCGCCAATGTCACCGCGCTCGACATCTCTGCCGGGCGCTTGGCCCGTGTAACCGAGAACCTCGCCCGCACCGGGCTGAGCGCCAATGTGGTCGAAGGCGACGCCCTGACTCACCAAGGTGAATATGATGCGATTCTCCTTGATGCGCCCTGTTCGGCCACCGGCACAATGCGCCGCCACCCGGATTTGCCCTATGCCAAAGACGGTTCGGACTTCGGCGACCTGATCGCGCTTCAATCGGCGATGCTTGACCACGCCGTCAGCCTTCTCAAACCCGGCGGGCGGCTTGTGTTCTGCACCTGTAGCCTCCTCCCTGACGAGGGCGAAGTGCAAGTGGAAGAGGCTCTAACACGCCACGAAACGCTCGAAATTGACCGCGATGCGCTGTCGCTTCCCGGCATCGACCCCGCGTGGATCACCCAAGAAGGCGGCCTGCGGCTGCGCCCCGATTACTGGCCTGAACATGGCGGCATGGACGGGTTCTACATCGCCATGCTGCGCCGGAAATAGCCGAAAACCGCGCCCTCCCGCTTTTCCCTGATGACCTGTTACAATTGGCGGGCTATCATACGCGGCAACGACGCCCCAAAAGAGGCGCAAGAGGCAGAGCATATGTCCGACCGAGAGTCTTTCAGCGCGTGGCTGACGCGCCTTTTGAACCGTGCCCATGCGCGGTCAAGCGCTATGGCCAAATCCGCGACCGCTTTCGTCTCGCAACCCGAACCGCGCACCATCGGCATTTTCGCCCGCGGTCGGCAGCTCACCGCCGGAAATTTCCTGTTCTCCGGTCGCCTGATCGAAGACAGCCAATCGAGCATTTGGGATCTCGGCGTCAAATCCACCGGCTTTCTGAACGAAATCCACGGGTTTGCCTGGCTTGATGATCTCGCCGCCGTCGGTGATGCCGCCGCGCGCCAAAGGGCGCAGGCCTGGACATGGGAATGGGTCGACCGCTACGGCACCGGGCGCGGCCCTGGCTGGACGCCCGAACTCACCGGCAGGCGGCTGATCCGCTGGATCAACCACGCGATCTTTCTGCTGCACGGCTCGGAAAAAATCGCCTCGGACGCCTTCTATCGTTCCCTCGCGCAGCAGACCATTTTCCTTGGCCGCCGTTGGCAGGCAACCGATCCGGGCCTGCCCCGGTTTGAGGCTCTAACCGGGCTGATCTACGCCGGTCTCTCCCTCGAAGGGATGGAAAAACACACCGGCCCGGCGATCAAGGCTCTGGCGCAGGAATGCAAATCACAGGTCGACGCCGAAGGCGGCATTCCCACCCGCAACCCCGAAGAGCTGCTCGAAGTGTTCACGCTGCTCTGCTGGGCGGCCTCCGCTCTGGCCGATAGCGGCCGTCCCGTGCCCAACGCCCAACTCGAAGCGATCGAGCGGATCGCCCCGACCCTGCGCACTCTGCGTCACGCCGACGGTTCGCTCGCGCGGTTCCATGGCGGCGGCAAGGGGTTGGAAGGGCGGCTTGATAACGCCTTGGCACAGTCTGGCGTGAAAGGCCGCGCGCCCGACGGGCTGTCGATGGGCTACGCGCGGCTCTCCGCGTGGCGCACCTCGGTGATCGTCGACGCATCACCCCCGCCCAAAGGCCGCGCCAGCAAAGACGCCCACGCCAGCACCCTTGCCTTGGAGCTGACCTCGGGGCGCCGACCCCTGATCGTGAATTGTGGATCCGGCGCAAGCTTTGGCGAGGATTGGCGCCGCGCCGGGCGCGCAACCCCGTCCCATTCCACGCTCTGCATCGAAGGCTATTCCAGCGCGCGCCTCACCGGCGGCACCGGCAAATCCGCCGACATGATGAGCGACGCCCCCACCCATGTCCCGGTCGAGATGAGCCAAGCCCCCGATGGCATCCGCTTCCAAGGCGGCCATGACGGTTGGGTCAAAACCCACGGGTTGACCCACGCACGCACGCTCGAACTCACATTCGACGGTCGCGGGATGGTGGGCGAGGATCTTCTTGTCTGTCTGGAAGACGCCGACGAAAAGCGGTTCCATGCCAAGCTTCAGGATATGCTAGAGCCCGGAATCCTGTTCCAGATCCGCTTCCACCTACACCCCGATGTCGACGCCGAGATTGATATGGGCGGTGTCGCGGTCTCTCTCGGTCTCAAAAGCGGCGAACTTTGGGTGCTGCGCACCGATGGCGATGTCGACCTGACGGTCGAGCCGTCGGTTTACCTTGAAAAAGGCCGCCTCAAACCGCGCGCCGCTCAGCAAATCGTCCTCTCCGGTCGCGCCACCGAACCCGCGACACGCGTGCGCTGGTCCCTGTCCAAGGCACAGGACACCCCGGTCAGCATTCGCGATCTCGCGCAGGACGAGCTTGAGGTCTAGCGCCCGCGTCCGCCCCTATTGGAACGCCCCGGCATAGGCCTCGCGAAGCGCTTTTTTCTGAACCTTCCCCATGGTATTTCTGGGCAATTCAGGCAGGAACAGTGTCTGTTTCGGCTGTTTGAACTTGGCCAGTTTTTGCCCCACCACCGCGGCAATGTCCTCCAACGTCAGCCCGTCATCTTCCTTGACCACCACGGCCATCACGGCCTCGCCAAAATCGGGGTGCGGTACGCCGATCACGGCGGATTCCAACACGCCGGGAATGTCGTCAATCAGACTTTCGATCTCTTTGGGATAGACATTGAAGCCCCCGGTGATGATCAAATCCTTGCCGCGCCCGACAATCGAAACATAGCCATCCGCATCCATCTGCCCCAGATCGCCGGTGATAAACCACCCGTCTGCGCGCAACTCTTCGGCGGTTTTCTCCGGCATCTGCCAATAGCCCTGAAACACATTCGGCCCGCGCACTTCGATGGTGCCGATCTCGCCCTGCGCCACCTCTTTGTCACCCTCCATGATCCGCAACTCCACACCGGGAAGGGCAAAGCCCACGGTCCCGGCGCGTCGCTCGCCATCATAGGGGTTCGAGGTGTTCATATTGGTTTCCGTCATGCCATAGCGTTCAAGAATGCGATGCCCCGTGCGCGCCTCCCATTTCTCATGGGTATCGACCAGCAATGGCGCCGAGCCGGAGATGAAAAGCCGCATGTTAGAGACTGTTTCGCGGTTCAACCGCGCGTCATCCAACAGCCGCGTGTAAAACGTCGGTACCCCCATAAGGGAGGTCGCCCCCGGCATCGCCTCAAGGATCGCATTGGCATCGAATTTCGGCAAAAACACTGTCGACGCACCCGACAAAAGCGCCACATTCGTCGCCACAAAAAGCCCATGCGTGTGAAAGATCGGCAGCGCGTGGATCAACACGTCCTCCGCCGTAAACCGCCAGTAATCGCGCAATGTGGCCGAGTTCGAGACCAGATTGTCATGGCTCAGCATCGCCCCTTTTGAGCGTCCGGTCGTCCCCGAGGTGTAGAGGATCGCAGCAAGATCATCGGCCCCACGCGGCACCGGCACAAACGCCGCCACCGGCGACAGGCCCTCAACCAGCGTGCCCTCACCACCCGCGCCCAGCGTCAAAACCTTTGCCGCCCCGGCGAGCGGTGCAATCTCTCCATCACGTGCCGGATCGCAAACCACCACCGCAGGCGTCGCATCCGATAGGAAATATTCGACCTCCGCCCCGGTGTATGCCGTGTTCAGCGGCAGGAATACGCCCCCCGCCAGCACCGTGCCGATATAAAGCTGCACCGCTTCGATGCATTTCTCGACCTGCACCGCGACCCTGTCACCGGGTTCAAGACCCAGAGAAAGCAACCGCGCCGCCATCGCCTCTGCCCCTTCAAAAAGAGCCTGATAGCTGATGTCGCTCATCCCCGGTCGGGTGGCAAAAACCTTTTCGCGCTGCGCGGCAAGATGCTGTGCAAGGTGTTGGGCTAGATGGTTGTCATCATACATTTGGCGGCTCCTCCTCGGGCAATAGCCTTTCATCATGCGCATGGCGGATATTTTCAAGCAAAGATTGACCCGCGCCTCGCACGACAATAGGCCTAAGGTAACGAAAAGGACCGCGCGACATGAATCCGATCAAAGGCATTGCCCTCAAACTGGCGGCAGTGACGCTATTCGTCATCATGTCATCACTGATCAAGGTTTCCGCCGATCACGTCCCCCCGGGCGAGGCGGTGTTTTTCCGCTCTTTCTTTGCGCTCTGGGTGATCGTGGCATGGCTCTGGCTGCGCGGCGACCTCGATACCGGGCTCAAGGTCGAATCGAAAATGGGCCATTTCTGGCGCGGCTTTGTCGGCACGGCGGCCATGGGCATGATGTTCACCGGCTTGGGTCTTCTGCCTCTGCCCGAGGTAACGGCCATCGGGTTTGCCACGCCAATCATGGTGGTGATCTTTGCCGCGATGTTCCTCAACGAACGGGTCGGGATTTTCCGGCTTGGCGCGGTGGCGCTGGGCCTCGTCGGCGTTCTGATCGTCCTGTCGCCGCGGATGACCGCTTTTTCCGGCGAAGTGGTGGAAACGGCACAGGCGGCAGGCGCGGTGATCGTCCTGATGGGCGCAGTCTTCGCCGCGCTGGCTCAAATCTACATCCGCAAACTGGTCGCGACCGAGCAGACCTCGGCCATTGTGTTCTATTTCTCGATCACCTCAACGGTCTTGTCGCTGCTGACCCTGCCGTTTGGCTGGGTCATGCCGTCGCCTTACGAAACCTCGCTGCTGGTGCTGGCCGGGCTGATCGGCGGCTTGGCACAAATCTGCCTCACCTCGGCCTATCGCTATGCTGACGCCAGCGTGGTTGCCCCGTTTGACTATGCGGCCATGCTTTTGGCGCTGGCAATCGGCTATTTCATCTTCTCCGAACCGCCGACAGTCACCATGCTTCTGGGCGCCAGCCTGGTCATCGCCGCCGGTCTGATCATCATCCTGCGCGAAAGCTGGCTTGGCCTTGAACGCGGCCGCTCGCGCAAGAACGTCACGCCGCAAGGCTAACGAAAGATGGGTCGCACATGACAGAACACACCCCCGCCAAGGCGCTCGGCCACGGGCCGTTGCAACAACTCTCGCCGCCCGGCTTGCTGGATGGTGCGGCGCGCCTTGCGGTGGCGGGGGTGGCTGTTGCTCAGCCCAACTGGGACGGGGTGATCCTGCTTCCCGGCGATCCCGGTCACTGGGTCCACCTCAGCGCCGGAGAGGTGATAAGCTTTCAATCTTTTCTCACCCTGCGGCTGGCCACCGCGCTGGGCGCGGGCAGGGCGGCGGACCTGACCGCTCTGCATGACACAATGGCGCGCCCCGAACGGCTGGCAATGCAGCTAAACTCGGCAGAGTTGGGCGGGAACAGTGACGAAATCCTTGGTCACCTCATCGGCGCCGAACTGGCCGCCGCACGCGCCTATTGGCTGGGCCAACAGGTGATTATTCTGGGCGAGGGGGGCATCGCTGACGCCTATACGCAGGTTCTCGAAGCCCAAGGCGTGCCCGTCACCCGTGGCGATCGCGCCGCCAGCGAAGCAGCGGGGCAGGCGGCGCTCTAACTCACCCTTCGACCGGCGCGCCGATGCGGTCCCGGCAGGGGCCGAAAAACGCCGCCAGCCCAAGGATGATCCCCGAAATAGTCGCGATCATCCCCGCCGCGCTCACCGAATTGGCAAAGCCAAGCCACAGCGGCCCATACCCGGCCAGAACATAGCCCAAAACCGCCGATAGGCTTGCAAACACAACGCTCCACGCGACCTGATGCTCAAGCCGGTTGGTCATCAACCGCGCCGCCGCCGGTGGGCAAATGAACATCGCGATCACAATGATCGAGCCGACCGCGTCAAACGACGCCACAGCGGCAATCGCGGCGACAATCACCAACCCCATGCCAATCGCCGTGACCGGCAACCCGATGGTGCGCGCAAACCCCTCGTCAAACGTGCTCAGCTTCAGCGGCCGCCAGAACAGCCATGTCGCCAAGGACACCACCGCCGCCACAAACGCCATGCGGATCAACTCCGGCGGCAAACCGGCAAGCGCCTCGGGATCAAACAGCGAGCTCCAGCCAATGGCATCGAGCCAGATCAGGCTCTCCAGATTGCCATAAAGCGCGTGCTGCACATCAAGATGCACCGAAGACGTGTCCGATTGCTCCAACAACAGCACGCCCGCCGCGAACATGGTGGTAAACACGACCCCCATCGCCGCCCCCGGTTCGATCCGCCCCAACCGCCGGATCCCCTCGATCAAAACAACAGCCAGAACCGCCGCGCCCCCGGCGCCCAGCATCATCGGCCATGTGCTCACCGTGCCGGTAATCAAAAAGCCGACCACGATCCCGGGCAACACAACATGCGAAATCGCATCGCCGATAAGCGCCTGCCGCCGCAGCACAAGGAAATTGCCCGGCAAGGCACAGGCAATCGCCGCCAACACGCCGATCAATATCGCAGGAAGCGACAAGGGAACAAACTCTGCGCCGCTCATGCCGATGCCTCCGGGCCTAATCCACGATCTATTTCTGCAATCTGATCAGGCGTCAAAACAGTCTCTAACGGGCGCAATCCGTCATAAAGCGCCGCCGTCGCCTCAAAATCCGCATCGGCTCTAAGCAACTGCCAGCGCCGCTCGTCCAGCAGCGATTTTGCCGCCGCCACCTTGCCCGCTTCGGTCGCCACCCCGTCAGGGCGCGCATAGCCCGCGCCTTGCAACAATCGCACGGTCAGCCGCTCGTAAATCGGTTGCCCCTGCGCCAATGCCAACAAACCCTGCCGGATATGCACGCGCCGTTGATAATGCCGATGGTTCAAATAGGTCGCCAAAACCCCGCGCTTGGGTGACAGAAAAAGCGACAGAGCAAAAAACACAAATGACGCCAGCACAATGATCGGCCCTGTCGGCAGGTTCGGCGCCGAAGCCGAAACGACCGCGCCGGCAAATCCCGACACACCGCCAAACAACCCGGCCAACAAAACAACCCGATCCGCCCGGTCGGTCCAGAACCGCGCCGCAACCGGCGGAATGATCAACAACGCCACAATCAGGATCAGCCCGACGATCTTCAATCCCACGACCGTCACCGCCATGACCAACCCCATCATAGCAAGGTCGATCCGCCGCACATCGCGCCCTGATGCCGCGGCGTATTCGGGATCAAACGCCACCATCAACATCGGGCGGCGCAACAGAACCACCAATGCCAACGTCAATGCACCGCCCACGGCAATCACCACCGCATCGGAAAACAACATCCCCGCGGTCGATCCCAAAAGGAAGCTTTCAAGCCCCGCTTGCCGCCCCACATTCAGAGACTGAATCACCGTAAGCAGCACAATTCCCAAGCCAAAGAAGACCGACAGCACCGCGCCGATCGCTGCATCTTCGGCCAACCGCGTCCGCCGCGTTAACCAGCTTACGCACAGCAACCCGGCCCATGCCGTCACGGCCGAACCCAACAGCAACCCCGGTAACGCCCGCCCGTCTCCACCAAAGGCCACCATCACCAAAAACCCGAGCGCGACACCGGGCAAGGTCGCATGTGAAATCGCGTCGCTGACGAGCGACCGCTTGCGCAGGAACAAAAACGTCCCCGTCACCCCCGCCGCGATCCCCAAAAGGGCCGCGCCGGTCGCCACCAAAAGAGCATTATACCCAAGTCCAAGCATGCGCGCCTACACCGCCAACTGGTCGATCTGGGCCGTCGCAAGGCGCCCGCCATAAGCGGCCTGAAGCGTTTCTGAGGTAAAGGCCTCTTCGACCGTGCCTTCGGCAATCGCTGTTGTGTTGATCAGAAACACGTTGTCGAAATAATCGGTCACCGTGGATAGGTCATGATGCACCACAATCACGGTTTTGCCCGCATCGCGCAGGGATTTCAGAACGCCGATAATCGCCTTTTCGGTCGCCGCATCAACGCCTGCGAACGGCTCGTCCAGCAAATAGACCTCCGCCCCCTGCGCCAATGCCCGAGCAAGGAAAACCCGCTGCTGCTGCCCTCCCGAAAGCTGACCAATCTGGCGGTCGGCAAAGGCCTCCATTCCGACCCGCTCCAAACAGACGCGCGCCTTGTCGAAATGCGCCTTGCGTGTGCGCCCCAACAGGCCCAACTCACGCGACAAGCCCATCAGCACCACATCAATCACCCGCGTCGGAAAATCCCAATCAACCGATGCGCGCTGTGGAACATATGCAATCCGCGCCAGCTCGCCCTTCAACGGGTGCGAAAAGACACTAACCTTGCCCGAAATCGGCTTCACAATGCCCAACGCGGCCTTGAGCAGGGTCGATTTACCCGCCCCGTTCGGGCCGATAATCGCGGTCATCTTGCCCGGCGCGAACGTCGCATCAATCGAAAAAATCGCAGGTTTCTCGCCATAGGTCACCGTCAGCCCGCGAATGGCCAGCGGACTATCTGCAAGACGCTCCTCGGCAAGAGGGGCGCCGTCTTTGGCAGCAAGGGAGAGACTCATGCGTTCATTCCTTTAGCTCGCCATGGCGAGGCGGCCACTCATGCCCCGCTCCGGCGTGTCCCCACCCAACGCGCGGGCGATGGTGGTGACGTTATGATCAATCATGCCGATATAGGTGCCCTCATAGCTCCCCGGCTGTCCCATCGCGTCCGAAAACAGCTCGCCACCGATGGCAACCTTATGCCCCTTGGCACCGGCCCCTTCGATCAACGCGCGGATATTACGATCCGAGACAGAGCTTTCAACAAATGCGGCACTAATCTTGCGCGAAACCAACAAATCAACCAGCTCGGCAATGCGGCTCAACCCGGCTTCGGACTCTGTCGAAATGCCCTGAATGCCGATCACCTCATACCCAAAGGCCCGCCCGAAATAGCCAAAAGCGTCATGCGCCGTAACAA